>NZ_JBKQOI010000275.1:0-44312 GCF_052145595.1 Mycobacterium sp. | reverse complement strand
TCGGCGGCTGAGGTCCACTTTTCTTCGATGCGGCCGTATCGCCAGACGAGCAGCGCGATTACCCAGGTGAGGACGAACATGCCAACGACGATGAAGCCGACCGCGTTGAGGTTGAGGCCACCAAGCCAGTCCCAGAACGCCCCCCTCCAGCCGAACTGGTTGGCGAACATGCCGAGCAGTTCGATGCTGCCGATCAGCAGGGCGACGGCCACCGATAGCCCGGTGATAGAGATGTTGTAGTAGATCTTGCGTACAGGTCTGGAAAAGGCCCAGCCGTAGGCGAAGTTCATAAATGAACCATCGATGGTGTCCAGCAAGCACATGCCGGCGGTGAACAACACGGGCATACACAGGATCGCGTACCACGGCAGGCCGGCGGCCGCGCTGGTGCCTGCCAGCACCAGCAATGCGACCTCGGTGGCGGTGTCGAATCCCAGACCGAACAGCAACCCTACGAGGTACATCTGCCAGGATTTCGTGATCGACTTGGTGAAGCGGCCGAGAATCCGGTTGATCAGTCCGCGGTTTTCCAACTGTTGTTCAAGTTCGGCCTCGTCGTAGTGCCCGTGACGCAGCCGAATGAATACCCGCACAATGCTGACCAGGACGATCACGTTGAGGATCGCGATCAAATAGAGAAACACGCCCGACACGCTCGTGCCGATTAAGCCGGTGTAGTGGTGCAGCGTTGAGGAATCGTCCTGGACCGGTCCGGCGATTTGTTTGATCCCGGTTGCCAGCAGGAGCGCCAGCGCGAACACCACCGTGGAGTGGCCCAGTGAGAAGAAGAATCCGACGGCAAGGGGGCGCTGGCCGTCGCTCATCAGCTTGCGTGTGGTGTTGTCGATGGCGGCGATGTGGTCGGCGTCGAAGGCATGCCGCAGGCCCAGGGTGTAAGCAGTCAGCCCGACTCCGATGCCAAATGCCTTGCCGCCCATGTTGAATTGGGCGGGCTGCACGAGCCACACCAGGGTGATCCAGCCAACCAGATGCAGTGCGACGATCACCATCGCCATCGATGCGAGCCGCCGCCACTCCGCCGGCGCCAACGAGCGGTGCACCTCCCGACAGTAGGTTCGTTCGCGAGCTGGATGCAAGCGATTTGCAAGAATTGCTGCTCGGTTGCCGGTGAACCCTGGCAATCCCGGGTGTCGGGCGCAACACTGAACGGGTGACGCCAAAGTCGTCGGCACTGGACCCCGCCGTCACCGAGCGGATCGGTGAATTCCTGCGCGCCCGCGGGCTGCGCCGGATGGCGTCGCGAATCCAGGTGCTGGCGGTGCTCGAGCCGGTCAATGGGCACCTGGCGGTGGCGGAGATCCACCAGCGGGTGCGTGCGTGTCTGCCGCCCGGCGCCCAGCCGCCTGACGTGGCGACCATCTATCGCACGGTGACCACCCTGGTCGATCAGGGGGTGCTGCACGCGTTGACCCTCGACGGCGGTGTCACCACCTACGGGCTGGCCACCGCACCCCACCACCACGCGGTATGCACGCAATGCGGCTCGATCATCGAGGTGCCCGCCCGCCAGCTGAGCTCGGCACTGGAACACGCGATGGCGGGCAGTTCGTTCGCGCTGTCCGAGGCAGCCGGCCTGACGCTGCGCGGCCTGTGTCCGCGGTGCCAGGACGACGACGAGCGCGAGCCGCGGCCGCCTAACCGCTCAGGACGCTGAAGTCAGTACAGACCCAGTAGCGCGTTTTCGACCACCTCGGGCAGCGCCGGATGAATCCAGTACTGGCCGCGGGCCATTTCCGCGGCGGTTAGCCCGAAGCTCATCGCCTGGACCAGCGGCTGGATGATCGACGACGCCTGATGGCCCATGATGTGCGCGCCCAGCAGGCGTCCGCTCTTGCGTTCGGCGATGAGTTTGACAATTCCGGTGGTGTCTTCCATCGCCCATCCATAGGCGACTTCGCCGTAGTCCTGTATCGCGACCGAGATATCGAATCCTCGTGCAATGGCCTGGTTTTCGGTTAAGCCGACGGCAGCTAGCTGCGGATCGGTGAATACCGCCGAGGGTACGAAGCGGTGGTCTGTCATGGCCATTGACTCGGTGTCGTCCCAGTCGCACAGCAGGTTGTGTTGCACGACGCGGGCCTCGTGGTTGGCGACGTGCTTGAGCTGATACGGCGACGAGACATCGCCGAGGGCGAAAACTCCACGCGCCGAGGTGCGTTGGTATTCGTCGACGGCCACCCGGCCATCCTCGACATCGACACCGGCCTGCTCGGCGTCCAGCAGATCGGCGTTGGACAACCGGCCGGTCGCCACCAGCAGCAGATCGGCGTTCACCGTGCCACCATCGTCGAGGTGTAGCGCGACGCCCGCGCCGTGGTTCTCCGCGTCCATGACCCTGCGATGGGTACGCAGCTCCCACTTGTTCGACGCTAAGCGGGTGAACCGTTCACAAATGGTGTCGTCGCAATGCCGCAGCATGCGGCCACCCCGGATCACGAGCGTGACGCGTACGCCCGGCGCGGAGAAGACATGTGCGAATTCTGCTGCCACGAAGCCACTTCCGACGATCACCAGATGCTCGGGCAATTCGGAAATTCGCATGATGGTGTCGCTGGTGTGATAGTCGACGCCGGAGGCGAGGATCGCCGGGGGAATCACCGGCCGCGAGCCCGCCGCGATCACCACCTGATCGGCGGTGAACTCGTCGCCGGCGTCGGTGTACAACAGATAGCGCCCGTCGGGTTGAACGGGCCCGAACCGGGTGTGCTGGTGGTACACGTCGATATTGGGTGCCGAGCGCCGGTAGTCTTCGCCGCTGAGCGCGATCGGATCGATCCGTCCGAAGATGCGTGAGACGATGTCGTCCCAGCGCACCCGGTCGATGTGGGCGTCGACGCCGTACCGCGCCGCGTCCCGGATCGTGTTGGCGACCTCGGCGGCGTAGACGAACATCTTCGTCGGGATGCACCCGACGTTGAGGCAGGTACCACCGAAGGTGCCCTGCTCGCAGATCGCTGCCCGCTTGCCGGCATAGCGATCGTCGAGAATGCTGTTGCCCGAACCGGTTCCGATGATCGCGATGTCGTAGGTTTCCATTTTTTCGCCGTCACCCCTTCCCCGAGGATGCCGAGGCGCCGGTGTTGTCGCTGCTGAGGTAGTCATGCAGCCAGAGGTCGAGTTGGCGATAGGCCGTCCGGCGCGGCTGCGGCAGTGACAAAAAGACGTCGTGTTTGGCGTCGGGCACCGGAACGATGGTGGTGCGACTCCCGATGCAGCCGGCCCACCTGGCGATCTGGCTGACGTCGAGGACCGCGTCGCCGCGGTGCATGGACGCCGGGTCGCCGTTTTCTTCCACGGTGTGATCCGAACGCAAGATCAAGTTGGGCACACCGACGTCGAGCCCGCGATGCAGCCGAATCTGGCCGCGGCGGATGGCGTGCAGCCAGCCGAGTGTGATCGGGAAGCCGCCCACTGGTTTCCACTGCAGGTTGTAGTCGAACTCGCCGTGGTAGTCGCGGTGCAAGGTGGTGCCGTAACCGCCTTCGGTCGGCGGCCGGACCACACCCTTGGACCGCAGCCGAGAAAGGCCGGCGATCAGCGCCGAGGTCGCGGGATGGCGCAGGACCACCGGGCCGCGCAGATCCAGAAACGGGCTGTTGAGCACCAGGCCGCCGACCCTGGCGTGCGCGGTCGCATCGCGTCGACGCAGCCGGTCCAGCCATAACGACACGATGAGCCCGCCGGAGGAATGGCCGTATATCAGGACCTTGATGGGATGGCCGGGACGGGCCTGCTCGCCGATGGCCGACAGGGCGTGTTCGAGTTCGGCGTCGTAGTGGGCGAGGTTGGTGATGAAGTGCGGGGTCTGGCCGTCGCGCCGCGACCGGCCGCACTTCTGCAGGTCCAGCGCATAGAAGGTGAAGCGGCGGTCGGCGAAGTGATCGGCGAGTTCGGTGTGGAAGAAGTAGTCGGTGTAGCCGTGCACGGCCAGGACCGCGTGAGTCGCGCCGGTGGGCTCGCCGCGTCGTATCAGGGTTGCGGCGATATCGCCCTCGCCGGCGGGGTCGGACCCGAGCGCGATCGTGCGCTGCCAGTAGCCGGGCAGCACGTCGGGCACCCAGCCAGTCACGAGGCCAGCTTAAAGCTTTTGCTGGTGGCGGGGAGGCGCATGTCGCCAGTGCCCGTATTGCGTCGGGATAACCTGGGACCGGCACAGTTGAAGGAAGGACCACCGATCCGGTGTCAAAGCTAGCCAGAACCGCACGGACGGACGTCGTGCTTGTGGGCGCGGGCATCATGAGCGCCACGCTGGGTGCGTTGTTGCGGCGGCTGGAGCCGGATTGGTCGGTCACCGTGATCGAGCGGCTGGACGCCGTCGCCGCTGAAAGTAGCAGTCCGTGGAACAATGCCGGCACCGGGCATTCCGCGCTGTGCGAGCTGAACTACACCCCGCAGAACCCCGACGGCTCGATCGACATCAGCAAAGCGGTGCGCATCAACGAGCAATTCCAGGTGACCCGCCAGTTCTGGGCGTACGCCGTCGAGAACGGCATCTTGACCGATCGCAGCTTCGTCAACCCGGTCCCGCACGTGAGCTTCGTGCGCGGCGCGCAGCGCGTGGACTATCTGCGGCGGCGGCAGCGGGCTCTGGCCGGCAACCCGCTGTTCGCCGGCACCGAATTGATCGACGACCCGGACGAGTTCGCCCGCCGGTTGCCGTTCATGGCCGCTAAATGTGACTTCTCCGAGCCGATCGGCCTCAACTGGGCCTCCGACGGCACCGACATCGATTTCGGCTCGCTGGCCAGACAGCTGGTCGGCTTTTGCGTGCGCAAC
Organism: Mycobacterium sp.; assembly: GCF_052145595.1. Classification (GTDB taxonomy): domain Bacteria; phylum Actinomycetota; class Actinomycetes; order Mycobacteriales; family Mycobacteriaceae; genus Mycobacterium. The sequence goes on along the minus strand of NZ_JBKQOI010000275.1, from coordinate 39,515 downwards.
GGCGCCACCGCACTGTTCGGTCACGAGGTCCGCGATATGACCCGCCAATCCGACGGCAGCTGGACGCTGCTGATCGGTAATCGCCGCACCGGCGAAAAGCACCGACTGAATACCAAATTCGTCTTCGTCGGGGCCGGTGGTGATGCATTGCCGCTGTTGCAGAAGTCGGGCATCGAAGAGGTCAAAGGCTTCGCCGGCTTCCCGATCGGCGGCCGGTTCCTGCGCGCCGACAACCCGGCGCTGACCGCCGCGCACCGGGCCAAGGTGTACGGGGTTCCGGCGCCGGGAGCACCGCCGCTTGGCGCGCTGCATCTCGACCTCAGGTTCGTCAACGGCAAGTCGTGGCTGGTATTCGGGCCGTACGCCGGCTGGTCACCGAAGTTCTTGAAGCACGGCCACTTCACCGATCTGCCTCGTTCGGTCAAGCCGAACAACCTTCTGTCGATGCTCGGTGTCGGCGCCACCCAGTTGACGCTGGTCAACTATCTGATCGCCCAACTGAGACTGTCCGAACCCGAACGGGTACAGGCGCTGCGTGAATTCGCCCCCAGCGCAGTGGATTCCGACTGGGAGCTGACGGTGGCCGGTCAACGCGTGCAGGTGATCCGGCGGGACAGGCGTAAAGGTGGGGTGCTCGACTTCAACACCACCGTGCTGGGTTCGGCCGACGGCAGCATCGCCGGACTGCTGGGAGGCTCGCCGGGGGCGTCAACGGCCGTGCCGGCCATGCTCGACGTGCTAAAGCGATGCTTTGCCGATCGCTATGCGTCCTGGCTGCCCTCGCTCAAGGAGATGGTGCCGTCGCTGGGGGTTGAGCTGTCTCGCGAGCCCGCGCTGTACGACGAAGTGTGGTCGTGGGGCACTAAGGTCCTGCAGTTGCAATCGCCGGCGGGGGTGATCCCATCATGACCCGCAGCGATGAGGAGGAGCGGCGCCCATGACCCGCGCCGGCGACGATGCAGAGCGAAGCGATGAGGAGGAGCGGCGCTAATGACGGAGGCACTGCGTCGCGCCTGGGCCAAAGACCTTGACGCCCGGACCCTTTACGAGCTGCTGAAATTGCGGGTGGAAGTGTTTGTCGTCGAACAGGCTTGCCCCTACCCGGAGCTGGATGGACGCGATCTACTCGCCGAAACCCGGCATTTTTGGCTCGAAACGCCTGACGGCGAGGTGATCTGCACACTACGTTTGATGGAGGAGCATGCCGGAGGCGAGAAAGCGTTTCGCCTAGGCCGGCTGTGCACCAAACGCGGCGCCCGCGGCCAGGGCCACACCACGCGATTGCTGCGGGCCGCGCTGGCGGAGGTCGGCGACTACCCGTGCCGGATCGATGCGCAGACCTATCTGGCCGACATGTACGCCCAGCACGGGTTTGTCCGTGCCGGTGACGATTTCGTCGACGACGGCGTTCCGCACGTGCCCATGGTGCGGCCCGGCTCCGGTCTGATGGAGCTGCCGTGAAGCCGTATCCGTTCAGCGCGATCGTCGGGCACGACCAACTGCGGCTCGCGCTGCTGTTGTGTGCGGTGCGCCCGGAGATCGGCGGTGCGCTGATCCGCGGCGAGAAGGGCACTGCCAAGTCGACGGCCGTGCGCGGGCTGGCGGCGTTGCTGTCCGCCGCGACCGGGAGTGGCGGTGCGGGCCTGGTCGAGATGCCGCTCGGCGCAACCGAAGACCGGGTGATCGGTTCGTTGGACCTGCAGCGGGTGCTGCGCGAAGGTGAGCACGCGTTTTCACCCGGACTGCTGGCCCGCGCACACGGCGGCGTGCTCTACGTTGATGAGGTCAACCTACTCCACGATCACCTGGTCGACGTGCTGCTCGACGCCGCAGCGATGGGACGGGTGCATATCGAACGTGACGGCATCTCACACTCGCACGAGGCCCGATTCGTGCTCATCGGCACGATGAATCCCGAGGAGGGCGAACTGCGTCCGCAACTGCTGGACCGGTTCGGCCTGACCGTCGACGTGCACGCGTCGCGCGATATCGACGTGCGGGCACAAGTTATCCGGCAGCGAATGGCCTACGAGGCCGACCCGGACGCGTTCGCGGAGCGCTACGCCGACGCCGACGCCGAACTGGCCCGACGAATCGCCGCGGCGCATGCCCTTGTCGACGACGTTGTGTTACCGGACAACGAATTACGGCGCATCGCGGCGCTGTGCGCGGCGTTCGACGTCGACGGCATGCGGGCCGACCTGGTGATGGCCCGGACCGCCGCCGCGCACGCCGCCTGGCGCGGGGCGAACACCGCCGAGGAGCAGGACATCAGGGTGGCAGCAGAGTTGGCGTTGCCGCACCGGCGCCGCCGCGACCCATTCGATGATCCCGGCATCGATCGCGACCAGCTTGATCAGGCCCTGGCACGGGCCGGTGCCGAAGAGCCGCAACCCGATCCGGATCCCGACCCACCGGGTGGCGGTAAGGCCACCGACGACTCCGCGCCGCAGCCGAACCAAAAGTCTGCTTCCGCGTCGACGACGCCCAGCGCGCCGCCCGCGCCGACCTTCCGCACCCGAGCGCTGACGGTTCCGGGAGTGGGCGAGGGCGCACCCGGACGACGGTCGCGGGCCCGCAACGCCTCCGGCAAGGTGGTGGCGGCAGCCGATAGCGGCGACCCGAACTCCGGCGCGCGTGGGCTGCATCTGTTCGCCACCCTGCTGTCGGCCGCCGAGCGTGCGGAGGCCGGGCCGCTGCGGCTACAGCCGGACGACGTGCGCCGGGCCATTCGCGAAGGACGCGAGGGCAACCTGGTGATCTTCGTTGTCGACGCGTCGGGTTCGATGGCCGCCCGGGATCGCATGGCCGCGGTGAGCGGCGCCACCCTGTCATTACTGCGTGACGCCTACCAGCGCCGTGACAAGGTCGCGGTGATTACGTTCCGCCAAAACGGCGCGCGGCTGTTGCTGCCGCCGACATCGTCGGCACACATCGCCGGAAAGCGACTGGCCCGGTTCGACACCGGCGGCAAGACTCCGCTGGCCGAAGGCCTGCTGGCCGCGCGTGAGCTGATCATCCGGGAAAAGGCGCGCGACCGGGCGCGGCGTCCCCTGGTGGTGGTGCTCACCGACGGTCGCGCCACCGCCGGGCCGGACCCCTTGGGCCGCAGCCGAATTGCGGCGGCGCGCTTGCGCGCCGAAGGCGCGGCGGCGGTGGTCGTGGACTGCGAGACGTCCTATGTGCGGCTGGGGCTGGCCGGCCAACTCGCGCGTCAGCTCGGTGCGCCGGCCATACGGCTGGTGCAGTTGCGCAGCGACTATCTGACGCATGCCGTGCGCGGCGTGGCTTGAACGAGTGAGAGATAAGCGTCCATGCCACAGGGAAATCCGCTCCGAGTCCCCGATGACGGCCTGACCACCCGGGCCCGGCGCAACACGCCGGTGCTTGCGGTGCATACGGGTGCGGGAAAGGGAAAGTCGACAGCGGCGTTCGGAATGGCGTTGCGGGCCTGGAATGCCTGCCTGGATGTGGCGGTGTTCCAGTTCGTCAAGAGCGCCAAGTGGAAAGTGGGCGAGGAGGCGGCCTTTGTTCAACTCGGCGAGCTGCACGACCGGCACGGGATCGGCGGAGCCGTCGAATGGCACAAAATGGGTGCGGGCTGGTCTTGGACGCGTAAGTCGCGTAAGGCGGGCACCGAACTCGATCACGCCGCGGCCGCGGCCGACGGCTGGGCCGAGATCTCGCGCCGGCTGGCCGCGCAGCGTCACGACTTCTACGTACTCGACGAGTTCACCTATCCGCTGAAGTGGGGTTGGATCGACGTCGACGACGTGGTGGAGGTTCTGCTGGCCAGGCCGGGCCACCAGCATGTGGTGATCACCGGACGCGATGCCCCGCAGCGCTTGGTGGACGCCGCAGACCTGGTCACCGAGATGACCAAGATCAAGCACCCGATGGACGCAGGGCGCAAGGGGCAGAAGGGCATCGAGTGGTGAGTGTCCCCGCCCCCGCGCCCTCGACCCGCGAGCGCGCGTGTCTGTACGCCGACACGCCGTGTGGGGTGTCATTCTGCGCACGCTCGCGATGGTGGGCGGTGCAGTGACAACGGCCCCCGCGGTGGTCATCGCCGCGCCCGCCTCCGGCAGCGGGAAGACCACGGTCGCAACGGGTTTGATTGGGGCCTTGCGACGGGCGGGCCACACAGTCGCGGGGTTCAAGGTCGGCCCGGATTTCATCGACCCCGGCTACCATGGCCTGGCCGCCGGACGGCCCGGCCGCAACCTCGACCCGGTATTGGTGGGGGATCAGCTCATCGGCCCGTTGTACGCCCACGGCGCCAGTGGTGCGGACATCGCCGTGGTCGAAGGCGTGATGGGGCTGTTCGATGGGCGCATCTCGCTCGCGGCGACCGCCCCCGCGGAAGGCTCCACCGCCCACGTCGCCGCGCTGCTGGGCGCCCCGGTAATTCTGGTGGTCGATGCGCGCGGCCAAAGTCACAGCATTGCCGCACTGCTGCACGGTTTTTCGACTTTCGATACCGCGACCCGGGTCTGTGGTGTCATCCTGAACCGGGTCGGCTCGCCCAGACACGAGCAAGTGCTGCGACAGGCGTGCGAGCAGGCCGGTGTCCCGGTGTTGGGCGCCATTTCGCGCACTGCCGAATTGGAGCTGCCGACAAGGTATCTGGGGCTTGTCACAGCGGTTGAGTACGGCCGTCGTGCACAGGTCGCGGTCGCGGCGATGACCGCTTTGGTCGCTCGTCACGTCGATCTGGCCGCCGTTGTCGCGGTCGCCGGAAGCCGCGTTGCCGATCCGCCATGGGATCCTGTGGCGGCAGTGGGGGAGAAACCGTGCGGCCGCGCCACTGTCGCAATGGCCGCCGGAAAGGCGTTCACCTTCGGCTACGCCGAGCACGCTGAGCTGCTGCGCGCTGCCGGCGCCGAAGTGGTCGAGTTCGACCCGCTCATCGACCCTTTGCCCGACGGCACAGACGCGGTGCTGTTGCCGGGCGGCTTTCCCGAACAGTTCACCGCGGAGCTCTCGGCTAACGACGTTGTCCGCCGGCAGATATGTGAGCTGGCCGCCGCGGGCGCGCCGGTGCATGCCGAGTGCGCCGGGCTGATCTACCTGGCCACCGAACTCGACGGGTATCCGATGTGCGGAGTGCTGGCCGGTTCGGCACGATTCACCCCGCACCTCACGTTGGCATATCGCGACGCCGTCGCCGTGGCTGATTCGCCGCTGTACTCGGTTGGCCAGCGGGTGGTTGGACACGAATTCCACCGAACCGCAGTGGCATTCAGCGAGAGCTACCAACCGGCATGGGTGTACGCGGGCGACGCCGTCGACTCCGTGCGAGACGGTGCCGTGCACGCCGGCGTGCATGCGTCGTACCTGCACACTCACCCGGCCGCGGCGCCGGACGCGGTGGCGCGCTTCGTCGCAAATGCCGCCGCCGGTTAAATTCGCGGCTCCGCATCGAGCAACAACTAGGTCGATGGGTGTCGACCCGCTGCGCCCGGCTCCGCCGCGCTGGCGGTCGACACTAGGCTTGGCGGGTGACCGACAGCCCCTACCTAGTTGGATTGCGGCTGGCCGGCAAGAAGGTCGTCGTGATCGGTGGGGGCACGGTCGCCCAGCGCCGGCTACCCCTACTCATCGCGAGCGGCGCAGACGTGAATGTCATCTCCCGCACCGCCACCCGGGCCGTCGAAGCGATGACCGGAATCACCTTGTCGGTGCGTGAATACCGCGACGGCGACCTCGAAGGGGCCTGGTACGCGATCGCGGCCACCGACAACGCGCGGGTGAACGCCGACGTGGTCGCCGAGGCCGAACGCCGCCGAATCTTCTGTGTCCGCGCCGACATTGCCGTCGAAGGCACCGCGGTGACCCCGGCGTCCTTCAGCTACGCGGGGTTGTCGGTGGGCGTGCTGGCCGGCGGCGAGCACCGCCGGTCGGCGGCGATCCGGTCGGCGATCCGGGAGGCGTTGCAGACGGGCGTCATCACCCCGGAAGGCTCCGAAAGCTCCGAGAGCTCCGACGTCGTGCGCGGCGGGGTGGCGCTGGTCGGCGGCGGTCCCGGCGACCCCGAACTGATAACCGTGCGCGGCCGCCGCCTGCTCGCCCAGGCCGACGTAGTGGTCGCCGACCGGCTGGCGCCACCCGAACTGCTCGCCGAACTGCCGCCGCACGTGGAAATCATCGACGCCGCCAAGATCCCGTATGGGCGGGCCATGGCCCAGGACGCGATCAACGACGTCATGATCGAACGCGCCCGATCCGGGAACTTTGTGGTCCGCCTCAAAGGCGGGGACCCCTTCGTCTTCGCACGCGGGTACGAGGAAGTCTTGGCGTGCGCCGAGGCCGGAATCCCGGTGACGGTGGTGCCAGGTGTGACGAGCGCCATAGGTGTGCCCGCCCTGGCGGGCGTTCCGGTCACTCACCGGGCGATAAATCACGAGTTCGTGGTGGTCAGCGGCCATCTGCCGCCCGGGCATCCCGAATCGTTAGTAAATTGGAACGCGTTGGCTGCAATGACCGGCACCATCGTCTTGCTGATGGCGGTCGAACGCATCGAACTGTTCGCCGATGCCCTGCTAGAAGGCGGCCGACGTGCGGATACGCCGGTGCTGGTAGTGCAGCAGGGAACGACGGCCGCTCAACACACATTGCGGGCCACTCTCGCCGACACGCCCGAGAAGATCCGAGCCGAAGGGATCCGACCTCCGGCGATCATTGTTATCGGGGCCGTCGCGGCGTTCGGGGTTTAAACGATTCTTAAGATTACTGTAAGGTAACCCGTTATGACGGCTCTCAACGACTCAGAGCGGGCAGTCCAGAACTGGACAGCTGCACGCCCGGATCGTCCGGCCCGGATGCACCCAACGCAACCGGCGGAGACCGCCTCAACGCGAACCAGCAAGTATTACCCCGCTTGGTTGCCTTCGCGCCGCTTCATCGCAGCCGTCACCGCAATCGGTGGTATGCAGCTGCTGGCGACCATGGACAGCACCGTCGCCATCGTCGCGCTTCCTAAGATTCAGAACGAGCTGAGCCTGTCCGACGCCGGCCGCAGCTGGGTGATCACCGCATATGTGCTCACCTTCGGCGGACTGATGCTGCTGGGCGGCCGCCTCGGTGACACCATCGGGCGCAAGCGCACCTTCATCGTCGGCGTCGCGCTGTTCACCATCTCCTCAGTGCTGTGCGCCGTGGCCTGGGACGAGGTGACGCTCGTCATCGCTCGGCTCTCGCAGGGCGTCGGGTCGGCCATCGCGTCGCCGACCGGACTCGCGCTGGTCGCGACCACCTTCCCCAAGGGTCCGGCGCGCAACGCGGCGACGGCGGTCTTCGCCGCAATGACCGCCATCGGCTCGGTGATGGGCCTGGTGGTAGGCGGCGCGCTGACCGAGGTGTCATGGCGGTTGGCGTTCATGGTGAACGTGCCGATCGGGCTGGTGATGATCTACTTGGCCCGCACCGCGCTGCGGGAAACCAATAGAGAGCGGATGAAGCTCGACGCCGCCGGGGCCATGCTGGCCACGCTGGCGTGCACCGCCGCCGTGTTCGCCTTCTCGATGGGCCCGGAAAGGGGCTGGATCTCCGTCACCACGATCGGCTCGGCCGCAGTGGCGTTGGCGGCCGCTCTTGCTTTCATCGTGGTGGAACGCACCGCCGAAAACCCCGTCGTACCGTTCGGCCTGTTCCGCGACCGCAACCGGCTATTCACCTTCACCGCGATCTTCCTGGCCGGCGGCGTCATGTTCAGCCTGACCGTGTCCATCGGCCTGTACGTGCAGGACATCCTGGGCTACAGCGCACTGCGCGCGGGCGTCGGCTTCATCCCGTTCGTCATCGCGATGGGCATCGGCCTGGGTGTGTCCTCGCAGCTGGTGTCGCGGTTCTCACCGCGGGTGGTGACGATCGCCGGTGGATACCTGTTGGTCCTCGCGATGCTGTACGGCTGGTGGTCCATGCACCGGGGCGCGCCCTACTTCCCCAGCCTCGTCATGCCCATCGTCGTGGGCGGCATCGGCATCGGCATGGCCGTCGTCCCGCTGACACTGTCGGCCATCGCCGGCGTCGGCTTCGACCAGATCGGCCCGGTGTCGGCGATGACACTGATGTTGCAGAGCCTGGGCGGGCCGCTGGTGCTGGCCGTCATCCAGGCCGTGATCACCTCGCGCACCCTGTACCTGGGCGGCACCACCGGTCCGGTCAAGTTCATGAACGACCTTCAGCTGCATGCGCTTGACCACGGCTACACCTACGGCCTGCTGTGGGTGGCCGGCGCGGCTGTGATCGTCGGCTGCGCGGCGCTATTTATCGGCTACACCCCTGCGCAGGTCGCTCATGCGCAAGAGGTCAAGGAAGCGATCGACGCCGGGGAGCTGTAGCTCGAGGCGTCAGGCTTGCGGAACCCGGGCCGCGGGCGTGCGCAGCGGCCACACGAGTTGGCGTAGATACCCCGCGGGTTCACTGTCGTCGACGCCGTACCGCGCGGGCCATCGGTGCGCGGGCAGGTAGAGAGTCCCGAACAGCGCGTCGACGGCCGGGAATTCCCCGGCGTAGTTGGAGTTGTAGGCCTGGGGTTCACGAGCGTGGTGCCAATGGTGAAACTGCGGGGTGGCAATCACCCACCGCAGCGGCCCGAACGTGAGTCGCACATTGGCGTGGATGAAAATCGCCTGCAGCGTGGTCAGCACGACGAAGGCGCCCAGGCTCAATCGACCGAAGCCAAGCGCATACAGCGGTAGCACCGCGGTGGACCGGACGAAGATCTGGTCCAAGGGGTGCAGGTGGTTGGCGGCGAGCCAGTCCATTTCACGCACGCTGTGGTGCACGCGGTGGAACCGCCACAACAGCGGAACCTCGTGCGCGGCACGGTGTCCCGCGTAGCCGCCGACCGTGGCGATCGCCAATGCGGCGACAATTTGCGCCGAACCGGGGCTCGCGGCAATCGCGGTGCGAAAGGGTGCGGGGACAAAAGCCCGCAAGACGGTGCCGACCACAGCCACCGTGACGACGAGACCGACCTTGAGCGCGGCCCCATTGATCAGATAGTGCACCACGTCGGTGCGCCACCCCGTGCGCAGTATCTGGCGCGGGCGCAGCGCGAACAGCCGCTCGAGCGGAATGAAGATGATTGCCAGGATGACCAACCCGACCACGATTCCGCCGCGCACGCTCAGGGCGCACAACACCAGCGCCGACGTGATCACCACCAGCATGACGCCACTGAAGCCCGGCTTGCCCGGCCGACCAGCCACACCGCGCACTTCCGGTGAGAGAGGATCCTCGGGCGGCATGGCCAACGGCTCCGCCGGTCGATCGGGCCTCCCCAGCCGGCCCCACGCCGCCAGCACGCCGGCGGCCACCATGACCCCAAAGGCCCCCGCAGTCGGTCGTTGGGTGGCCACCGCGATCGCGCTGATCAGAATCGCCGACTGGACGGCCAGGCCCGGCACGCTCAACCTGCGCTGGCCCAGCAGCAGGCGGATCGCATGCCAGCCAACCAGTGCCGCCACCGCGACCAAGCACAACGCCAGCAATCCCGCGCCGCGACCGAGATGCGCACGCCCCAGACTTGCGACAATCGTTGCCGCGCAGAGGATCCCGATCAATTCGATCGCATACAAAAGTGTCAAAGCCACCACAACAGGCCCGCTTCGATGACCGGAACCGGCACGGGTCACAGACGTGCCCATGCGCGGTAACCTAGCGCGCACAGCTGAGGAGAACCTGAATTCCCGGGGCCAACGCTACATTTTCGGTCGGCGCGCCGGCCGACCACCGGCGCTCCCGCACCGTGGCTTGCACTGGAATTGATAGCGCATGCGATATCAATTTCGAGAAGGCACGCATGGCTGAGCTTGCGTCAGCGCACCGCAGCCCCCTCCGCCAAACCCGCGGCAGGCTAGGCTTGCCCGCTGTGATCACCCGGATGTCCGAGCTGTCGCGAACCCCCGCTTTGGTGAGCACGGACCTCGTTACGATACGTCAGTGCCGGTGCGTGTGACACCGGCTGACTGGGATGACCATGTCATTTGTATTCGCGGCGCCCGAGGCATTGACGGCAGCAGCCGCTGACTTGAACGGGATCGGTTCCACGTTGGAAGCGGCCCGCGCGACCGTAGCGGCGCCGACCACCTCGGTGCTGGCGCCCGGTATCGATGAGGTTTCGACGGCCATCACGGCACTGTTCAACCAGCACGCGCTGGGCTATCACGAAGTCAGCGCCGAGCTGAAGCTATTCCACGACCAGTTCACGCAAACATTGGTCGCCGGTGCTGCCTCGTATGCGAGCACCGAGGCCGCCAACGCCAATCCGATGCAAAGCATGCTCGCCGCGGTGAACACGCCCGCCCAGTCGCTGCTGGGGCGCCCCCTGTTCGGCAATGGCGCTGACGGCACCGCTGCGAATCCCAACGGGGGCGACGGCGGACTGCTGTACGGCAACGGTGGCAACGGCTTCAACAGCACAACCGCTGGCGTCGCCGGCGGCAACGGCGGAAGCGGCGGGCTGTTCGGCAAGGGTGGTAACGGGGGAGCCGGCGGGCTCGGCGCGTTCGGTGGGGCCGGCGGGCAAGGCGGGTTGATCGACCGCGGCGGTACCGGTGGAGCCGGCGGGCTGGGCGCGGCCGGTGGGGCCGGTGGGGCCGGCCGGGTGTTCGGCAACGGCGGCACCGGCGGTGCCGGCGGCGGGGCCGGCGCGGCCGGCGGAGCCGGCGGGGCTGCCGGGCTGTTCGGCGACGGTGGCACCGGTGGCGCCGGCGGTGCCAACACCGGCGGGCTCGCCGGCGCCGGCGGCGCCGGCGGGAATGCCCAGTGGTTGGGCGCCGGCGGAGCCGGCGGCGCGGGCGGGGTCGGCTTGCCCGGCGGCATCGGTGGCGCCGGTGGCACCGGTGGGCTGTTATACGGAAACGGCGGTACCGGCGGCGCCGGCGGGGCCGGTGGCGTTGCGCTGGTCGGCGATCCCGCCGCGGCCGGCGGCAACGGCGGGGCCGGCGGAAGCGCCATGTACCTCGGCAACGGCGGGCACGGCGGGATCGGTGGGGCCGGCGGCCAGGGCAACAACGGCACCAACCTCCCCTTCGACCAGCACGGCGAGTTGCCGCCGGGCAACAACGGCACGAGCAACCCCTCGGGTAGCGGCACCGCCGCGGGTCCTGGCGGGGACAGCACCCAGCAGTTCATAGGTGGCGGTGGCGGCGGCACCGGCGGTAGCGGCACCAGCACTGGCGACGTTTTGGGGGGCCCAGGCGGTGGTGGCGGTCAGGGCGGTATCTCCGCATCCGGCGGCTTCGGCGGCGCCGGTGGCTCGGCGACCAGCACCGGGTCAGGCACGGCAGATGCCGGTGCCGGCGGTAACGGCGGCGCCGGGGGACCCGGTGCTCCCGGCGGTGATGGTGGCCCGGGCGGTTCGGCCAGCAGCGCCTCAGGCACGGCAAATGGCGGTGCGGGCGGTAACGGCGCCAACGGAGGCATCGGTGCCAACGGTGGCAACGGCGGTGTCGGCGGCAGCGTGCTCAGCGCGGCCGGTGAGGGTGGCGCCGGCGGCAACGGCGGAAACGGTGGTCCCGGCACCCCGGTGCCCGCCGCGACCGCTACCGGAGGTGCGGCCGGGGCCGGCGGGGCCGGCGGGAACGCCGGCATGCTGATCGGCAACGGCGGCCACGGCGGCGCCGGTGGCGTAGGCGGCACCGCCGGCATCGGCGCCGCGGCGGGTAACGGTGGCCTCGGCGGCGCCGGCGGGGCCGGCGGGAGCTCCAGCGGCCTGGACGGCAGCGGTGGCGTCGGCGGCGACGGGGGAGCCGGGCCCGTCGGCGGTATCGGCGGTCAAGGGGGCGCCGGCGGCCAGGGCGGTACCGCCGGGATGATCGGCAACGGTGGGGTCGGCGGTGCCGGCGGCGTGGGCGGTGCCGGGACCATCGGCGGTGCGGGCGGTACCGGCGGCGATGCCGGCAACAGCGTCGGCGCTACACCGGGTTCTGCCGGTAACGGTGGTGCCGGCGGTCCTGGGGGTGAGGGTGGCACCGGCGGCAATGGCGGCGCCGGTGGTGCCGGCGGCGCTGGTGGGACGCTCGGCAGTACCGGCAGCGGCGGATTTGGCGGTGCGGGCGGCGCCGGCGGCGCGAGCGGCACCGGCGGCGCGGGCGGCGCCGCCGGTAATCCCCATGGCGGCACGGTGGGCGAGGCCGGGGCCACAGGCGCTAGCGGCGTGGCCGGCGCGTCCGGCCAGGACGGCGCGCCCGGCACATAAGAGCCAAGGCCGGGCGACCCGACTGCGCCCGGCTTCGTCATAGGCGCGGCAAGCTAGGCTTGCCCGCTGTGATCACCCGGATGTCCGAGCTGTTCTTGCGCACTCTGCGCGATGATCCCGCCGACGCCGAAGTGCCCAGCCACAAACTACTGATCCGGGCCGGCTACATCCGGCCCATCGCACCCGGGCTGTACAGCTGGCTGCCCCTCGGGTTGCGGGTGCTGCGCAAGATCGAACGGGTCGTCCGCGAAGAGATGAACGCGATCGGCGGGCAGGAGATTCTGTTCCCCGCCCTGCTGCCACGCGCGCCTTACGAGACGACCAACCGATGGACCGAATACGGCGACGGGGTGTTTCGCTTAAAGGACCGCCGCGGCAACGACTATCTGCTGGGCCCCACACACGAAGAGCTTTTCGCCCTGACCGTCAAGGGCGAATACAGCTCCTACAAAGACTTTCCGCTGCTGCTGTACCAAATCCAGAACAAATACCGCGACGAGGCGCGGCCGCGCGCCGGCATCCTGCGGGTCCGGGAATTCCTGATGAAGGACTCCTACTCCTTCGATATCGACGACGCCGGACTCAAGGCCGCGTACCACGCGCATCGGGAGGCCTATCAACGCATCTTCGAGCGGCTCAAGGTGCGCTACATCATCGTGTCAGCGGTGTCAGGAGCGATGGGCGGCAGCGCTTCCGAGGAGTTTTTGGCCGAGAGTCCGGTCGGTGAGGACACCTTCGTGCGGTGCCTGGAGTCGGGGTATGCGGCCAACGTCGAGGCGGTCGTCACCGCCCGCCCGGAGGCTCGGCCCATCGACGGGCTGCCCGAAGCGGTGGTCCACGACACCGGCGACACCCCGACGATCGCCACCCTGGTGCACTGGGCCAACGAGGCCGGCCTGGGCCGTGCGGTCACCGCGGCCGACACGTTGAAGAACGTCTTGCTCAAGGTTCGCCGGCCGGGCGGAGAGTGGGAGCTGCTGGCCATCGGGTTGCCCGGCGACCGCGAGGTCGACGACAAGAGGCTGGGCGCTGCGCTGGAACCGGCCAACTACGCGTTGCTCGACGATGCCGACTTCGCCAGGTATCCGTTTCTGGTGAAGGGTTATATCGGGCCGAAGGCATTGCGTGACAACGGTGTTCGCTATCTTGTCGACCCGCGCGTGGTCGACGGCACCAGCTGGATCACCGGGGCCGACCAGCCCGGCCGCCACGTCGTCGGGCTGGTGGCCGGCCGGGATTTCACCGCCGACGGCACCATCGAGGCCGCCGAGGTGCACGACGGCGATCCATCTCCCGATGGCGCCGGCCCGCTGGTGTCGGCGCGCGGCATCGAGATCGGCCACATTTTCCAGCTCGGCCGCAAGTACACCGATGCCTTCACCGTCGACGTGCTCGGCGAGGACGGCAAACCGGTGCGGCTCACCATGGGCTCCTACGGCCTGGGGGTGTCGCGGATGGTGGCCGTGATCGCCGAGCAGCACCACGACGAGCTGGGCCTGCGCTGGCCGTCGGCCGTCGCGCCGTTCGACGTTCACCTGGTGATAGCCAACAAAGACGACCAAGCTCGCGCCGGAGCCACCACCCTGGCCGCTGATCTTGACCGGTTGGGTGTCGAGGTGCTGCTCGACGACCGCCAGGCATCACCCGGCGTGAAGTTCAAGGACGCCGAGTTGCTGGGTGTGCCCCGGATCGTCGTGGTGGGGCGGGGCTGGGCCGATGGCATCGTCGAGCTGCGCGATCGCTTCAGCGGACAGACGCGGCAGCTGGCCGCCGGGCCAACGTTGGCCGGCGACATCGCGGCGGCCCTGAACGGCTAGCCGGAACTACTCGTTGCCGCCCGGGAAACCCGTGGTGATGGGCCAGGCACCCAGCACGCGGTTCCATCTGGCGGCCATGACCGCGCTTTGCGTCAGGGCCGTCGCGGCGAACGCACGATCATCCGCCGTGTCGGCGTGCTCGACGACGGCCCGCCAAGCCGTCGCGCCGTCGTTCTCCATGCGTGCCGCCAGGCGGGCGGCATCCGCGGCGCTGCCCACCAGCATGGGCAACTGGTAGCCGGCGGCGGCGACCGGCGCGTTGACCTTGCGGGCGGCCAGCATCGTGATGACGTCGTCGCGTCGCTGGCGGTGCTGGTCCAGGGCTTCCACCACCAAGTCGTTGACACTGGGAGGCGACAACGCGGACACGATGCCGTAGCCGTAAATGGTCGAGTGTTCGACGGCCAGCGCGTCGCACAGCGCCGCGGTGTCGGAGTCTTTGCCGGATGTCATATCGACGGACCCCCCGGCACGAGCGCAACCGTGTAGGACGCCGTGCAGGAAGCCGCAATGGAGGCGAGCAGCCCAGCCCGGTAGCCAGACTCGGTGGCGACCAGGCGGCTGGCGCTCTCGGCCGATGCGCGCAGCGAATCGATCACATCGGACACCGGGGGTGGAGGAGGTGGTGGCCCCGCCGGCTCAGCCTGGCTGGGGCTGGTCGTCTCACTCGATGAACTCGGTGAAGACGTGAGCTTGCCGGCGGCTCGGGTTATTTCCGTGGACAGGGCGCGCGCGTGCGCGGCACGTTGGGTGGCGACCACCGTCAGCGCGGCGGCGATCTGGGGCGGGTTACCGGCGGCCGCGGCGGCGGCGGCCGCCAGCGCGCTGTCTTTTCTGGCCTGGTCCAGCGGCCCCAAGAGGTCTTCGACTGGGGGCGGCTTGGGTGGGAGCTCGCCACAGGCGGATACGACCACCCCGAGCGCAGCGAGGGCCACGCCGCCGGCGAGCAGACCCCGCCTGTTGGTGACGGGTACTGCGCTAGGCACAGCAACATCCTGCCATTGGTAGAGGGCAGGGACCTTGACGACGCGATCACCTCGTCAAACGCGATTCCTGGCGTATCGTTGATAGCTGGCTCTCGCGGGACGGCAGCGGTCGCGTTCCGCCGGGACGCTGAAAGCCGCCCAGAAGTCAACCGGGCACCGACACCCGCCGGATGACCGGACAACTCAAGATGAGGAGCTCGCCGTGACCACCGGGCTACCTTCGCAGACGCAGGTGATCGAGCTACTCGGTGGGGAGTTCGCGCGCGCCGGTTATGAAATCGAAGACGTGGTCATCGACGCGCGGACGCGGCCGCCGCGGATCACGGTGGTCGCCGACGGTGACAGCCCCCTCGACCTGGACACGATAGCCACTCTCTCGCGTTCGGCATCGGCGTTGCTGGACAGCCAGCAGGGCATCCGGGACCCCTATGTGCTCGAGGTCAGTTCGCCCGGCGTCGAGCGCCCGCTGACCAGCGAGAAGCACTTCCGCCGCGCCCGCGGCCGCAAGGTCGAAATTGCGCTGTCGGACGGATCGCAGCTGACCGGCCGGGTCGGCGAGACGCGCGATCACACCATCGCGCTGGTGGTCCGCGACGGCCGGGACTGCACGGTACGCGAGATCCCGCTCACCGAAATCGTGAAAGCTGTTGTCCAGGTGGAGTTTTCACCGCCAGCCCAGAATGAGCTGGAATTGGCGACTAAGCATCAGGCGCGCAGGACGGAGGCCGGAGCATGAACATCGACATGGCCGCGCTGCACGCGATCGAAGTGGATCGCGGAATCTCCGTCACCGAGCTGCTCGAGACGATCAAGTCCGCGTTGCTTACCGCCTATCGGCACACCCAAGGTCACCAGACGGACGCGCGTATCGAGATTGACCGCAAGACCGGTGTCGTTCGCGTGCTCGCGCGAGAGACCGATGAGGACGGCAACGTCATCAGTGAATGGGATGACACCCCCGAGGGTTTCGGCCGCATCGCCGCGACCACCGCACGTCAGGTGATGCTGCAGCGATTCCGCGACGCCGAAAACGAGCGTACCTACGGCGAGTTCTCCACCCGCGAGGGTGAGATCGTCGCGGGCGTCATTCAGCGCGACAGCCGCGCCAACGCCCGTGGTTTGGTCGTCGTCCGGATGGGCAGCGAGACCAAGGCCTCCGAGGGCGTGATCCCGGCGGCTGAGCAGGTTCCCG
Source organism: Mycobacterium sp. (assembly GCF_052145595.1). Lineage (GTDB taxonomy): Bacteria > Actinomycetota > Actinomycetes > Mycobacteriales > Mycobacteriaceae > Mycobacterium. The sequence goes on along the minus strand of NZ_JBKQOI010000275.1, from coordinate 23,312 downwards.
GCGAGAGCTACGAGCATGGCAACCGCGTCCGGTGCTATGTGGTTGGGGTGACACGCGGCTCCCGTGAGCCGGTGATCACGCTGTCCCGTACCCACCCCAACCTGGTGCGCAAGCTGTTCTCGCTGGAAGTCCCCGAGATCGCCGACGGATCGGTGGAGATCGTGGCGGTGGCCCGCGAGGCCGGTCACCGCTCCAAGATCGCGGTGCGGTCTAACGTTCCCGGCCTGAACGCGAAAGGCGCCTGCATCGGTCCGATGGGGCAGCGGGTCCGCAACGTGATGAGCGAGCTCTCCGGGGAGAAAATCGACATCATCGACTACGACGAAGACCCGGCCCGCTTCGTCGCCAACGCGTTGTCGCCCGCGAAGGTGGTCTCCGTGTCCGTCATCGACCAGAGCGGCCGGGCCGCGCGCGTGGTGGTGCCGGACTTCCAGTTGTCGCTGGCCATTGGCAAGGAGGGCCAGAACGCGCGGTTGGCCGCCCGACTCACCGGGTGGCGCATCGACATCCGCGGGGATTCGCCGGGGCATTCTGAGGACCAGTCCGAACATGGTGCCACCCACGGGATGGCGCACGACCGCTAGCGGCGCTCGTGACCGCCGGCGACGATGCAGAGCGAAGCGATGAGGAGGAGCGGCGCTCGTGACCGACCTCCGATCCCTTGCCCGGCTGAGCGGTGCGCAATCGCGGTCGATCAGCCCGGAGAACTTCGACGGCGCCAAGGGCGGGGGTGCGCGCGCCGCCGAGGGAACCGGTGCAGCCTGCGCGGCGCACCTCGGCCCGGGCTGGAAGATCTCGCCCAGCGTCCACATCGACGGGCACACCACGTTCGAGCTGGCCGCCATCGACGGGCCGGCGGTCATCACTCACATCTGGCTGACCACGCACCCGACTAACTGGCGCAGCGTCATCTTGCGCGCCTACTGGGACGGCGCGGACAAGCCCGCAATCGAGGTACCGGTCGGCGACTTCTTCGGCCAGGGCTGGTGCGAGTTCGCCCAGCTTTCCTCCGTGCCGGTCGCAGCCAACCCGCACGGCGGCTTCAACAGTTACTGGCCGATGCCGGTGCCGCGGCACGCCCGGCTCACGCTGGAGAACCGCTCGCCGCAGACCGCCACCGTGTACTACCAGATCAGCTACGAGATCGACGTCGATGTCGCCGGTGATGGCTACCTGCACAGCCAATTCCACCGCAGCAACCCCCTCGCGGCCGGCAACGTGCACCCCATCCTCGACCCCGTGCCCGGCGCCGGGAAGTACGTCGGCACCTACCTCGCCTGGGGCGTCAACCGCCCGGGCTGGTGGGGCGAGGGCGAGGTCAAGTTCTACCTCGACGGCGACGAGGAGTTCCCCACTATCTGCGGCACCGGCACCGAGGACTACTTCGGCGGCGCCTGGAACTTCGACGTGCCCGGGCAGGGGTACACCGTCTACTCGACACCGTTCCTCGGGCTGCACCAGGTCATCCGCCCGGACGGGCTGTACCGCAGCCAGCAACGGTTCGGCATGTACCGCTGGCACCTCCTCGACCCCATCCATTTCCGCGCCGACCTGCGCGTGGACATCCAGGCCCTCGGGTGGACTTCGCATCACCGCTATCAGCCGTTGCACGACGACATCGCCTCCACCGCGTTCTTCTACCTGGACCGCCCATCGGCGCCGGGACCGCCGCTGCCCAGCGCCGACGACCTGGAGGTAGGCGGCTGACGTGGCTCGGCCCGACGACGTGCGCGCGGCCGAGTGCGACGGCGCCGAGTTCGCCCACCTGGCCATGCCGCTCGGTGGCATCGGCACCGGGAACCTGGCCGTCTGCGCCGACGGCGGGCTGCGGCAGTGGCAGTTGCACAACATCGGCAACCATGCCGGCGCGCTGCCGGGGTCGTTCTTCGCGCTGCGGGTCAGCCGATGGGAGCCACCGCTGGACGTGGTGCGCATCCTGCAGGCGCCACCGCGGGACTCGACGGACACCCCGCTGGTCAGCGATGACGTCGTGCCACAGTGGCAACGTGACCTGCTGAGCCGGCATCCGGGGGTGGCCCGCACCACCTTCTGCGCTACCTACCCGATTGCCCGGGTGGGCTACCTGGATCCGGCCCTTCCCCTGGACGTCACGCTGGAGGCCTTCAACCCGCTGGTGCCACTGGATGTCGACGCCAGCTCCATTCCGGCGGCGATGTTTACCTTCCGGTTGGTCAACACGGACAACCACCCGCTGCACGGAACGCTGGGCGCCACCGTGCAGAACGCCGTCGGGTGGGATGGCATCACCCCGATCGACGGCGTCCACACGCCGGGGTATGGCGGCAACACCAACCGGTTGCGGCGTCGCGACGGCTGGACGAGCGTGGTGCTGGAGAACGCGGCGCTGCCCGACGACGCCCCGGGCGCCGGGCAGGTGGTGCTGGCCACCGACGACCCGCGGGCCGCCGCCCTGACCCGGTGGCGGGACGCGGGTGAGTTCGTCACGTTTCTGCGCTCGCGGGCGCTGGCCAGCGGCGCGCCGCGGCTGGCCCTGGCGGCGGGCATCGCCGACCCGCAACGTCACGCTCCGCGGTCGGCGATGGGCGCCAGCCCGCGGGGCAGCACCTGGAACGCCGGCCTCGGCGTTCCGTTTCTGCTGCAGCCGGGCGAGACGCGGTTGATCCGGGTCGCGCTGACCTGGTATTTCCCCAACCGCTACGTCAACTTCGAACAGTTCGGGCCCGACCGGCCGGAGTGGGGGCGGTCCCGGTTCTGGCTGGGCAACCACTACGCCACCCGCTACGCCGACGCCCAGGACGTGTTCGAGCGGGTGCGCCGAGAATGGCCCGCGCTGCGCGAGGCCACCGGCGCATGGACTTCCACACTGGCCCGCTCCGGCCTTGACGACGCCGCCGTCAGCCACCTCGCCGCGCAGCTCGCGACCGTGCGCAGCCCCACCTGCTTTCGCGCCGCGGACGGTCGGTTCTTCGCATTCGAGGGGGTGCTGGGCGCCTCCACGGTGATGTGGTCGGGGTCCTACGGCGGGTCCTGTCCGCTCAACTGCACGCACGTCTGGAACTACGCGCAGGCGCTCGCGGCGGCTTTCCCCGCGCTGGAACGGAGCATGCGCGAGACCGAGTTCGAGATCATGCAGGCCCCGTCGGGGTACATACCGCACCGGGTGATCGCGCCGACCTACCTACCGCAGCTGTGGGGAGAGCCGATCGGCGGCCCCGACCAGCCGGCGCTGGACGGCATGCTCGGCACCGTGCTGAAGACCTACCGCGAGTACCGGGCCGGCGCGGGCGGTGCGGACAGGGACTGGCTGCGCCGGTACTGGCCCAACCTCACCCGCCTGCTGCGCCACATCGACCGCACCTGGAACGTCGACGGCACCGGGATGCTCAGCGGCATCCAGCCCAGCACCCACGACATCGACCTCGCCGGGCACAACCCGTTCACCGGCACCCTGTGGCTGGCCGCGCTGCGTGCCGCCGAGCAGATGGCCCTGCTCCTCGACGACACCGACGCGGCGACGGCGTACCGGGCCACCTTCGCCCGCGCCAGCGAGTCCTATGACGCGGCACTGTTCAACGGCGAGTACTACGTGCAGCGGTTGCCGCCCGGGGACAACCACGACTATCAGTGGGGTGACGGGTGTCTGGCCGACCAGCTGATCGGGCAGTGGTGGGCGCACCAGCTCGACCTCGGCCACCTGCTGCCCGCCGAACACGTGCGCACCGCCCTCGCCGCGGTGGTGCGGCACAACCTGCGCCGCGGGTTCTGCGGCTTCACCCACCCGTACCGGGTGTTCGCCGACGGAGACGACGCGGGGCTGCTGCTGTGTACCTGGCCGCACGGCGGCCGGCCCGCGGTGTCGATCCGCTACGCCGACGAGGTGTGGACCGGCTCGGAGTACCAGGTGGCCGCGCACTGCTGGCGGGAGGGCCTGCACCGCGAGGGGCGCGCCGTCCTCGACGCCGTGTGGGTGCGCTACGACGGGCGGCGCCGCAATCCTTTCAACGAGATCGAGTGTGGCGACCACTACGCGCGGTCGCTGGCCGGCTGGTCGGCGCTGGAGGCGCTGGCCGGGTTCAGCCACGACGAACCGGCCGGCGCGTACAGCTTCCGCCGCCCGGACACCGCCCTGCCGTTCCTCGCCGGCTCCGGCTGGGGCCTGTGGTCGCAGCAGGGTGACGCGCTCGTCATGGCCTGCACCGGCGGGCGGCTCGACCTGCGCCGGCTCACGGTCCTCGGCGGCGCGGCCGGCTACGACGCGTCCGTCGACGGGACGGCCGTGCCCACCCGGTGTAGCAGCGCAGGCATCGAATTCCCCGATGGGATAAGGCTGCTCGCCGGACAGGCACTCACGCTGACAGCCCGCTGACGGCGGACGTCACGCCGCATTCTCGGGCGGTTCTGAGCTCCGGTCAAGTGACGCTAGACTGAGCCGTGATCCAGCGCGAACTTTCGGCCCCCGAAACCAGACGGGCGCACAGAAGCACTGATGGACCAGTGCGCACGTGTGTGGGGTGCCGTAAGCGAGAGTTGGCCGTCGAACTGCTTCGAGTGGTTGCTGTGCCGACCAGGAACGGCGAGTATGCCGTGATCGTTGACACGGGGAGTAGCCTGCCGGGGCGGGGTGCATGGCTGCATCCCGTACCGCAGTGCGCGCAACAGGCGATTCGGCGGCGGGCTTTCACCAAAGCGTTGCGGATCGCCGGTCCACCGGACACATCCGCGGTGGTCGAGCACGTCGAGTCTCTAGGCGCGCCCGATTATCGCGGCAACAGAACAGGTAGCTAAGAACATGAGCACACCGTGAAGTCCCGATGACAATGCGTCATAACTAAACCCGAGGCGCGGCCCACGACTGTCGCCTCATAGACAGGAGATGTAGTGGCAGGTAAGGCCCGCGTACACGAGTTGGCAAAGGAACTCGGTGTCAGCAGCAAGGAAGTTCTCGCCCGGCTGAACCAACAGGGCGAATTCGTCAAATCCGCATCCTCGACGGTTGAGGCCCCGGTCGCTCGCCGGCTGCGAGAGTCCTTCGGAGGCAGCAAGCCAGCCCCCGACAAGGCACCCGCCAAGGGCCCCGACAAGTCACTCGATAAGGCCCTCGACAAGGCGATCAACAAGGCCGTCGGCAACGGCGAAGCGACCGTCGCACCCGCCAAGCCCGCCGACACCCGCACAGCGGCAACCGCTGCGGCCCAGGCTTCCCCGGTTCCGGCCGCAGAAGCGCCCGCGCCGCCGGCACCCGCGCGGCCGTCGGCGCCGCCGCCCGGGCAGCCGGGAGCGGCGACCCCCGGACAGCCACCCAGCCAACCGGCGCCTCCCCCCGGTATGACGCCGGGCCCGCGCCCCGGCCCGATGCCGAAGCCCGGGGTCCGTACCCCGCGCGTCGGCAACAACCCGTTCTCGTCGGCGCAACCCGTCGACCGGCCCATCCCGCGTCCGCCGGCGCCCCGCCCCGGAGCGGCCAGGCCCGGCGCGCCGCGCCCGGGCGCTTCGCCCGGCAGCATGCCGCCCCGTCCCGGGGGTGCCGGCGGGCAGTCCCGCCCGGCACGTTCGGGCGCACCGCGACCCGGCGGTGGCCGGCCGGGTGGGCCCGGCGGCCGCCCCGACTCGGGTGGCGGTAACTACCGCGGCGGTGCGGGCGGAGTAGGCGCCGCACCGGGCGGCTTCCGCGGCCGTCCCGGCGGCGGCCCCGGCGGTGGTCCCGGCGGTGGTCCCGGCGGTGGTGGCGGTGGCGGCCGTCCCGGACAGCGCGGCGGTGCCGCCGGCGCGTTCGGCCGTCCCGGCGGCGCGCCCCGGCGCGGCCGCAAGTCCAAGCGGCAGAAGCGCCAGGAATACGACTCGATGCAGGCGCCCGTCGTCGGCGGCGTGCGCTTGCCGCACGGCAACGGCGAGACGATCCGATTGGCACGCGGCGCATCGCTGTCGGACTTCGCCGAAAAGATCGATGCCAACCCGGCCGCGCTGGTGCAGGCGCTGTTCAATCTCGGCGAGATGGTGACGGCCACGCAATCGGTCGGCGACGAGACGCTCGAGCTGCTGGGCAGCGAGATGAACTACAACGTCCAGGTCGTCAGCCCGGAGGACGAAGACCGCGAGCTGTTGGAGTCCTTTGACCTGACCTACGGCGAGGACGAGGGCGGCGAGGAAGACCTGCAGACCCGTCCGCCGGTGGTGACCGTGATGGGTCACGTCGACCACGGTAAAACCCGGCTGCTGGACACCATCCGGAAGGCCAACGTCCGCGAGGGCGAGGCCGGTGGCATCACCCAGCACATCGGCGCCTATCAGGTGTCCGTCGACTTCGACGGCACCGAGCGGCCGATCACCTTCATCGACACCCCGGGCCACGAGGCATTCACCGCCATGCGTGCCCGCGGCGCCAAGGCCACCGACATCGCGATCCTGGTGGTGGCCGCTGACGACGGCGTGATGCCGCAGACGGTGGAGGCCATCAACCACGCGCAGGCGGCCGATGTGCCAATCGTGGTGGCGGTCAACAAGATCGACAAGGAAGGCGCCGACCCGGCCAAGATCCGCGGCCAGCTCACCGAATATGGTTTGGTGGCAGAGGATTTCGGCGGCGACACGATGTTCGTGGACATCTCGGCGAAGGTGGGCACCAACATCGAGGCGCTGGAGGAGGCGGTGCTGCTGACCGCGGACGCGGCTCTGGACCTGCGCGCCAACCCGGACATGGAAGCCCAGGGTGTGGCGATCGAGGCGCACCTGGACCGCGGCCGCGGACCGGTGGCGACCGTGCTGGTGCAGCGCGGCACGCTGCGGGTCGGCGACTCGGTGGTCGCGGGTGACGCCTACGGTCGGGTCCGCCGCATGGTCGACGAGCACGGCGACGACGTCGAGGAGGCGCTGCCGTCGCGGCCGGTACAGGTGATCGGCTTCACGTCGGTGCCGGGCGCCGGTGACAACTTCCTCGTCGTGGACGAGGACCGCATCGCCCGCCAGATCGCCGACCGGCGCAGCGCCCGCAAGCGCAACGCGCTGGCCGCGCGTTCCCGCAAGCGGATCAGCCTGGACGATCTGGATGCCGCGCTGAAGGAAACCAGCCAGCTGAACCTGATCCTCAAGGGCGACAACGCCGGTACCGTCGAGGCGCTGGAAGAGGCCCTGCTGGGGATTCAGGTCGACGACGAGGTGGAACTGCGCGTCATCGACCGCGGCGTCGGTGGCATCACCGAGACCAACGTCAACCTGGCGTCGGCCTCGGACGCGGTGATCATCGGCTTCAACGTGCGCGCCGAAGGCAAGGCAACGGAGCTGGCCAACCGCGAAGGCGTGGACATCCGCTACTACTCGGTCATCTACCAGGCGATCGACGAGATCGAGAAGGCCCTCCGCGGCATGCTCAAGCCGATCTACGAGGAGAACCAGCTGGGCCGCGCCGAGATCCGGGCGTTGTTCCGTTCCTCCAAGGTCGGCGTCATCGCCGGCTGCCTGATCACCTCGGGTGTGGTGCGGCGCAACTCGAAGGCCCGGTTGTTGCGGGACAGCATCGTGGTCACGGATAACCTCACGATCAGCTCGCTGCGACGGGAAAAGGATGACGTGACGGAGGTCCGCGAGGGCTACGAGTGCGGTATCACTCTGGGCTACTCCGACATCAAGGAGGGCGACGTCATCGAGACCTACGAGTTGGTGCAGAAGGAGCGCGCCTGATGGCTGACCCCGCCAGGGCGCGCCGTCTGGCCAAACGGATTTTCACGATCGTCGCCTCGGCGATTGAGTTCGAGATCAAGGATCCGGGGCTGGACGGAGTGACGATCGTCGACGCGAAGGTGACCGCCGACCTGCACGATGCGACGGTGTTCTACACGGTGATGGGACGCACGCTGGACGACGAGCCGGACTACGACGCGGCCGCGGCCGCGCTGGAACGCGCCAAAGGTACGCTGCGCACCAAGGTCGGGGCGGGCACCGGTGTGCGCTTCACTCCGACGTTGACGTTTACCCGCGACACGACATCTGACAACGTACGTCAGATGGACGAGTTGCTGGCCCGTGCTCGTGCCGCCGACGCCGATGTCGCGCGGGTTCGCTCGGGTGCCAAACCGGCTGGGGAGGCCGATCCATACCGTGTTAGCGGGTCGGTCGCCGAACCGCCGGCATCGGGGGCACTGGACGGACTCGACGCAAAGGACACCGGTGACGACAACCAACCCGAAGACTGAACTGGCCGGTGCCCCGCGGGTCGGTGCACGCGTCGACGCTCTCGGCGCCGTCGAGCTGCTGGCGCGCGCCGCGACGATCGGGGTGGTCGCTCATGTCCACCCCGACGCCGACACCATTGGTGCCGGGCTGGCACTGGCCCTGGTGCTGGAGAAGTGCGGCAAGGATGTCGCGGTCAGTTTCGCCGCACCGGCGACGCTGCCGGAGTCGCTGGCGTCGCTGCCCGGTTGTCACTTGATAGTCAGCCCCGATGCGATGCGACGCGACGTCGATTTGGTTGTGACCGTTGATGTTCCGAGCGTCAAGAGGTTGGGCGGGTTGAGTGATTTGGCCGGTCCAGGCCGCCAGCTGTTGGTCATCGACCACCACGCCTCCAATGACATGTTCGGCACCGCGAACTTCATCGACGTGTCCGCGGATTCCACCACGATGATGATCGCCGAAATGCTTGACAGGTGGGGCAAGCCGATCGAGCCGGACGTCGCGCACTGCATCTACGCCGGCCTGACGACCGACACCGGATCGTTCCGCTGGGCTAGCGCCCGCGCTCTTCGGCTGGGGGCTCGGCTGGTCGATATCGGCGTGGACAACGCCGCGATCAGCCGAACGCTGATGGATACCCATCCGTTCGTATGGCTGCCGCTGCTGTCGCGCGTGCTGGGCTCGGCGCAGTTGGTGCCGGACGCGGTCGGCGGTCGCGGACTGGTCTACGCAATTGTCGAGCATCAGGACTGGATCGCTTCCCGCCCAGAGGAAGTCGAGAGCGTCGTCGATATCGTTCGCACCACGCAGCAGGCCGAGGTGGCGGCGGTCTTCAAAGAGGTCGACCCGCGGCAGTGGTCGGTGTCGATGCGGGCCAAGGCGCACGTGGATTTGGCGGCGGTCGCGTCCACCTTCGGCGGCGGTGGCCACCGGCTGGCCGCCGGCTACTCCACCACCGGCTCGATTGACGATGCGGTGGCGTCGTTGCGCGCAGCCCTGGACTGATCGCTCGCTCTTTTTCAGGCCTGGTTAGAACGCCCAGCTTCCCGAGCGTTGCAGGACGAACCCATGGTCTCCGCTGGTGGCATCCAGACAGGCGACGAGGCTGTCGGCTCCCACCGCGCATGTCACGTTCAGATACGACAATTTCTGGCCCACGCCCAGCGATTTGCCGCCAGACGGCAGAGGGGGCGGGCTTCCATCACATCCGCCGTAGGACATACGGCTCAATTCGTAGCCGGGCCCTTTGAAATTCACCGCACCCACAACGCAGTCGCCCGGTTTCGGGTGGCCCCCGCCGGGAAAGGGAACGTCGTCCATTCCTGGCATGTCTCCACTGCACTTGATGTCCTGTGACGGTTGCGGCGGAGGCGCCGTCCCCCCGTAAAAGTCACACACCAGGGTGGACGAAGCCAAAAAAGTGATCCGGGCAGAAGCGGCCGAAAGCGAAGACGAGGCGTAGCCGTCCACCGGGACAGAGGTGAAACCGTCGAGACTGGGAAATCCCGGGGGTGGCTGCGCGGCCGCCTGCGGCGTGGGCGCTGCGATCGCGGATGCCGTCGCCAGGGTCAGGCCGCCGAGGGCCCGCATGGTGAGGGCCCGCATGGTGAGGGGGCCAGCACGCATCGATTCCTCCTGCGCTGGGCGTGGTAGTGACTGCTGTTGGGATCGTATTGGCTGTCGTCGTAGCCCGTGATCGAGATCGGCCAGGTTGGTGCTCGCCGTTGCGGCTAACGCACCTGTGCCCGCCCGCGTTGCAGCACCGCCTCCCGGTTGGCGGCGATGTCGTCGCCGCTGGTCCGGTATTGTCTGGCCGCCATCGCTTCCAGCCATAGCCCCGCGCCCGTCTGCGACTCGTCGATCCGGTGGTAGGACGCCAGCAATGCCCGCACCGCGCTCTGGTTGTTGCCGGCGATGGTCGCCGCCACCCGGAGGGCGGCGGGCAACAGCTGGTCGTGCGGCACCACCTCGGTCACCAGACCCGCACGCAGCGCGTCGGCGGCGGACAGGTAGTCCCCGGTGAGGCTCATGCGCCGGGCCAGGCCAACGCCCACCTTCTGCGGTAACCGCACGCTCAGCCCCCACGTGGGCAGCAGGCCCACCCGGGCGTGAGTGTCGGCGAACCGCGCCTGCTCCGACGCGATCACGATGTCGCAGTACAGGACCAGCTCCAGGCCGCCGGTGACCGCGGCGCCGTTGATAGCGCCGATCACCGGCTTGGTCATCGACGGCCACCGCGGCGAGATGTCCGGAAGCGCCGACTGCCTACCCAGCTCCTTGAGATCCAGTCCCGCGCAGAACACCGGGTCGGCGCCGGTCAGGATGACGACGTCAACGTCGTCGTCGGTCTCCGCGTCGGCCAGGGCACCGAAAAACCGGTCCCGCAACGCCGAGGACAGCGCATTGCGAGATTGCGGCCGGTTGAGGGTCAGGGTGCGCACCCGCTCGTCGGTGTGGATCAGCAGGATGTCGTCGGTCATGGACATCACCGTAGCCAGTGCCGGACGCAGCCAACGCGGTCGGCCACCGGGCCGCGCCTATGGTTGAGGGCATGTGCCGGAACATCACCGAGCTGCGCGGCTTGCAGCCAGCGGCGACGGCCGAGGAGATCGCGGCGGCGGCCCGCCAGTACGTGCGCAAGGTCAGCGGCATCACGCGCCCGTCGGCGGCCAACGCCGAAGCGTTCGAGGATGCGGTCGCCGAGGTCACGGCGACGACCACTCGGTTGCTGGCAGTTTTGCCACCGCGACGCCAGCCACCGAAGACCGTCCCACCATTGCGCCGGCCCGAGGTGGTGGCCCGCCTGGCCGGCGAGATGACCCCGACATGACGCTGACCGCGACGATGCCGGCGCTGAAGGAGTGGAGCGCGGTAGTGCACGCGCTGCTGGACGGTCGCCAGCGGGTGCTGCTGCGCAAGGGCGGTATCGGTGAAAAACGCTTTGAGCTGGCGGCCCGGGAGTTCTTGTTGTTCCCGACGGTGGCGCACAGCCACGCCCAGCGCGTCCGACCCGAGCATCAAGATCTGCTGGAGGCCGGGGCCGCGGACAGCACCGACGAGCACCTGCTAATGCGGGCCGCAGCGAAAGTCGTTGCTGCACAGGAAGTTAACCGGCCGGATGGGCTTTCGGAGATCGAGGATCTGCATATCTGGACCGCCGAGTCGGTGCGCGCCGATCGGCTCGACTTCCGGCCCAAGCACAAATTGGCCGTCCTGGTGGTGTCGGTGCTTCCCCTGGCCGAGCCGGTGCGAATCACTCGCACGCCCGAGTACGCGGGCTGCACCAGCTGGGTGCAGATCCCGCTGATGCCGGCCGATGCCGAACTGGTCCCGCCGCTGTACGACGACGCCGCGCTAAGCGAGGTCGCCGTCCGGGTCCGCGACGCGGTCGGCTGACAGGTCGCCAGGGCCGACGGGTAGCAGCAGCCGGGAGCGTCCGTAGCGCACGAAGTGGGTGGCCGGTTTGAACTGCCTGCCCGTCAGCAATGGTTCTTCGGTGCCGTGGTTGCGCGCGTAGCGGGGGAACCAGCTACCGGCGATCAGGACGCGGATGCGTGAGCCGGCGCGGAAGCGGTGTGCGGTCCCGTCGAGTTCGATGCGGACGGTCCTTGTAGCGGTCTTTGTCGCGGCATCCAACCGCCGGTAGCCCTCGCTGACATTTTGCGAGCGTCCTTTGGAGTCGACCTCGCTCACCCGGACGAACAGGTCGACATGGGGATTGTCTGAGGTGTGCTGGAGCTCGATGACCGGATTTCCGTAGACGTACAGATCGTGGGTGAGGGTGACGCCGGTGAATGCGAGCACGTCGTCGCGTAACGCAAGCCGGCTGTCGTCACGGTAACCGCCGTTGGGGGTAAGCAGCGGGCCGCCGGTGGTGGGTGTCGGGTCGGCGGGGTCGTAGCGAAATCTTGCCGGTGCCAATCCCTTTAAACCCGTTGGCGCGGTCTCGCCCAGGTGGCCGCCGGGCCTTAGGTACAGCGCGCGTTGGGTGGTGGCCGGCGGCCAGTCGGCCACGTTGCGCCAGCCCTGGCCGTTGACGTGGACGCGGACCCTGCTGGGCCGGCGCAGGGCAGGCGCACCGCCCAGGTGGGTGTCCAGCCAGTCCAGGGATTCACGCGCGCTGATGGCCAGCCCTTTGCTGAGTAGTTGGGTGTGTGTCCAGGGCCCCATGGTGAGCGCTACGTCGATGCCCCGCCGACGCAGATGCGCGTACTGCTGCAGCGTCTGCCGCACGAAGACGTCTTGCCAGCCGGCCCAGGAGCAGCACCGGCACCTGCGCCCGGTCCAGCGCCTCGCCGAACCGCCGCGCAGTCCAGAACGGATAGTTCTGGTCGGAGTTTTCGACCCACGATTCAAACCACGGCGCACCCGTGCCGAGCAGCGCCCGGGCTGCGGCACCCATCGGCACCTCACCGACCGCCTGAGCCACCCTGCGTTGGGCATCCGGCTGGTGGAGCACCAGCCGGATGCGTGCCGGGTCCTCCTGGTTAGCAACGAGGTCGCTCCAGCCCAGAAAGTCGTTGACGGCGAACGAGCCGGTACCCCACACAGAGGCGTTGAAATCGTGTGGGCCCGCGGTGATGACGGCCGCGGCCAGTTCCGGCGGCGGATCCTGCAGCACGGCCCACTGGGTGAAACCCAGGTAGGACACTCCGACGGTGGCGAATCGTCCGGTGAACCAGGACTGCTCACGCAGCCAATCGACCGTGTCGGCGCCATCGGCGGCCTCGTTGACCATCGGCTCGAACACCCCGCCGGACCCGAACGTTCCGCGCACGCTCTGCAGCACGACGTGGTAGCCGCGGGCGGCGTACAGCCTGGCATAGACCAGCGAGAACGGAAACGCACGCCCGTAGGGTCCGCGGACCAGCAAGGTGCCGACGGGGCTGGAGGTATTTGGTACGTAGTGGTCAGCCACCAGCCGGACGCCGTCGCGCGTCGGCACATGGACGCGATCCACGGTGTAATCGGTGGTCGCCCGCGGCAGCCCCAACAGTCGGCCAAGAGCGCGGACGCCGGCTTGTCTCAGGGCGCCCAGCTTGGGCTGCGCGGGTCGGGTAGAGGTGGTATTCACGGTGCCCAGGTTAAGACGGTCGCGTCGCGCTAGAACTTGTAGTAGGGCGCAAGGTCGTTGGCCCGTTGCAGGTTGGTGGACGGGCAGTCGACCTCGGGGCTGGAGTAGACCGTCGAGTAGAACAGCGACTGCTGGATCACCCCGTAGCTGGTCTTGAACGTCACCATGCAGGAGAAGTACCAGTAGCTGTTGTGATAGGTCGGCTTGAGGACCCAGTACGTGGCGGCGCGGTGCCCCTGGATCGTCGTCTCGAGGCCGTCGGGGGGCAGCGTCTGCTCGTAGGTGCGCCAGATGATCGGCTCGACGGCCAGCTGATAATTACCCGCGTCGAAGCGGCAGCGCAGTCCGTCTTCGTGTTCGGGCGGTGTGAACGCCAATCCGAGTCGCTGCACGACGTCCAACGGGATGTCCTCGCACGCGTCGAACGGGCGCGGGTCGGTGGTCGCCACGATCGGGCTCTTCATCGTGGTCTCCATCGGTTCGGCGGTCGACCGCAGCTCGACGGGCCTGCCTCCGGCCGGTGCGAGCGGGGTGCTCTGCCAGCCCACCGTACCCCCGATGATCGCGATCGCCAGCGCACCAAGCGCGCCGATCAGACGCATACTGGCGAACACGACACCCCCTGACGCCTCGGCGGTCCCTTGCCGGGAGTGTACAAGTCGCGTGCGCGGCGTCACAGTGAAACCCCACGTTGACGGCGACGCGGGGCCGGAAAGAGGCCGTGAAAGGGCTTGTTCGAACCCGGGTCGTTAGGCTGGTTAGTCGTGGCTGGGCAAAAATCCGGGCGGGAATCGACTGGCGGGGGGCAGCCGACGCTGTGGGCGGTTTCCGACCTGCACTCCGGTCACCTCGGCAATAAGCCGGTCGCCGAATCGCTGCACCCGTCTTCGCCGGAGGATTGGTTGATCGTCGCCGGCGACGTCGCCGAACGCACCGACGAGATCCGTTGGACACTTGACCTGCTGCGAAGGCGATTCGCCAAGGTGATCTGGGTGCCCGGCAACCACGAGCTGTGGACCACCACACGGGATCCCATGCAGATCTTCGGCCGGGCCCGCTACGACTACCTGGTCAACATGTGCGACGAGATGGGCGTGGTCACGCCCGAGCATCCCTTCCCGGTGTGGACCGAACGCGGTGGCCCGGCCACGATCGTGCCGATGTTCCTGCTTTACGACTACACCTTCTTGCCCGAGGGGGCCGCGACCAAAGCCGAGGGATTGGCCATCGCGCGGGAGCGCAATGTGGTGGCCACCGACGAATTTTTGCTTTCGCCTGAGCCGTACCCCACTCGCGAGGCCTGGTGTCGCGAGCGTCTGGCCAGCACCCGCGCCCGGCTCGAGCAGCTGGACTGGATGACTCCGACCGTCCTGGTGAACCATTTCCCGATGGTGCGAGAGCCCTGCGACGCGTTGTTCTACCCGGAATTCTCGCTGTGGTGCGGGACCGCCAAGACCGCGGACTGGCACACCCGCTACAACGCCGTGTGTTCGGTTTACGGCCACTTACACATTCCGCGAACCACCTGGTATGACGACGTCCGCTTCGAGGAAGTGTCGGTGGGTTACCCGCGGGAGTGGCGGCGCCGCAAGCCGTACAGCTGGCTGCGTCAGGTATTGCCGGATCCGCAGTACGCGCCCGGCTATCTCAACGACTTCGGCGGTCACTTCGCGATCACTCCCGAGATGCGGGAACGGCATGCGCAGTTCCGGGAACGATTGCGGCAGCGACAATCACGATGACGGTGCGCCCGCTGGTCTCGTCTGTGCTGCCCGATACGGCATTGGAGGACCTGGCGTATTCGGAGGTGTATTCCGACCCCCCGGGACTGACCCCGCTGCCCGAAGAGGAGCCGCTGATTGCCAAGTCGGTCGCCAAGCGGCGCGACGAGTTCATCACCGTCCGGCACTGCGCCCGGATCGCACTGGGCCAGCTCGGCGTGCCGCCAGTGCCGATCCTCAAGGGCGACAAGGGAGAACCCTGCTGGCCCGACGGCGTGGTGGGCAGCCTCACCCACTGCACCGGCTACCGCGGTGCGGTGGTGGGACGCAGTGGCGCGGTGCGCTCGGTGGGCATCGACGCCGAGCCGCACGACGTGTTACCGAATGGCGTCCTGGACGCGATCACCCTTGAAGAGGAACGCCACGAGATCGCCGCGTTGCCCGACGGCCTGCATTGGGACCGAATCCTGTTCTGCGCCAAGGAAGCAACCTATAAAGCCTGGTTCCCGTTGACCAAGCGCTGGTTGGGTTTTGAGGACGCCCACATCGTGTTCGACTTCGATCCGCCCGGTGTGGGAGCCGCCGGGGTGTTCGTCTCCCAGATCCTGATCGACGGGGAGGCCCTAGCGGGTCCGCCGCTGACCGCGCTGAGGGGCCGTTGGTCGGTCGACCGCGGGCTGGTGCTGACCGCGATCGTGTTATGACTGAAAGCCCGACTGGACCCGGAATAGTGGTTGTCGACAAGCCGGCGGGTATGACCAGTCACGACGTCGTGGCACGCTGTCGCCGCATCTTTTGCACCCGCAGGGTGGGGCACTCGGGGACGCTTGACCCGATGGCCACCGGCGTTCTGGTGATCGGCGTCGACCGCGCCACCAAGATCCTTGGCCTGCTGACGGCGGCATCGAAGTCGTATGCCGCCACCATTCGGCTGGGCCAGACCACTTCCACCGAGGACGCCGAAGGCGAACTGCTACACAGCGTTTCGGCTGAGCACGTGACAGATGAGGCGATCGCCGCCGCGGTCGCCGGGTTGCGCGGTGAGATCGAGCAGGTGCCGTCGGCGGTCAGCGCGATCAAGGTGGACGGCCGTCGTGCATATCGGCTAATCCGCGAGGGTCACGCCGTCGAACTCGAGGCCCGGCCGGTAAGCATCGACCGGTTCGAGGTGCTGGCAACGCGCCGCAAAGCGGGCTCCGGCGACGATGTCATCGATGTCGACGTCGAAGTCGACTGTTCGTCGGGAACCTACATTCGTGCGCTGGCCCGCGATCTCGGCGCCGCGCTCGGAGTGGGCGGACATCTGACGTCGTTGCGGCGCACCCGCGTCGGCCGCTTCGGGCTGGACCAGGCGCGCTCACTCGACGACCTGACCGAGCGGCCCCGGCTAACGCAGACCCTTGATGAAGCCTGCCTGCTGATGTTTCCCCGGCGCGACCTCACTGCCGAGGAGGCCGGGGCAACCGGCCAC
Organism: Mycobacterium sp.; assembly: GCF_052145595.1. Taxonomy (GTDB): domain Bacteria; phylum Actinomycetota; class Actinomycetes; order Mycobacteriales; family Mycobacteriaceae; genus Mycobacterium. The sequence goes on along the minus strand of NZ_JBKQOI010000275.1, from coordinate 6,898 downwards.
GGCCGGCCGCTTTCGCCGGCCGGTATCGACGGCGTCTACGCCGCCAGCGACGCGGACGGCCGAGTGATCGCGTTGCTGCGTGACGAGGGTTCGCGGACGAAGTCGGTGGTGGTGTTACGCCCGGCGACGATGCAGGACGGGACGTCCTGAGGAGGAGTCGGGCAGTCGGGTTTAGCCCGGCGACGATGCAGGACGGGACGTCCTGAGGAGGAGTCGGCCAGTCGGGTTTAGCCCGGCGACGATGCAGGCATAGGCTGAGCCCAAGTATCTAGACGGCCTACGGTTACAGAAGGGGCGCTCATGTCCGACAAGGGGTCAAACAAGGTTTACGTCGTCGGCGTGGGCATGACGAAGTTCGAGAAGCCGGGCCGCCGCGAGGGCTGGGACTACCCGCAGATGGCCAAAGAGTCGGGCAGCAAAGCGCTGCAGGACGCCGGGATCGAGTACAGCGAGATCGAGCAGGGCTACGTCGGCTACGTGGCCGGCGACTCCACGAGCGGGCAGCGCGCCCTCTACGAACTCGGCATGACGGGCATCCCGATCGTCAACGTCAACAACAACTGCTCCACGGGGTCCACGGCGCTGTACCTGGGTGCGCAGGCCATCCGCGGCGGACTGGCGGACTGCGTGCTGGCGCTGGGCTTTGAGAAGATGCAGCCGGGGGCGCTTAGTGGCGGCGCCAGCGACCGGGAATCGCCGATGGGCAAGCACGTCTCGGCGTTGGCCGAAATCGACGAGTTCGCTTTTCCGGTGGCGCCCTGGATGTTCGGGGCGGCCGGCCGTGAGCACATGAAGAAGTACGGCACCAGCGCCGAGCACTTCGCGAAGATCGGTTTGAAGAACCACAAGCACTCGGTCAACAACCCGTACGCGCAGTTCCAGGAGGAGTACACGCTCGACGACATCCTGGCCGCCAAGATGATCTCCGACCCGCTTACCAAACTGCAGTGCTCGCCCACCTCCGACGGCTCGGCCGCGGTGGTGCTGGCCAGCGAGGATTACGTGGCCAGGCACAACCTTGCCGGGCAGGCCGTGGAGATCGTCGGGCAGGCGATGACCACCGACTTCGCGTCCACCTTCGACGGCAGCGCCCGCAACATCATCGGATACGACATGAATGTGCAAGCCGCTCAACAGGTTTACCATCAGTCCGGACTCGGTCCGGAGGACTTCCAGGTGATCGAACTGCACGACTGCTTCTCCGCCAACGAGCTGCTGCTTTACGAGGCGCTGGGCCTGTGCGGCGAGGGCGAGGCGCCCAAGCTGGTCGACGACAATCAGACGACTTACGGTGGGCGCTGGGTGGTCAATCCCTCGGGCGGGCTTATCTCAAAGGGCCACCCGCTGGGTGCGACCGGGCTGGCGCAGTGCTCCGAACTGACCTGGCAGCTGCGCGGCACCGCCGACAAGCGCCAGGTCGACAACGTGAACGCGGCATTGCAACACAACATCGGGCTGGGTGGGGCCGCCGTCGTCACCGCCTACCAGCGCGCCGAACGCTGAACCGACATGATCGAGTGGTCCGACACCGATCTGATGGTTCGGGATGCCGTTCGTCAGTTCATCGACAGGGAGATCCGTCCGCACCTGGACGAACTGGAATCCGGGGCGCTGTCGCCCTATCCGATCGCCCGCAAGCTGTTCAGCCAGTTCGGGCTCGACGTGATGGCCGCCGAATCGGTCAAGTCAATGCTGGAACGTGAGCGTGCCAAGCAAAACGGTGAGCTGCACGACGAAAAGCAGGACAGCGCAGACGCTTCGGGAGGGATGGGTGCCCAGGCGTCGATGGTCGCAGTACTGGTTTCCGAAATCGCCCGAGTCAGCATCGGATTGCTGAGCACGGTCGGTGTCAGTCTTGGCCTGGGCGCGACGACCATCATGAGCCGCGGCACGCTGGCTCAAAAGGAGCGCTGGTTGCCCGACCTGATGACGTTGAAAACGATTGCGGCGTGGGCCATCACCGAACCGGACTCCGGCTCGGACGCATTCGGCGGGATGAAGACCTACGTCAAGCGCGACGGTGAGGACTACATTCTCAACGGGCAGAAGACATTCATCACCAACGGGCCCTACGCCGACGTCCTGGTGGTCTACGCCAAACTCGACGACGGCGATCCAACCGTGGACCGGCGGAACCGGCCCGTGCTCATCTTCGTCCTCGATTCCGGCATGCCGGGTCTGACGCAGGGCAAGCCGTTCAAAAAGATGGGCATGATGTCTTCGCCGACAGGCGAATTGTTCTTCGACAACGTGCGGCTGACCCCGGACCGCCTGCTCGGCGAGAACCAACACCACGCCGAAGGGGACGGCCGCGACAATGCCCGGGCCAATTTCGCCGCCGAACGGATCGGGATCGCGACGATGGCGCTGGGCATCATCAACGAATGTCACAGGCTGTGCGTGGATTACGCCAAGACCCGCACTCTGTGGGGCAAGAACATCGGGCAGTTTCAGCTGATCCAGCTCAAGCTGGCCAAAATGGAGATTGCCCGGATGAACGTGCAGAACATGGTGTTTCAAACCATCGAGCGGCAGCAGGCGGGGAAACCGCTGACGCTGGCCGAGGCATCGGCGATCAAGCTGTACACGTCGGAGGCCGCCACCGACGTCGCGATGGAAGCCGTGCAACTGTTCGGCGGCAACGGTTACATGGCCGAGTACCGGGTCGAACAGCTGGCCCGCGACGCGAAGTCACTGATGATCTACGCCGGCAGCAACGAGGTTCAGGTCACCCACATCGCCAAGGGCCTGCTGGCCGACTGAGTCACGCCGTCTGGACGCGCTAAGCCACTACCCAGATCGCCCGGGCGGCCGGGCTGCCCAGATCGATGGTGGTCTCGGCCCCGTCGGCGGATTCGATCGCCACCGAGATCATGCCGGCGAACTCTCGGCGGGTCAGCACCCGCAGCCGAGAGTCGAGAATGATCCCGACACCGGCGAAATAGCGCAGCATTTCCGGATCGGCATCGGAGATGCGTGCGACGGTCGCGGTGTCTCCGTCGCCGCACGCCCAGAGCTGACGGGCGGGCGGTGTCGGCACCTGCCCGTCGGAGGCGGGGATGGGGTCACCGTGCGGGTCACGCCGGGGGAACCCCAGCTTGGCGTCGATGCGGGCCACCAGGCGATCCGACACCGCGTGTTCGAGCACCTCGGCCTCGTCGTGCACCTCGTCCCAGGCGTAGCCGAGCTCATTGACCAGGAAAGTCTCCAACAGCCGGTGCCGGCGCACCATTTCGAGCGCCGCTCGCCGCCCCGCCTCGGTCAGGGTCACCGCGCCATACTTCTCGTGGTCGACCAAGCCCTGCTCGACGAGTTTGCGGATCGACTCCGACGCCGTGCTGGCCGACACCCCGATCCGGTCGGCCAGCATCTTGGTGCTGACTTTCTGCGGGGTTCCCTCAGGGGACCATTCCTGGGCATTCCAGATGACCTTCAGGTAGTCCTGGCCGACCGCGGTGAGACTGCCAGGCTCGTCGTCAGCCCTCACAAGCAGAGAGTTTAGGCAACCCGCGACCTAATCCGCCTCATCTGCGGGTTGCGCCCGCCTGTGCTGACCACGTCGTTGCCACCGAGCCTGCGCTGCGCGTGCCCTCGACTGGACGAGTGTGGGTCTAGACGCAGTTTCGGCGCGCCGAGTGCAGGCTCGATGGCACGCCATGGACCCCCATGGCGCCGTAGGCTTGCGGTCGTGCAGCGGTGGCGCGGCCAAGACGAGATTCCCACGGACTGGGGCAGGTGCGTGCTCACCATCGGGGTGTTCGATGGTGTGCATCGCGGCCACGCCGAAATAATCGCGCACGCGGTGAAGGCCGGGTGCGCGCGCAGCGTGCCGACCGTGCTGATGACGTTCGACCCGCACCCGATGGAAGTGGTCTATCCCGGCAGCCACCCGGCCCAGCTGACCACGCTGACCCGCCGTGCCGAGCTTGCCGAGGAGATGGGCATCGACATCTTCCTGGTGATGCCGTTCACCAGCGATTTCATGAAGCTCACGCCGGACCGCTACATCCACGAGCTGCTGGTGGAAAACCTGCACGTGGTGGAGGTCGTGGTGGGTGAGAACTTCACATTCGGCAAGAAGGCGGCCGGCAACGTCGACACCCTGCGTCGTGCCGGCGACCGATTCGGATTCGCGGTGGAGTCGATATCACTGCTGTCCGAGCACCACAGCAACGAAACGGTGACCTTCTCCTCCACCTACATCCGGTCCTGCGTGGACGCCGGCGACATGGTGGCGGCCACGGAGGCGCTGGGCCGCCCGCATCGCGTCGAGGGTGTCGTGGTCCGGGGTTACGGGCGGGGGGCCGAGCTGGGTTTTCCCACCGCGAACGTGGCGCCGCCGATGTATTCGGCCATCCCGGCCGACGGGGTGTATGCCGCCTGGTTCACCGTGCTCGGGCACGGACCGGTGACCGGCACCGTCATCCCCGGCGAGCGCTACCAGGCCGCGGTGTCCGTCGGCACCAACCCGACCTTTTCCGGACGCACCCGCACCGTCGAGGCGTTCGTCCTGGATACCGCCGCCGACCTGTACGGGCAGCACGTGGCGTTGGACTTCGTCGCGCGCATCCGCGGGCAGCGCAAATTCGACTCGGTGAAGGATCTCATCGCCGCCATGGGTAGGGACACCGAACGGGCGCGTGCGGTGCTCACGGACTGACCGCGACGATTCGGGGCCGGCACCGTCCGGCTGCTAAACTGCCGGACGATATCGGTGCGTGCTGCGGTTCGCGGTGGCCGCGCTGTGAAATCCATGATCGCGGACCAATTGATGGAGATAGTTCGTGGCGCTTACAGCCGAGCAGAAAAAAGAGATCCTGGGCCAATACGGCCTGCACGACACCGACACCGGGTCCCCGGAGGCGCAGATCGCGCTGCTGACCAAGCGGATCGCCGACCTGACCGAGCACCTCAAGGTGCACAAGCATGACCACCACTCACGGCGGGGACTGCTGCTGCTGGTGGGCCGCCGGCGTCGGCTGATCAAGTACGTGTCCCAGATCGATGTCGAGCGTTATCGCTCGCTCATCGAGCGGCTGGGGCTGCGCCGCTGACCCCGGCAAATCCCATGTCCCGCTAACAGGCCAAACTTCGCCCGTGTAGAGTGGGAGCGTTCTGGGCCGGTTTGGCCCGAGCAAATGGTGCGGTTCGCGCAGATCCGCGTGTGCCGTTCCAGCGTGTCACGACGGGAGCAGCCCAGTCTGCATCGGGCGGTCTTCGGTAGTGGCTGCCGGGCTCTCCGGATCTGGGGCAGGTCGGCCGCTTCGATCGATGGCCGTAGCCGTATTCAGACTTTGCTCTTGGGGAAGCTCCCAGGTTGACTCGCGGGCCCGCCCGGCCGGTGAGTTGTCCTGGGAAGTCGCGCGTGACGACGCGAAAAAGCCGAATAACCCAGAGAGGCCGTACGGACACCTATGTCTGTAGCTGAAATTGAAGAGGGCGTGTTCGAGGCGACCGCCGTTATCGACAACGGGAGCTTCGGCACCCGGACAGTACGTTTTGAGACCGGCCGGTTGGCCCTGCAGGCCGCCGGCGCTGTGGTCGCTTACCTGGACGACGAGAACATGCTGCTGTCGGCGACCACCGCCAGCAAGAGCCCGAAGGAACACTTCGACTTCTTCCCGCTGACCGTCGATGTCGAGGAGCGGATGTATGCCGCCGGCCGCATCCCCGGTTCGTTCTTCCGTCGTGAGGGCCGCCCGTCCACCGACGCCATCCTGACCTGCCGGCTCATCGACCGCCCGCTGCGCCCGTCGTTCGTCGACGGTCTGCGCAACGAGATCCAGATCGTGGTGACGATCCTGAGCTTGGACCCCAACGACCTGTACGACGTGCTGGCGATCAACGCCGCGTCGGCGTCCACCCAGCTGAGCGGCCTGCCGTTCTCCGGCCCCATCGGGGGTGTGCGGGTGGCGCTCATCGACGGCACCTGGGTCGCGTTCCCCACCGTCGAGCAGCTCGAGCGCGCCGTGTTCGACATGGTGATGGCCGGCCGAAAGGTCGACGGTGACGTGGCCATCATGATGGTCGAGGCCGAGGCCACCGAGAACGTCATCGAACTCGTCGAGGGCGGCGCCCAGGCGCCGACCGAAAGCATCGTGGCCGAGGGCCTGGAGGCCGCCAAGCCGTTCATCGCCGCGCTGTGTACCGCGCAGCAGGAACTCGCCGACAAGGCCGCCAAACCAACCGGCGACTACCCGACATTCCCCGACTACGGCGACGATGTCTACTACTCGGTGGCCTCGGTGGCCACCGACGAGTTGGCCGCCGCGTTGAGCATCGGCGGCAAGGCCGAACGCGACCAGCGCACCGACGAGCTCAAGGCCGAGGTGCTGAAGCGGCTCGCCGAGACCTACGAGGGTCGTGAAAAAGAGGTCAGCGCCGCGTTCCGCTCACTGACCAAGAAGCTGGTCCGGCAGCGCATCCTGACCGACCATTTCCGCATTGACGGCCGTGGCATCACCGACATTCGCGCGTTGTCGGCCGAGGTCGCCGTGGTTCCGCGGGCACACGGCAGCGCGCTGTTCCAGCGCGGCGAAACCCAGATCCTCGGTGTGACCACGCTCGACATGGTCAAGATGGCCCAGCAGATCGACTCGCTGGGACCCGAAACGTCCAAGCGGTACATGCACCACTACAACTTCCCGCCGTTCTCCACCGGCGAGACCGGCCGCGTCGGCTCGCCGAAGCGGCGTGAGATCGGGCACGGCGCGCTGGCCGAGCGGGCTCTGATCCCGGTGCTGCCCAGCGTCGAGGAGTTCCCGTACGCCATCCGGCAGGTGTCCGAGGCGCTGGGCTCCAACGGCTCGACGTCGATGGGCTCGGTCTGCGCGTCCACGCTGGCGCTGTTCAACGCCGGAGTGCCGCTGAAGGCGCCGGTGGCCGGCATCGCGATGGG
>NZ_JBKQOI010000274.1:0-6705 GCF_052145595.1 Mycobacterium sp. | reverse complement strand
GCCGGTGCCGCACGGGCGCAGCGGCAGCCGAGCGTCAGCGAGGCGAAGCGAAGAACGGGCGAGCCCGCCGGGCGTGGGTTGACAGCGACGGGGTCCCTGACGGTCATACTTGGCCCCCGCTGACGGCGAGAAGAAGATGCGGGGCTACCGATGCTTTCGTGTGGTGTCGACTGTGCCGGCGCGTACCCTGACAGGATGTTTGACGAGGCGGTGCTGCGCGAGTTGATGCACGACTCAAATCCTGTTCCGACCCCAGTGGTTGCCTGGCTGGTCACCGGGCAGTGGCCGGCGCCGGCGCTGTGCTGTGATGTGTCGTATCCGCGCGCTGATTACTCGGGCTTGCTGGAGTTTTGACCCGGCCGACCCGGTGCGTTTAAGGCGCGAAGACCGCTGGATAGTGAGGCGAAGCGGCCGTACTCTTGGCCGCTGGCGGTTGTTTTCTCTCCTAGCCAGATGCCGATGATTCGGGCGAAGCCGTGGGGGGTCTGGGTCCAGACCGGGCCTCCGGAGTCGCCGGGGATGCTGGGGGGCATGCCAGTGGTTAGGTATTGGTCTGGGCCATGGTCGGCGGCGATTTGACCGCAATGCTGGCCGCTGGAAACCCCGCTGTGGCAGATGGTTTGGCCGACCTGGGGTTCGGGGTGGTCATCGGTGAAGGGCGTGTGGTTGTCGGCGATGAACACTGACGCCAAGGAGTTGGTGCTGAAGTCGATCAGCGCGTAGTCGGCACCGCCGCTGCGTGGGGGCTCGAATACGGTGCGTACGAAATTTCCGGTGAGCCCGCTTCGCTTGTCGCGCGCATAGCCTGACGTGGTGTTGGCGTGGCAGTGGCCGGCGGTGATGGCGTAGGTGTGAAGGTCGGCGCCGGTGTAGACATAGCCGATGGTGCAGAACTGGTTGCCCCCGGCGGGGCTGATGTAATCGACCTCTTCGCCGGGGCTGACCAGGGTCAGCGCGGCCTGTGACGGTGCCGGGCCGGCTAGTGCCAGAGCTGCCGTGGTGAGCAGGCCTGAGACGCTGGCGGCGAGTCGTCGGATTGTGGTGTGCATGAGCCGGTCAGGTTCCAGGGGTTTAGGCGGCGCGGGCGTGACGTAGGCGGCGTTCGGAGCGCAGTTGAGCGCGGGCGGTCATGCTGTCGATCCAGGCGCGGGCGGTGTTGGCCGCGGGCCCGGGCCGGCCTGCGGCCGCGGCGATCGTTGCGGCCGCTCGGTTAGCGATGACGGTCTCGAAACGCGTTGTCATGCAGACTCCTTGAACGGGGCGCGGTTGTCGCTGGTGGTCGCAGTTGGGGACCGACGAGTGTTGCGCCGGTAGTCGGTGGTGAGCCGCTCGAGAAGGGCTTGGACGGCGTGAGCGGCTGCGCGCGACGTTGGTGAGGGCTGCCGGATGGTGTGGTGGCGCAGGTCTTGGTCGGTGCGCTGCACTGTGCGCACTTGTTCGGCGGCTTCGGCGAGCCATCGCGCGGCGTTGCGTGCGCTGCCGGGCACGATGCCGCGCCGGGCGTGGTGGGCGCGGGCCTCCCGTAGGGCGACGTCGAAGCGGTGGGCGGCCCAGTGGGCTCTCGCGGCGGCGGCCAATGCGCGCAGCTCGGTGGGGGTGATGACGGTGAGACCGCCGAAGGGGTCGGCGCAATTCCACAGCCCGGCGTTGACGTGGTCGGTGACGTCGGCTTTGTCGATGTCGAGGGCGGGCAGGAGCACCACAACCTGGGCGGCGCCGGCGTGCAGGCGCTCATGCAGGCTGATCGCCCGCCGATAGCCGGCGAGGTCTCGATCGGCCACGATGGCGACGCGCAGTCCAGCGAAGGCGTCGACCAGTTCGGCGGGGAAGTTGGCGGCTCCTTGGGCGTTGGTGGTGGCCAGGCAGCCAAGCGCGGTGAGGGTGTCGGCGTCTTTCTCGCCTTCGGTGACCCATACCCAGGCGCCGGTCTTGGCTGCGCTCTGAATTGCGTTGGGCCGATACAGCACCGGGGTGAATCCGCGCGGCTTGCGGTACACCCATTGGTGCGCGTCGCGGTAGCGCTGCCGGAACCGTTTGTGGGGTTGACCGGTGCAGGTGCATTCGTCGCGAATGACCTGCTGCACTGGTGTGCCGGTGGGGCTGAGGTAGGTGTAGACCCGGACCCGGCGCCACTGGTGCTCGGCGTGTTCGCGGGGCGCGGTGATACGCGCTGGCAATGGTCCTAACCCGGGAACTCGTCGCGCCGCCTTGGGCTGTGCGGCGCGCGGGCGGTGTTGCCCGCCGGCGGGGGCGGGGTTGTCGAACAGGTCGGCCAGGCGCAGACCGAGGACGGCGGCGATGTCGGCGGCGGGGGCCTGGCAGCTAAAGCAGTGCAACAAGACCGCGCCGCCACGGCCGGCGCGCGTGTTTTCTCGCCATCCCACAGATAGGGAGGGGGAGTGGTCGGTGTGCAGGGGGCAGCTGGCCATGAAGGCCTCCGGGCCGCGGGGGCGGATGCTGTGCCCTGCTGCTTGCAGGGCCTCGCGCACAACGTCCAAAGCGGCTGCGGGCCTTGCGAGTTGCTGTGTGCTGGCCATCACGGAGTCTCCTGGTCGATGACGGTGTGCACCACGGCGTAGGCCGCGCGGGTGTTGCGGATACTGTCGTCAAGGAAGGTGGCGACATCGCGGCCGTCGCGGCCGTCCACGAACTCGACGTCGTAGATGGAGTTACCGCGCAGCTGCTCAAGAGTGCGCGCGGCGTCCTGCAGGGCTTTGACGGCGGCCGCGATGTGGGCGAGCAGATCGCTTCGGGTTTCAGCGATTCGCTCGATGCGGTCCAGTTCGACGAACTCCTCAACTGCTTGGTCCAGTGCGGCGTCGGTGTACATGGGGTTGGGTCCTTTCGGTCAGGGGTGGGGTCTAGGCGGCGGCCAGGAGAGCCAAGCGATCCGGACGAAAACCCGACCAATGCACCGTGGGGGAGACATAGACGACGGGCGCGCCCAGGTAGCCCAAACTCATCACGTATTCGCGGGCCTCGGGATTTTCGGTGACGTCGATCTTCTGGTAGTCGATTCCCGCTTTGTCGAGCGCTTTGAACGTCGCGTTGCACTGCACGCAGGCCGGTTTCGTATATACCGTGATTGGGGACATTACTTGCCTCCTTCGTAAATAGGGAGTGCTGCGCTGGATAATTAAAGATTACTGCCGTAGTTGGCCCTATGCCATAGTCGCGCAAAAGAATTTCGAGCAATTGTGGATAGTTCGCAACACCGATTGAAGTTGGGTATGCGCACCCGCCTTTCGGCGCGATCGGCGCCGCATGTTCTCGCGCCGTAACCGCCTGTGCCCTGCAGTGTTACCGCATTGTGCGCAGGCAGCGCACAGGAACCGGCGAACCGGCCGGTGCACCAGGGATTCACGCTTGTTCTCGCTTCGCGCGACCTGGCGGTAACCGTTTAGCAGCAGCGATCGTGCCCCGTTCTTCTTTTTGTATTTCATCATGGATTTAGCTTGCCTAACCGGTCGGTGTAAGCCGTTTGCGCTCACTACCTCCACGCTCCCTTCGCTGTAATTGCCGCCATTGTTTTTGCCTTTCAGGCATTCACGATGTGAACCGGCCAACGGGCCGTGGAGTGCAAGGCCCGGGCGCGAAGTTTTCCCAGTGAGCGTCAGCGCGCGGCGCGGGGAAAAGTTCGTGAGCTCACCGGTCCGCAGCAGCGCGAAGGCCGGTGCCTTGCAGGTAGCGGTCCGGTCGGTCAGAATCGAACGGCCAGAAGGCACAATATGTTTCGCCGTACACCCGAGGATCGAACGGCCGTGATGAGCGGGCAGCACCGGCTGGCGGGTGGGACCGCAGTCGCCAAAGGTGGGGCCAGTACCGCAGCCCTGACCCCACCCGAGCGGCGCGCTACTCCTTTACCGCATCGGCCAAATACTGCTCGTACACGTCGTCGGCGTCCTTGTTTCGTTGGTCACGACTTCCTCGACGGGAGCCAGCGGATAGTCGTTTTCGGCCAGCCACCGCAGGTACTCGGCGCTGCCGACGTGGTGGCCCCACCCGGCCGCGTTGTCGCGCCAGGAATCCTTGGGGGTACGCGATTCCAGCGCTCCGAGCACCAGGGCCAGCGTGATCACCTGGGCCCGCCCGTCGCCGTTGGCGGGCAGATCGGCCACCAGCTTGGCCACGGCCTGGCCGCTGTCCACTCCGAGCAGTTCAGCGGTCATTTCCAGCGCGTTGTGATTGGTGAGCAAGAAACTGTCACGAGCCAAGCAGTCAGCGATGAACATGGCAGCCCCCTTGGGGGGCGTCTTTCGCGCCAACAGCTTCTTGACGAACTCGCGGCGAACGCTGAGGGCCGCGTCACCGAGCTTGTTGAGCGCCAACACTCTACGGCGCTCACGCTTGTCGGCCTCAGCGCGCTCAGTCGCGGCCTGCTGGCGTGCCGCCTCGCGTGCCTCGTCGTCCAAATCGACTGCTTCGCCGGTGTCGGTGTCCACCATTCCTGCCTGCCGTGCGAACCAGCTCTGCGGTGCCAGCCCTGCAGCGCGGTAGTCGAGGCAGTAGTAGTCGGGAGCGAATACCGTTGTCTCGGTGACCGTTTTGGCGTGGCGCAACCCCTCGGCAGGTTCGGCGTCTGGCTGGCCTTCGGTGTCCCAGTCCACATCGCCTTCATTGACGAACTGGCCGGTTTCCACGTCGCACAGGGCCGTGTCCTCATACAGCAGCACCGCCCAGTGGGCCGGTTCGGTGACTGCCGTCTCATCGGCCCCAGCGCCATCAGCGGTTACCAGGTGATGCAGCGGGATGCAGGCCTGGTCCCGTGAATCGGGCCGCTGCTGAAGGACGGTGAACCCCCGGTCGGTGTAGCTCTGTGCGGCTTTGGCTTCTGCTTCGGCGGTGATGCGTTCTTCGCGCAGCTGGGCGACGATGTGATCGAACCGCCGGGTACCGGCAGCCTCGATCAGACGGTCCACCGCGCCGGGGATTTCCTCGAACTCGGTGAGCGCGGCAGCCTCGGCCAGGTTCAGCTGACCGTCGTTGAGAGCGGCCATCGCCGTCGAGGATTTCGCAGCGCACTCGGCGGCTTTAACCACGTCTTTGTCTACCGACAGCGTCTTGGCGACTTTCGTCACCGACAGACCAGCATCGATCATCTGCTGGATGCCGCGTGCTCGCTGAGCCTCGGTGAGTTGCCTGCGCTGGTCGTTTTCCACGATCTGCTCAGACAGCCGTTCCACGGCCTGGCCAGCCTCATCGATGGCGGTTGCGGGTCGCACGTAGACGGGGACGCTGCTCAGGTTGGCTTCGCGTGCCGCCAATGCCCGGCGCTGCCCTGCGCGCACCCAGACAGTGCCGTCATCGCTGCGCACGGCGGCAATCGGGATGAGCACTCCGTGCTCTTTGATGCTGGCCACGAACTGGGCGTCGAGGTCGGCCGCATCGCGGACGTTGAGTTCCAACATCAGGCTGTGTGGATCAAGGTGTTCCAAGGTTCCAACGGGCTGGTCGGGGCCGGTGGCGGTGGTCTCGGTGATCTGGACGGTGTCGGTCATGACTGAACCTTTCTCGGGAGGCGTGCGCGTGGCCGCCTGTTCTGTTTGCCTTCTGGCAATGAAGATTTGGGCCGGCATGAGGGCCGCGGAGTGCAAGGTCCGGGCGTAGCGCAGCGGAGGCCGTGGCCTTGTGCGGAGGGGACCGCCGGCCAGAATCGAAAGCCAGAAGGCAAACCAACTGGGTTTGGGCCCCGGGGGGCGCCCAAACCTCCGTGTCGGTTCTCATTTTGCGTGGCGAACTTCTCACAGGAATGGCGGATGAGTGGCGAATCCGTCACCAAGTTGAGAATCTGATTAGCGTGCTAGCTATGTGGCGCTGTGGAGACGGCTCGGCGTTCGCCCTCGAGGGTGGTCGTCTCGAAATGGACGACATACGAAAGTCTCGAAAGTCAGTCGCAATTCCTGCCTAGCTTGGTTGCCCCGTGAGCGGCTCTAGTCGAGATCCGCACCGTCGCTGAACCTTCCAGCGCCGAGCAGCGCGTGCTGAGCGGCGGCCCGTACACCGTGGTGTCGCATATGCAGCATGTCGGGGTGGTGTATCCGCCGCCATGCCCGGCGCAAGACTGGTCAGCCATCATGCCCGCGGTGGCAGCGGTGGGACGTAGAGAAATACCGTCGACGGTCGTGGGGATACCGTCTCTTTGCCGATGCCCAGCCCGACCGGGGTGTTGGTGGCGAGACTGCACTTCACATCGGGTGCATTGCTCGATGAGGGAGGCTGCAAACCTTCCTGGATGAGGTCCCCTGGGAGCAGCTCAGCGGTGTCACGGACAGGTGAAGTAAGGAAATTCGGCCGTGATCCGCGCTGGGTCGGGCGCGACACCGGCGCCCAGCGGGGAGTTGGTCAACACCGACAGCACGTTGTCCAGCACGTTGTCCATCAACCCGCGCCCGTTCATTCCGGTGTAGTCGAAGGATGCGGGCGTGCCCAGCTCGTAGGGCAGCGTCATCGATCCGAACAGGTCGGCCACGCGGCGCGCGTAGGCGGCCGGATCAGCGGAAGTGCCGGCGAGTGTGACGTATTTGGTGACGGTGTCGACGGTGCGCGCGACGAACCGCGAATTGTCCCCGGACGGGGCAGTCGAGTTGAACGCCTCGCTCAACTCGTCGTCGTTGAGGTGGAGGTGGGTGAACATCGGCAGACCCCAGCGGGCCACTTGCTGCTCAGGCGCGTGGCCGCACAGCGACACCGTGGCCCAGGCCTGCA
>NZ_JBKQOI010000273.1:0-6293 GCF_052145595.1 Mycobacterium sp. | reverse complement strand
CGGCTTGTTCCTGCAGTCATCGACGACGACCCGAATTGGTTCCGCTTCCACCAGATGTTCGCCGAGTTTCTGCGCCGTCGACTCGAACGTGACCGGCCCGACCGGGTCGAACAACTCCATCTCGCCGCATCGGCGTGGTTCACCGAAAACGGCTACCTCAACGAGGCCGTCGACCAAGCGCTGGCTGCGGGGGATCCCGCCCGCGCGGTTGACCTTGTCGAGCAGGATCAGACAAACCTGCTCGAGCAATCGAAGATGACAACGCTGCTCGGGATCGTCAAGAAGCTGCCAACACAGCTGGTGGTTTCGCGACCTCGGCTCCAGCTCGTCATCGCCTGGGCGAATATCCTGTTGCAACGTACGGCGCTCACCGACGGCGCGCTGAATCGCTTCGAGGCGGCCCTGGGCCGGACAGACCTCTCCGATGCGACACGGGCAGATCTGCGAGCCGAGGCGGACGTGGTGCGAGCAGTCGCCGAAACCCTCGCCGATCGGGTCGAGGGCGTGGACGATCTAGTCGCCGAAGCAATGTCGAGACCAGACACCCTGCATCCGCGGGTTCCCGGGAGCGCCGGAAATGCCGCGGCGTTCGCCGCGATCTACCGCTTCGACTTCGACGCCGCGCACCGGCTGCTTGATTGGGCCGCGCCCTACCAGGAGATGATGGGACCGTTCTCCACCGTTTATGGACGCAGCTTGGGTGGCATCGCCGCCAGGTATCAGCTCGACATTCCCGCCGCCCTGAATAACTTCCGAGAAGCATTCGAGATCTCCACCAAAGTCGGGCCCCACTCGCACGCGGCGCGGCTCGCGGGTGCGCTTCTCGGCGAATTGCTCTACGAGAAGGGCGACCTCGCCGAGGCCACGCGTCTACTGGACGAAAGCTATCTGCTCGGATCCGAGGGTGGCGGAGTGGATTATTTGGCCGCCAGGTACGTGATCGGTGCGCGGATCACAGCAGCACAGGGGGATCACGGGTCTGCGGTCGACCGTCTCGCCGCCGGCGCGAAGGCCGCGGACCACCTGCGGCTGCCGCGTCTTGGCGCCCGGATCAACAATGAGCGCATCCGGCTGGGCATCGAGCTCCCGCAGACGGTTGCCGCCGGTTTGCGATCGCCCCGCACCATCCCCCGCGACAATGGAATCGCCACGTTGACAGCCGAACTCGACGAGAACTCCGGGGTGCGCCTGCTATCCGCGAGCGATTCTGCGGACGACCGCGAGCAGGCGTGCCGACGGGCCGCCGACCTGGCCGCCGGAATCGACGGCGAGCGCAGACCCCTGGCGGGGCTGCAGGCACAACTGCTCCTCATCGAAACGCTCACGGCCGCCGGCCGGGCGGCTGACGCCCAAAACGAACTGGCGCCGGTCTCTGCGAAGTGTGCCGAACTCGGGCTGTCACGTCTGCTGGTCGATGCGGGACTCGCGTAGAGCGAAGACAAGCCTGCGGGACGCCTGCGGTCAGCCCGCCGACCGCAAGACCATCGCTGACCGCGGCCCGACCTGCCCTGCCGGAGTGAACCCGCACCCTGAGTCGCGCCTGGTACGCAACATTTGACGCCGCTTGTCAATTCGCTCAGTGGCGGGGCTCCCGTCTGTACACAAAGCCCAAGAACCCGGCCCAACCAACCATGACGAGATAAGTCACAACGAGGGGTGGCCGCTACTGCGTCGCGCATCGAATTCGTCTCTGCGCGGCAGCCCCCACCTTGTGCTGCAGCAGCACACCCCAGGCAAGGTCAAGACAGCAAAGCACCGCAAAACCAATATGAACAGGCTGACCGTGACGGGAGGTATCGAGGTCCGTCAGGTGTCAATGTTGGTTGAGCATGTTGGAGGCCGTGCGGTGCGCGAGGACCATCGTGGACACCATGGGGTTGACCCCGGAGCAGCTGGGCATTCCGCTGGCGTCGGCGATCCAGACCCCGGTCGTGTCGTGCAGCTCGCCGTTCGGTTTCGCGACGGAGGTCTGCGGGTCGCTGCCCAGCTTGGCGCTGCACATCTGGTGGGCATTGAACACCGGGGTACCACCCGGGCCGATCGGGACCTGGTTGACCTTCTCGATGAACGCCTCGAGGTCCTCGCCGCGGTTCCAGGGCGGGAAGGGCTGGCCGGCGAGGAAGATCTGTTGCGCACCTGCGGCCTCTTGCATGCGGATCGATGTCGCCGCGGCTTCGCGGAAGTACGCCGATCGAGTTCGTCGGTGAACGGGTACCAGTGGGTGGACTGACCGTTCTCGTCGATGGTGACGGTGCCGGCGCCGCGGTCCTTGACGAGAAACACCCAGTCGGCTCGGTACCGATATTTGCGGGTGAGCTCCTTGTGCTGTGGACCGAACCTGCAGTTGTTGTGCGCAAAGTGCGCGAGAAAGTGTCCACAAACTTGGGGTTCGGGGGCCAAGCGTTACAGCGGTGGCTGCCGCGGCTGGGAGTGGACCCGCGAACGCCCTACGAGCAATCCACAACTGCGCGTTGCGGATCACGCGACCAGCGAGCCCACTCCAGCCGAACAGTCCGTCCTGTGGAAACCAACCATCTGTCGGCGCGCCGGTCGATACGGTGGCCGATAGCATCCTTTCGATTGCCCAGCGCGCCGATCAGCTCGAGCAAGGAGCACTAACCGTGCAGCTGCCGGTCACCATCGATCCGCGCTACCACGACGCGGTGCTTTTCGACCTCGACGGGGTGGTGACCGGTGGGTTCTGTAACCCGTTGGTCGACGGTGTACCGGTGCTCGATTCGATGGTCAACCTGGTCCGGCGGTTGCACGACGCCGGTATAGCCACGGCCGCCTACTCCTCGGGCCGCGACTGGGAACAAGCCCCCGTAGCCGCCCGGATTGATGACCTGTTCCCCGTCCGCGTTGACGGCGTCGCGTCGGACGGGCTCGGGTCATCCGGCAAGCCGGAGCCGGCACTGCTGCTCGAAGCCGCGCGGCGACTCGATGTGCCACCGGAGCGGTCAGTCGTAATCGAGGACAGCGACGCGGGGGCAGAGGCGGGACGCGACGGCGGATTCGGACTTGTGATCGTCGTCGACGGGACCCGGCATGCCGACGAAGTGGCGCGGTGCGACGCAGACGCAGTGGTCGCCGACCTGCGGGACGTCACGGTTCGGACCGGTGACAAGCGCATGTCGGAAATTCCGAACGCGCTGGAGTCCTATGGTCAGCTCGTCGGGATCATCGGCGCTCGGAAGCCGGTGGCGTTTTTCGACTTCGATGGCACGCTTTCCGAAATCGCATCCGACCCGGACACGGCCACGCTCGTCGACGGAGCGGCCGAGGCACTGGAGCACCTGGCGGCGGACTGGCCGGTGGTCGTGTTGAGCGGCCGCGATCTGGTGGATGTCCAGAGCCGGGTCGGGATACCCGGCATCTGGTATGCCGGGAGCGACGGTCTTGAGCTCACGGCGCCGGACGGCAGCTATCACCACAACGACGAGGCCGCCGCCACGGTGCCGACCCTGGAACGTGCGGCCGGCGCGCTGAGCGACGGGCTGGCGCAAACCCCCGGGGGTGCGCTTGGAGCACAAGCGCTTCGCGGTCGCCGTCCATTACCGTGAGGTCGCACCGGAACGCGTCGCAGAGATCGTCGCGGCAACGTATCGGCTCGGAAAGCGGATGGGCCTGCGGGCGTCGACGGGCCGCAAGGTGATTGAGTTGCGGCCCGATATCGAGTGGGACAAGGGCGCCACGCTGGCCTGGATCCGCGGTCTGATCGACGAAACGGGTTCGCTGCTGCCGGTCTACCTCGGCGATGACCTCACCGACGAAGCCGCGTTCGACGCGGTTCGCTTCGACGGCATCGGAATCGTCGTCCGCCGACGCCGAAATGGCCCTGCACGAGCACGCCGCGATCCAAGCCGTCGGACAAGGCGCCGCCGGCTGAACGGGGCTGCAGCACGTCAGTACGCCAAGATGCCGGGGGCCGCCGCCGCTGCCGGCCCCGGCCGGTTCCAGTCGTTCCTCAGGAATGTACAAGTGCGATCGCTGTCGGGGCGATGACCTGCGAGTCAAACCGCGCGATTTGCGAGCTTTCTCCGGCGCGGCCGAGGCAGCAGGTCCGCCTGTTTCAGCGGTTTTCGCGTCGTTCGATGGTGCAACGGCACGACTGAAAATCGTTGCGCGGAGCTCTGGTTCCTCAACGGTCACGCGCGCGGCGACCGTGCGTCGCCCCTACGCCTGCGCGAGCGAACGCAGCGCGTTGAACTCGTCCAGCAGCGTGCTCTGCACCACGTCGAGGTCGGGCATCGCGGCGCGATCCGCGTTGATACCGAAGAACAGCTTCCCGTCGTAGGAGAGGATGGCGAGTGCAAGCGCATGGTCGGCAGCGAGCGGGACGAGCGGCACGATCCCGCGCAGGCGGGCGTCGAGCGCGTAGAGCGGGAACTGCGGCCCCGGGATGTTCGTGATGGTGATGTTGAACAGCCTTGCGGCGAAGAACATCTCCGCGATCCGCCCATGGAGCACCGGCGGTACCGGCTCGGTGATGGCGAAGATGGTCGAAGTTCCGAGCGCCATGGTGCCGGACTTCAGGGCCTCGGTCGCAGCCCGGGTCTTGTCGTAGCGCCGGCGGTCGTCCGGCTCGCCGATCGGAAGATCGACGAACAGCGAGCTCACCTGGTTGCCGAGGCTCGTGTGGTCGTCGCCGCGGGTGTTGACGGGCACCATCGCCCGCAGGGGACGCTCGAGCGGCTCACCCCGCTGCTTGAGCAGGCGCCGCAAGGCGCCCGTGGTAAGCGCGAGCACGATGTCGTTGACGGTGCCCCCGAGCGCCTGCTTGATCTGCTTCACCGCGGCCAAGTCGATCGACACTGACGTGAAGCGGCGAGTCGTGCCGATCGGCACGTTGAGCGAGGACTCACGCGTCGCATGCAGTTCGTCCTGCCAGACGACGTTCCCCATGGCGACCGCCGCCTCACCTGCCCGCACCAGCCGGCTCGGGTGACGCGCGATGTCGATAGCAGCGCGCGCCGCGGCCACCGCCGGTGAGAGCAGGCCCGGCAGCGCAGAGCGATCGGCGCCGTCGTCCGGCTCGCTCGGCTGAGGAGCCGGACGCGGGCCCGGATGTGGCTCCGTGTCGAGGAGGACATATCCGATGTCCATCGCACCGACGCCGTCGACCATGGCATGGTGCATCTTGGTCGCAAGCATCCACCGGCCACCCTCGAGTCCGTCGACAAGGGCCATCTCCCAGAGCGGTCGGGCGCGGTCGAGGCGGTGCGACCAGAAGTCGCCGAGCCAATCGTGCAGCTCTGCATGACTGCCCGGGGCCGGCAACGTCGCATGGCGCACGTGGGCGGTGAGCTCGAAGGTCGGATCCGAGACCCATGCCGGCCGGTGCAGCCCCTCGACGCGCGGCTCCGAGAGTCGTGCGCTGAACCGCGGCAGCATCGCGAGGCGCTCCTCCAGCAGCGCCAGGAGCTCCTGGTGCGACGGCGCTCCGCCGTCTGCCCTCGGATCGAAGAGGAGGGCGGCGCCCGTGTGCATCAACGCCCCTTCATCGAGCTGCTCGAGCTCCAAGAAAGCCGCGTCGAGCGAGTTCAGGCTCTCCCTGCGCATCGCCATGAAGCAATGGTAGGGCCCGACCGGCGATGTGACCGCAAATACTGGTTTGTTTACCACGTCTCAGAGACGGGTAGATCTCCGCGGCGGCTAGGTGTGAAAAACCTTTTCTGCACCCCCTAGCCCCTGGGTCGGAGAGCTTCCTTGTGGTCCTGACCTCAGTGCGGACCGATCGCCTAACATGACCACCTAGGAACCGAGTTGGTCGCCATTTACACCGACGTTGGGACGCAACCCCTGAGGTTCCGCCGCTCACGGTCCGTAGTGAACCCGCAACGGGGGGCTCAAGATACCGGGTTTTGCACCCGACCCACCAGATTGTGCGTTTTACGACAGAAAGATTGACCGAAACCTGTTGATCGTCGGTCAATATAACTGTCGCATCGCAGGTACAGCGGGCGCCGTACCGCAACTTAATTGTCTGAGGACAGTTCGCTGCCTACACACTGTCGCCACATTCGTGCAGGTCGATAGAGTGGAGTTCGTGGCTGGCTTCCCTGATACCCCGTCCGACCCGGCCGTGGTCGTCCTCAACCCCGATGAGGAGATCACGCCGGAGTCTTTCGCCGCATGGCTTGATCGTCGTCAGGCGGGGGAACCGGTTGATCCCGGGGTGCGGGCAGCTGACACCCTCGCCGAAGCGCGCGCCGCTGGCGAGGTGTGAACCCGGTCGTCATCGACGCCTCCGCTGGCGTCGAGCTGGCCGCCGACACGCTTCGCGGGCGAGC
>NZ_JBKQOI010000272.1:0-21444 GCF_052145595.1 Mycobacterium sp. | reverse complement strand
ACGCAGCGTCCATGAACGTGGTGTTCTTGAGCAGTCCCTTCATCCCGGCCCGGGCGGCCGCGCCGCAGTCGACGACAAGCGAGTTGGGGATACAGGCGCGAATCCGTTGGTCGAGCGCACCCCGGGTCGCCAGGTAGCCACCCATCGAGTATCCGATGATGGCCAGCTTGCCGGAATCGACATCGGAGCGCGTGCACAGGTAATCCACCACCGCGCCCACCGGCTTTTCGTAGTCAGGCCGAAAAATCAAGCCCGGGTTGGCCTTCAGCGCGCCCCACTGCCCGGGGCCCTCGAACATCAGGCAGTTCCAGCCATGAGCCCCAGCAGCGGCACCGATCCAGCAATATAGCTCCTCGATGGTGGAATCAAAGCCACCCAGCGCGATCAGCGTGGGACGCTGACCGTCACCTCCTGACACGAAATAGGCTGGCAGCCGGGCTCCTTCGAAATCGATGTCAATGCATTCGCCGGGAGTGTCCATCAACGAGATCATCTGATGAAAGCAGTCCTTGCTGCGCTGCCAGAGCTGGGTGTGCCGAGCGTCGGTGTGCGCGGCGTCGAACACGGCCATGCGGTAGTAGTTGGCTGCCCGCCGGAACGCGTCGCGGGCGTTCACGCGGTTGCCGACCCGCGTTTCGCCGTCGGCGAAGGCGGCAACCCGGTCGGCGGTGGCGGCCCACTGGGTGATCCAGCTTTCGAAGTTGTTGTCCTCGACGCGTCCGATGGTGTCCATGCACTCGCCGTATTCTGCTGCGCCAGCAGACTGTAGTGACAATCCGCGGACGAATTCGAAATTGAACCCGCCCACGGTCTTGTTGGCGAAATCAACCTTCATCGCGTCCCGTTCCTCACCGTTGTGTCGGCTCGTCGCAGCGCGTTGATCCAGCTGTTCACCGCCCGGGAATCGACACGGTACAGCGCGCCGGACGAGACACCCAGATAGCGCTCGATCGCTTCGATGTGCGCCCCGTAGGTGGCCACTATCTCGCTGGTGCGTGGTGCGTCCGGTGAACGGCACGCCACCGCCATCAGTTGGTAGGCGATCGCGTCCTGCAGCGCCTGAACCAGGGTGACGATGATCGCGCCTGCCTGCTCGGGATAGGCGGTGACGAACCGACGCTGATCGACACCCTGACGCACGATCGCCGTCAATAGCGGCGCCAGTCGTTTTGCCACGGCCAACTGAACCCGCAACCGGAAGGCAACATTCTCGGGCGCATACCAAACCGGCAACATCGCCACAAACAGGTTCTGACGAGCGGACTTCCAGCGGATGATCTCGTCGAAGAAGCGTCTCAACTTCTCCTGGGCCGCCAACCTATTGTTCGCAACAATCGGGGCGAGCGCCCGCACCGAGTCGCTGACCAGCCGCTCGGTCAGGGCCTCGATCACCGCCGGCTTGGAATCGAAATAGTGGTAAAAGGCGCCCTTGGAAATCCGCAAATCATCCAGAAGATCCTGGACCGTCAGGCGCTCATAGCCCTTCAACAGGACCAACCGTTGCGCGGAATCCAGGACGGCGTCGCGGCGGGCGGCGTGCTCTGCGACATTAACCGTTCGTGCCATCGACTCCACCAATACTTAGACCGACGGTTGGTTTATTAATCTGATTCTGACTCAGCTCGCCACCGCAGTCAAGACACCGCGGCTTCCAACGATCATCGCGCCCTTACCGGGTGCGTCGTCGTCTAAACGTGGATCTTGCCCTCCGCGGCCAGCAGGCCGATGTCGCTTCGGAAATGACTGCCAGGCAATCGGATTGAGCTCAGAATGTCGTATGCCTGCGTGCGGGCGGCGGCCAGGTCGGCGCCGGTGCCCACCACCGAAAGAACCCGGCCGCCCGACGAGACAATCTCGCCGTCGTCGCGCCGCGCAGTTCCGGCGTGCAGCACCCCATCGGCTTCAGACCCGACCACAACGTCTCCGACCCGGGGGCGTCCCGGATAGTTTTCGGCGGCCAGCACCACCGTCACCGCCGCACCATCACGCCAACGCAGCTCGCCGAAGTCGGCCAGCGCGCCGGTCCCCGCGGCGTACAGTAGCTGCCCGAGCGGCGATTCCAGCAGTGCCAGCACTGCCTGGGTCTCCGGATCGCCGAAGCGGCAATTGAATTCGACCACCGCGGGCCCTTTCGCGGTGATCGCGAGTCCGACGTACAGCAAGCCGCTAAACGGACTTCCACGCCGGACCAGTTCGGCCGCAATGGGTTCGACGATGTGGCTGACCACGTCCTGGCACACGTCGTCGGGAAGCCACGGCACCGGCGCATAGGCGCCCATCCCGCCGGTATTGGGTCCGGCATCGCCGTCGCCAACACGCTTGAAGTCCTGCGCGGGCAACAGCGGCACCACGGTGCGGCCGTCGACGACACAGAACAGCGACACCTCGGGGCCATCCAGATACGACTCCAAGAGCACCGGATGGCCGGCCTCGAGCAGCCCGGCGGCGTGAGCGCGCGCGGCACCGCGGTCCGGAGTCACCACCACGCCCTTACCGGCGGCCAGATGGTCGTCTTTGACCACCCAGGCCGGGTCACCGGCCGGTGGTCCGAACCTGTCCAGCGCTGCATCCAAACGCGCCGGGCTGTCGACGATTTCGCTAGCCGCCGTCCGCACACCGGCCGCGGCCATGACCTCCTTGGCAAAAGCCTTGGAGCCCTCGATGCGGGCAGCGTCCTTACCGGGTCCGAAGCAGACGATGCCGGCGGCGCGGACGGCGTCGGCCACCCCCAATACCAGCGGCACCTCGGGACCGATGACCACCATGGCGGCCCGGACTTCGCGTGCCAGGGCGACGACCTCCTCGCCCGAGGTGATGTCGACGTCGTGCTGCTCGGCCAACCGGGCGGTGCCGGCGTTGCCGGGAGCGATGGCCAACCCTGTCACCTGTGGGTCTTTGCGAAGCGCCAGCAGCAGCGCATGTTCACGGGCACCGGAACCGATCACCAATACGCGCACGACACGTCAGACTAGCCGCGCAAATGCGTCGCGCCTACAGCACCCGCACACGTGGGGAAAGTCGGATAGTCATCAAGGCAGGCTTTTAGACCGAACCTCAGGCCACCGATTCGTCGAATGACTCCACGGCCAACCGCTCGTGCTCACCTTCGCTGCCGTTGGTTGCGGGTCCGCCATGACCGCCGAGAGCCTCGATCAGGTTCTTGACTTTGACTGCTTCATCCTCGGTCGGTATCTCACCGGCTTCCAGGTCGTCCAGCAGGTCCGCGCGCAGTCCGGCTCCGTTGGCGGTCTCCTTTGCCGAGAGTCTGGCGTACAGGCGAGCCACATAGAGTTGCTGGCCCAGCGTGGCCCCGGGCGCCGCCGCGGCGCGTTCCATCAAATCGTCGTAGCACTGACGGGCTTCGCTCAGAGCGACGATGACCCGGGGAGTGAGCCTGTTGCGGGTTGCCGCGTCGGTCAGCGTCTTCCGCAGCTTGCGCAAGCCAGAGAGAATGACCTCGACTCGAGGCCTGAACTCTTCGTCGTCAGCATCGGGCAATGCGTCGATGGCGGTTACGTACATGTGCATCGCCGCTTCGGCCATGCCGACGATGATCGGGGCTTCACCCTCGTCCGGGTTGTCCTTCGCCATACCGCCCTCGACCCTCCTAATGTTTCTCTGCAGACCGGCTGTGGCTCGTCGGCCTCCCGCGCACTAGGCATCAGGCGACAAACACTGGGATTTGAGAATATTCATTGCTGCTGCCGCTGTACAACCGTGAGTTCAGCGGCAGCTGCAAGACCTGCGAACGCAATTCGACTGAGCAACAACGCGTTTCGCACGATAGCGATCGTGTTAGTCAAGAGTGTTTCCCGAGTGTTAGTCGAGAGTATTCCCCGAGTGCATCTTGAGCGCGGCATCCACGTTGGCCTTCTTGTCCTCTGCGGCTCCCTTCGCCGCGGCCTTCTTGCGCTTTGCCACGACGGTGTCGACAGCGCCGTTGAGCGCCGAACCAAGCGGGAACCCGAGATAGTGGGTGAGGAAGACGGCCATCTCCTTCAGTTCGGTCTCAGTGAGTTCCCCGTTGAGCAGCGCGGCGTTGATCTGGATCTCGGCCAGGTCGCGATTTCCGACCGCGGTCACCGCCGTCAGGGTCATGATGCGCTTATCGCGCATCGACAGCCCCGGCCGGGTCCAGATGGTGCCGAACAGGTGATCGACGGTCAGATCGAAGTACGCGTCACCCTCGATGTTGGGCATCTCCCAGCCGTACACCTCGTTCATCTTTTCGAGGCCCTTGCGGCGCCGTTCTTCCATTTACGCCTCTTTCTGTGTGTGCGGTACGCCGAGGCCGGCCGCCAGCCGCTCATATGCCACCTGGGCCAGCGGCAGGTCGACCGACACCGCGTCGCCCAAGGCCAGCGCCAGACTCAGATCCTTCTCCCCCAACCCGCGGGTGTGCAAGAACGGCTGGTACAAGAAGTGGTCTGACTGAAGGTCTTTCATATCGTCGCGAACCATGATCGCCCCCGGCCCGCCGGTGAGCGCATCGGTGTGGCGCACCACCCGGCCCAGCGCCTGCAGATCCAGCCCGGCCGCCTCGGCCAGTTTCATGGCCTCGCACGCGGCGGCGTAAGAGGTGAACGTCAACATGTTGCGGGCCAGCTTCATTCTTGTCCCCGCGCCCGGTTCGCCGGCGTGGATGACCATCGACGCCCACTGCTTGAATGCCGGCTTGATCCGTTCGTACACCTCGCGTTCGGCGCCGACCATGGTGGCGAGTTCGCCCTTCTCGGCGGCACCGGCGCCGCCGCTGACCGGCGCGTCGACGATGTGGATGCCTTGCCGTTTCAGCTCGCCGGCCAGTTCGACGGCGGTGGTGTCGCTGATGGTCGAGTGGATCGCGATGACAGTGCCGGGCTTTGCGTTGGCCGCCAGCTCGCCGACCACCTCTCGCACCTGAGCGTCGTTGAGGACGGTGACGCTGATGACGTCGGCGGCGGCAACGTCGGCCACACTGTCGGCCAGCGTCGCGCCGGCTTCGGCCAGCGGCGTCATCGCTTCGGCCCGGACGTCGTAAACGCTTAGCCCGCCGGGCCAGTCGACCAAACGTTTGGCCATCGGCGCTCCCATATTGCCCAGGCCGATGTATCCGAGCTTCAATTCTTGACTCATGACCGAATTATCTGTCCGCCGTCAACATTGAAAATCTGCCCGGTGATCCACGAAGCCTCGTCGGACAGCAGGAACAGGCACATCCCGACCAGATCCGCAGGCGTTCCCATCCGTGACAGCGGAAGACCCTTGACGATGTCGTCGACCATCTCTTTCGGGGTTGTGGTCCGATTGGCCTCGGTGTCGATGGGGCCGGGAGCGATCGCGTTGATCCGGATGTTGCGGCCCCCCAATTCGCGCGAGAGCTGCTGGGTCAAGCCGTTGATGCCGGTCTTGGCCAGGCCGTAGTAGTTCGAGTACAGCCACGCGGCGGTGGATGACTGGTTGACGATCGCGCCCCCACCGCGCTTGGACATTTTCTTGTACACCGCGCGGGTGCACCACAGTGCGCCATCGAGATTGACGCTCATGAACTTCTTGTAGTACTCGGGGTCGATGGTGAGCAGGAAATCCAGCTTCATGCCCCCGAAGATGGCCGCGTTGTTGACCAGGTAGTCGATGGCGCCGAATTCGGCCAGCGTGCGATCCGCCATCGCCTTGGCCGACTCGGGATCGGAAACGTCGACCGGGATGCTGATCGCCGTGCCACCGTCGGCGACTATCTGCTTGGCGACGCCTTCGGCGGCCTCTGCATTGATATCGGCCACGACAACTGCCGCGCCCTCCCGGGCCAGCGCCTCGGCATACGCCTGACCGATGCCGCCACCAGACCCGGTGACAATGGCGACCTTATTTTCAAACCGCATGTTTTCCTCTCGAGGGTCTCACTGGACTGCTGTGGCAATGATTTTGGCCTCCAGGTACTCCTCGAAGCCGAGAAGGCCCATCTCGCGGCCGTTGCCGGACTGCTTGTAACCACCGAACGGCGCGTCCGCGGAATACCAGACGCCGCCGTTGACGTTGACGGTACCCACCCGCATACGCGAGGCGAACTTCGCGGCCCGTTCCGGGTCGGCGCTGAACACGGTGCCCGACAAGCCATATGGCGAATCGTTGGCGATGCGCAATGCGTCGTCGTCGCCGTCGTGAGCGACCACGGTGAGCACCGGTCCGAAGATTTCCTCGCGGGCCGGTCGGGCATCGTTGGTCAGGCCCGCGATCACGGTGGGCTCGATGAAGAAACCGGCTTCCTTGTTCGCGGGCCGGCCACCGCCGCAGGCGAACGTCCCGCCTTCGGCGATCGCCAGATCGAGGTAGCCCTGCACCCGGTCCCGCTGCCGGGCCGAAATCAAAGGGCCGCAGACGGTGCCGGGTTCGGTGGGATCGCCGGGCTTGATCGACCCCATGGTGCCCGCGGCGATGGCGACGGCCTCGTCATAGCGGGCCCGCGGCACCACCAGCCGGGTCGTGATCGCGCAACCCTGTCCGGCGTGCATGGATGCGGTGAACGCCGAAACCGAACACGCCCCGGCCAGGTCGGTGTCGTCGAGCACGACGAACGCCGATTTGCCGCCCAGCTCCAGAAACACCTTCTTGATCGTCGCGGCGGCGTCGGCCATCACGCTACGGCCAGTGGCCGTCGAGCCGGTGAACGAAACCATGTCTACCCGAGGGTCTTTAGCCAGCATCGCCCCGAGGCTGTGGTCGCTGGAAGTTACGATGTTGACCACTCCGGGCGGAAAGTCGGTGTGTTCGGCGATGATCTCGCCGAGCACCGCGGCACACCATGGCGTGTCCGGCGCGGGCTTCAGCACGACGGTGTTACCCGCGGCCAGCGCGGGCCCCAGCTTGGCGAGATTGATCTGGTGCGGGAAGTTCCACGGCGTGATTGCGCCCACGACTCCCACGGCCTCCCGCGCGATGGTGCGCCGGGTCGGGATTCCCATTGGCGACGCCTGACCGAGATCCTGATTCCACTCGTAAGACTCGGCGGTGTCGGCCGCGAAGCTCAAGTCGGCGACCGGGCCCTCCAATTGGGCAGCGGCGGTGAGCATCCGGGGCGCGCCGACTTCGGCGATGGTGATCTCGCGCAGTTCTTCGGTGTGCGCCTGCATCGCATCGCGCAGCTGCCGCACACACCGCACCCGCAATTCGGTGTTGCGGGACCAGTCCGTGTCGTCGAAGGCGCGCCGCGCGGCATCGATGGCGCGGCCGATGTCGTCGGGGTCGGCGTCGGCGGCGACTCCCAGCACCTCCTCGGTTGCCGGATTGATCGTCGGGAAGGTCCCCGCACTGCCGGGCGACAGTTTGCCGTCGATGAACAGTGCGCTCACGCCGTCGGCCAACAGAGTGCTTTGGGCCATATGTTTCGCTCCCGCCTAGTCATGGCAAATCGAGGGGCCAACCGACCCGCACAAGCCCAGCAAAATAGGTGGACACTTGTCCGATATTGCCGTAACGAACCATATCCCTCGCGTTGCCGTAGGTGCAAGAGCCGATCTCGGCAGCGGGCCATAAGAGCGCCTAAGTACCTGATTAACCAGCATATTTACCGATCATGCTTGCTTATCATCGCCAACATCCGATAGCTTGGACATGTGTCCAGCGATGCACTGGTTACGATCGCATCTCACGCCGAGCGCCAGACCGGAGCACCCTTGCGCAACCGCCGCCAGGAGGAGACCTTCCGCAAGGTGCTCGCCGCGGGCATCGAAACCCTGCGCGAGAAGTCCTACGCCGACCTGACGGTGCGCGCGGTGGCGGCCCGCGCCAAAGTGGCCCCGGCCACCGCGTACACCTACTTCTCGTCGAAGAACCACCTGATCGCCGAGGTCTACCTCGACCTGGTCCGGCACGTCCCCTACTTCACCGACGTGAACGACCCCATGCCCGTGCGGGTGGAACAGGTGTTGCGCCATCTGGCCCTGGTAGTGGCCGACGAACCCGAGGTCAGCGCCGCATGCACGACGGCGTTGCTCAGCGGTGGCGCCGATCCGGCGGTGCGCGCCGCGCGCGATCGGATCGGCGCAGAGATCCACCGACGCATCACGTCTGCCATGGGTCCCAACGCCGACCCCACCGCCGTGTCCGCGCTGGAGATGTCTTTTTTCGGCGCACTCGTTCAGGCCGGCAGCGGCGAACTCACCTACCGCGAGATCGCCGACCGGCTTGCCTATGTGGTCCGGCTCATCCTCACCGGAGCCGGAGAGACAAACCAACCGCTCAGCCCCGAGGTAGGTACCCAGCGATGACCGTGCACGTTGGCGACCACGAGGTGGTCCTGGATCCTTACGATTACGACTTCCACGAAGACCCGTACCCGTACTACAAGAGGCTGCGCGACGAGGCACCGTTGTACCGCAACGAAGAGCTCGGCTTCTGGGCCGTGTCACGGCACCGCGACGTGCATCAGGGATTCCGCAATAGCACAACGCTGTCCAACCGCGACGGGGTTTCACTGGATCCGGCATCGCGGGGACCGCATGCCGCCAAGACCATGTCGTTTCTGGCGATGGACGACCCCGCGCACCTGCGCCTGCGCACCCTGGTGTCAAAAGGATTCACGCCCAGGCGGATTCGTGAGCTGGAGTCGCGGGTAACCGAGATCGCGGTGCAGCACCTCGACGCGATGATGGAAAAGGCAAGCGGCGGAATCCTCGACTACGTCGACGAATTCGCCGGCAAGCTGCCCATGGACGTCATCTCCGAGCTGATGGGCGTCCCCCAGCCGGACCGCGCCCAGCTGCGCGCGTGGGCGGACGGCGTCATGCACCGCGAAGAGGGCGTCACCGACGTGCCGGCGTCGGCGATCGAGGCGTCGATCAACCTCATCGTGTACTACCAGCAGATGATCGCCGAGCGTCGCAAGAAGCCGGCCGATGATCTGACCTCGGCGCTGCTGGATGCCGAGATCGACGGCGACCGGCTCACCGACGAGGAAATCCTCGGGTTCATGTTCCTGATGGTGATCGCCGGCAACGAGACCACCACCAAACTCCTTGCCAATGCCGCCTATTGGGGCTACAAGAATCCCGACCAACTGGCCCCGGTCTACGCCGATCTGTCTCGGGTGCCGCTGTGGGTCGAGGAAACCCTGCGATATGACACGTCCAGCCAGATCCTGGCCCGCACCGTGTCCGGGGAGCTCACGCTCTACGACACCACCCTCCCCGAGGGCGACATCCTGTTGCTGCTGCCCGGTTCGGCCCATCGCGACGAGCGAGCCTTTGACAATGCTGACGACTTCCTCATCGGCCGCGAAATCGGGCCCAAATTACTGAGTTTCGGCAGCGGCGCACACTTCTGCCTGGGAGCGCATCTGGCTCGGATGGAAGCCCGGGTGGCGCTCACCGAACTGTTCAAGCGAATCCGCGGCTACGAGGTCGACGAGGCCAACGCCGTCCGCGTCCACTCCAGTAATGTCCGAGGGTTCGCCCACCTGCCGATCAGCGTGGAGGTGTCCTGAATGCCCCGCTTCGAACCACATCCTGCGCGCAGGCCCGCGATCGTCGCCGGCGCATCATCGGGTATCGGAGCGGCCACCGCCGTCGAGCTTGCCGCCCATGGTTTTCCGGTGGCACTGGGCGCACGACGCGTCGACAAGTGCCAGGAGATCGCCGAGAAGATCCGCGCCGACGGAGGCGAGGCGATCGCGCTGCCGCTCGATGTCACCGACGCCGAATCGGTCAAAGGATTCGTGCACCAGGCCACCGAGCAGCTCGGCGACATCGAGGTCATGGTCGCCGGGGCCGGCGATACCTATTTCGGACGATTGCACGAAATCGACACTGCGGCTTTCGAATCGCAAATCCAGATCCACCTGATCGGGGCCAACCGGCTGACCAATGCGGTGCTACCGGGCATGGTCGAGCGTCAACGCGGCGACCTCATTTTCGTGGGTTCCGATGTCGCGCTGCGCCAGCGCCCGCACATGGGTGCCTACGGTGCCGCGAAGGCGGCGTTGGTGGCGATGGTCACCAACCTGCAGATGGAGCTGGAGGGCACCGGCGTGCGCGCCTCGATCGTGCATCCCGGCCCCACCAAGACCGCGATGGGCTGGAGTCTGCCCGCCGAGGCGATCGGACCGGCGCTGGAGGATTGGGCGAAGTGGGGTCAGGCGCGCCATGACTACTTCTTACGGCCCTCCGATCTCGCCCGGGCGATCACGTTCGTTGCCGAGACGCCCAGGGGCGGCTTCGTGGTCAACATGGAACTGCAGCCCGAGGCGCCTTTGACGACGACAAAAGAACGTCAGCAACTCAAACTCGATGAGAAAGCCACGGATTCATGACAACCGCCATCGTGCCGCGGGTTTCCGGCGGCGAAGAAGAGCACGGTCATCTGGAAGAATTCCGCACCGACCCGATCGCGCTGATGCAGCGGGTCCGCGACGAGTGCGGGGACGTCGGCTGGTTCCAGTTGGCCGACAAGCACGTCATCCTGCTGTCCGGCGCCGAAGCCAACGAATTCTTCTTCCGTTCCGCCGATGAGGATCTCGACCAGGCCGAGGCGTATCCCTTCATGACGCCGATCTTCGGCAAGGGGGTGGTGTTCGACGCCAGCCCCGAACGGCGCGCCGAGATGCTGCACAATACCGCGCTGCGGGGCGAGCACATGAAGGGTCACGCGGCGACCATCGAGAACGAAGTCCGGAAAATGATCGCCAACTGGGGCGACGAAGGCGAGATCGAACTGCTCGACTTCTTCGCCGAGTTGACCATCTACACCTCGACTGCGTGCCTGATCGGGGTGAAGTTCCGCAATCAGCTCGACCATCGCTTCGCCGAGTACTACCACCTGTTGGAGCGAGGCACCGATCCGCTGTGCTACGTCGATGCCTACCTGGACATCGAGAGCTTCCGGGTCCGGGATCAGGCGCGCGTCGGCCTGGTCGAGCTGGTACAGGGCGTGATGAACCAGCGCATCGCCAACCCCCCCAAGGACAAGAGCGACCGCGACATGCTGGACGTGCTGGTGTCGATCAAGGACGAGGACGGCAATCCCCGCTTCTCCGCCGACGAGATCACCGGCATGTTCATCTCGCTGATGTTCGCCGGGCACCACACCAGTTCGGGCACCTCGTCGTGGACGTTGATCGAGCTGATCCGCCACCGCGACGTCTATGCGCAGGTGGTCAAGGAACTCGACGAGCTCTACGCCGACGGCCAGGCGGTGAGTTTCCATGCGCTGCGGCAGATTCCGAAGCTGGACAACGTTCTCAAGGAGACCCTGCGCCTGCATCCACCGCTGATCATCCTGATGCGGGTGGCCCAGGGCGAATTCGAGGTTGCGGACTACCCGATTCACAAAGGCGACTTCGTCGCGGCTTCCCCGGCGATCTCCAACCGGATTCCCGAGGACTTCCCGAATCCGAACTCCTTCGACCCGGACCGCTACGAAAAGCCGCGGCAAGAAGATCTGGTCAACCGATGGACCTGGATCCCGTTCGGCGCCGGCAGGCACCGCTGCGTCGGAGCCGCGTTCGCGCAGATGCAGATCAAGGCGATCTTCTCGGTTCTGTTGCGCGAGTACGAGTTCGAGATGGCGCAGCCCGCCGACAGCTACCACAACGACCACTCCAAGATGGTCGTGCAGCTGGCCCGGCCCGCCAAGGTGCGCTACCGCAAGCGCAGCGCGTAAGGATTAAGACTCATGGGCTCACAAGGATTCAGGATCGAGGCGGATCTGGATTTGTGCCAGGGCCACGCCATGTGCGAACTCGAGGCGCCCGACTACTTTCGGGTGCCCAAGCGGGGCAAGGTCGAGATCATCGACCCCGAACCGCCCGAAGATGCCCGCGACGAGGTCCAGCGGGCGGTCGAATCCTGCCCTACCCGAGCACTATCCATCAAAGAAGACAAGGGAGACTGACTTATCATGTCGCAGTCGTCACACTCACGCGAGGACCTAGAGGCATGGGTCGACCGCTGGCTGGAGGCCAACCGCGAGGCGGAGCGCGCCGGCGACTGGAAGCCGCTGGCCGACTTCTACGCCGACGACGCCACCTACGGCTGGAACATCGGACCCAAGGAAGATGTGATGTGCGTCGGCATCGACGAGATCCGCGACATCGCGTTGGGCCTGGAGATGGAGGGTCTGGAGAACTGGGTGTACGAGTACCAAAAGGTGCTCATCGACGATAAGCAGGGGGAGATCGTCGGCTTCTGGAAGCAGATCGTCAACAAGTCCGACGGCACCCAGGACGAGATCTACGGCATCGGCGGCAGCTGGTTCCGCCTCAACGCCGACGGCAAGATCGAGTGGCAGCGCGACTTCTTCGACTTCGGTCACGTCTCGAAGATGTTCGCGACCCTCATCGAATCCGGTGATCTTAGTCCCGGCATGCAGCGCCGTATCGAACGCAGCCTGGCCGGCGAGAGGCTGCCAGGCTACTACCCGCTGGGGCAGGCCCCGGCACCCATTTGGTGATTCCCCGGCACCTGTTGTCGCTCCCCTGTTGTTTACTGCGTGGTGACGCAGGTCATAATGGTCCCCGAACGAGAACACGTTCTAAATTTCCGTCCGGCCCCGGCCGGCCCCTTTCGCCGAGCACTCGGGTCAGGGCTTGCTAGTGGAGGTTGTTCATGAAGACAAAAGGCGCACTGATCTGGGAGTTCAACCAGCCGTGGTCCATCGAGGAAATCGAGATCGGCGACCCGCAAGCCCACGAGGTCAAGATCCAGATGGAAGCGGCGGGCATGTGCCACTCCGACCATCACCTGGTCACCGGCGGCATCCCGATGGCCGGCTTCCCGGTGCTCGGCGGACACGAGGGTGCGGGGATCGTCACCGAGGTTGGGCCGGGCGTGGAAGACATCGCCCCGGGCGACCACGTCGTGCTGTCGTTCATCCCGTCCTGCGGGACGTGTCCCACATGTCAGGCGGGCCTGCGCAATCTGTGTGATCTGGGGGCCGGGCTGCTGGGCGGAGCCGCGGTATCCGATGGCACGTTCCGCATCCAGGCCCGCGGCCAAAACGTCTTCCCCATGACGCTGCTGGGCACGTTCTCGCCGTACATGGTCGTGCACCGCAGCTCGGTGGTGAAGATCGACCCGTCTATCCCGTTCGAGGTGGCCGCGCTGGTTGGCTGCGGCGTCACCACCGGCTACGGTTCGGCGGTCCGCACCGCCGACATCCGGCCGGGCCAAGACGTCGCCATCGTCGGTGTCGGCGGGGTGGGCATGGCGGCGCTGCAGGGTGCCGTCAACGCCGGCGCCCGCTACATCTTCGCGATCGACCCGGTCGAGTGGAAGCGCGATCAGGCCCTGAAGTTCGGCGCCACCCACGTCTACCCCGACATCAACGCCGCCCTGATGGGCATGGCCGAGGTCACCTACGGACTGATGGCCCACAAAGTGGTGGTCACAGTCGGCGAGCTGCACGGCGCCGACGTCGACAGCTACCTGAACATCACCCAAAAGGGCGGCACCTGCGTGCTGACCGCCATCGGCAGCCTGCTGGACACCAATGTGACCCTGAACCTGGCGATGTTGACCCTGATGCAGAAGAACCTGCAGGGCACCATCTTCGGCGGCGGCAACCCGCAGTACGACATCCCCCAACTGTTGTCGATGTACAAGGCCGGCAAGCTCAACCTGGACGACATGATCACCCGCCAGTACCGGCTCGAGCAGATCAACGACGGCTACCAGGACATGCTGGATGGCAAGAACATTCGCGGCGTGATCCGCTATACGGACGCCGATCGGTAAGAGGTGCGCCGTCCTGGCCAGCTTCCCGCATCTGTTGGCGCCGGGGCGAATCGGCGCCATGACGGTGCGCAACCGGATGGTCATGTCTCCCATGGAGACGATGTACGGCACCCGCGACGGGCTGCCGTCACAGCGCACCCGCGACTACTTCGCCGCCCGCGCCAAGGGCGGCGTGGGCCTGATCACGTTGGGCGCCACGGGAGTCGACCACCATCACCCCGAGACTCCCGGTGGTTTGCACCTGGCCACCGATGAAGCCGTCGACGCGCACCGGGCGCTGGTGGAGGTGGTGCACGAACACGGGGCCAAGATCCAACCCCAGATCGTGCACGCCGGGCCCGACGGCCTGGGACCGGAGATCTTCGGTGTCACGTCGCTGGGGCCGTCGGTGATCCCCTCCTACCTCACCGGGCGTCCGTCGGCCGAAATCACCAAGCAGCAGCTGACCGAGGTGTTCGACCTGTTCAAGGCCGCGGTGCGGCGCGCCGCCGAGGCCGGGTACGACGGCATCGAGTTGCACGCCGCGCACGGCTACATGCTGCTGGGCTCTTTCCTTGCTCCACAACGCAATCGGCGCACCGATGACTATCGGGGCGACTCGGCACGCGGAAGGGTGCAGGTGGTGCTACAGGCGCTGGCCGCGATTCGCTCCGAGGTCGGCGACGCCCTGCCGATAACGTTGCGCCTCTCCGGTTACGAACGGGTCGCCGGAGGAAGGCCGATCTACGAAACCGCGAGGATCGCACCCGAACTGGTGGCCGCCGGCGCGAACGCGTTCCACGTCAGCGGCGGCGTGATCGATCGGCTCGTCACCGGGATGGTCAACGGTGCCAACGACGGTGACGAAGTCAACGTGGGCGCCGCGGCCGCGGTCAAGCAGGCGGTGGACGTGCCGGTAATCGCCGTCGGCCGGATCCACGACCCGGTTCGGGCCGAACGGATCCTGGCCGAGGGGCGCGCCGATTTCATCGCGATGGGACGTCCGCTGCTGGCCGACCCCGATCTGCCGCGCAAACTGCTTTCCGGCCAAGCGCACCGGGTGCGCAGGTGCATCTCCTGTGAAAACTGCATTGACGCAATGGAACAGCGCTTCTCCGTCGATTGCGCCGTAAACCCGCGCACCGGCAAGGAGCGTGAACTGGCCGCGCCTCGTGCCGACCGCGCCAAGCGTGTGGTGGTGATCGGCGGTGGACCGGCCGGCCTGGAGGCCGCCCGTGTTGCCGCCCAACGCGGCCACCGTGTCACGCTTTTCGAGCGCAGTGGCCAACTGGGCGGGGCCCTGCGCTGGGCGTCGGTTCTGCATCCGGAGAACCACCCGTTCCTGCGGTACCTGCGCGACGAGATCAAACTCAGCACAACCAAAGTCCATCTGGGCCAGACCGTTTCGGCGGACGACGTGGTCGAGGCCGCACCCGACGCGGTGGTGGTGGCCACCGGTGGCCACGTCGCGGTGCCGGCCATTCCCGGCGCCGACCTGCCGCACGTGCACACCGGGCCCGGGCTGCGCGAATTGCTCGGCGGCCATGCCGAATCCACCGACCCGGCCTGGCAGCGGCTGGGCGCTTCGCTGCTGGCCGGCTGGCGGCAGCGGCTGGTACGCCCCGCCGCGGTCCGGCTCGCCACCCGGGCGTGGATGCCGGTCGGTCGGCGCGTCGCCATCATCGGCGGCGACCTGGTCGCCCTCGAGCTCGCCGAATTCCTGGCGGGCCGCGGCCGGCTCGTGTCAATACTCGAGGCAGGCAAGGACATCGCCCCGGAAGTGGGCAACAAGCGCAAGACCGAGCACATGGATCGCCTCGACCGGCTTGGCGTCACCGTGCACGTCCGGGCGGCCGTCGAGCGCATTACGCCCCGGTCCGTGGTGTTCACGCCCGCCGGTGGCACCTCACGGCAACTGGACGCCGACGGCGTCGTCATCGCCGGAACGGTCGAACCCGACACCAGCCTGTTCGACGCCCTGGTCGCCGCGATGCCCGGCGCCGATGTGCACGCCGCCGGCGACTGCAGCGGCCTTGGTCTAATCCGCAAAGCCACCGAAGAGGGCGCACGCGCCGCGTGCGCGATCTAGAGACAGGAGAAACACATGACCGAAACCACAGAATCTCAGGCATCTCAGGAATCTCAGGCCTCCCCGGCATTGACCGCGTCGCAATCCTCGTGGCGGTGCGTGCAAGCACACGATCGGGAGGGCTGGCTGGCGCTGATGGCCGACGACGTCGTCGTCGAGGACCCGATCGGCAAGTCCGTCACAAACCCCGACGGTGACGGCGTCAAAGGCAAGGAAGGCGTCGCCGCCTTCTATGACAACAACATCGCGGCCAACCAGCTGACCATCACCTGCGAGGAGACCTTTCCGTCCAGTTCGCCCGACGAGATCGCTCATATCCTGTTGCTGCACAGCAAGTTCGAGGGCGGGTTCACCAGCACGGTGCGCGGGGTGTTCACCTACAAGGTCAACGATGCGGGGCTGATCACCAACATGCGCGGGTATTGGAACCTCGACGTCATGAAATTCGGCAAGGAGGAATGAGCCGGTCAGCCGATGCGCCCGAGTCCGGTGATGTTGCCCTGCATGATCTTGTGGTCCAGCAGGACCATCGTGGGAGTTTGCAGCGGATCGCTGAGGATGGTGGCCGATTTCGGTTGCTCCCACAACGTTTTCCCGGTGTTGGGGTCGATGACGGCGTAGGCGAAGACGTCTAGCGGTGAGGTTTGGTAGAACCCGATCCGGGTGATGGTGTAGAGCAAGCTGTCCGCGGTCGACAGGTGCGGTAGTGCCGCGCTGCGAACGTTGTTCTCCCACACGGTGTGACAGCCGGGGTTGTCGACGTCCACCCGGGTCATCCCGCCGACGAACGGCGCCTTGGCCGGAACCGCCGGGGGCGCGCCCGCGGGAACCGCCGGATACGGGTACCCGTAGGTGCTGGAGACGAACACCGAGTTCCCGATCCCGATCGGCGCGTTCTCGCTGCCTGGCCCGCCCTGGGTCAAAACCGGTTGTTCGCATATTAATTGGCCGGTCCCTGACTGGTAGACCAGCGCGTGCACCTGGGGGCTGGCGTTGTCCACGATCGTCAGATAATCGGCCCCGGTGGCCGGGCCGAAGTAGACGGGGGTGGAGCCGGTGCCCCAACTCAGTTGTCCGGGCTTGCGGGCGGGCCCGCGGTCATAGGCTGCGCGCCAAAGGATTTGCGGGTTGCCGGCGATGTTGAGGTTCAGCTCGTAGAGGGCAAAGGTGGTGGCGACCGCGACGCGACTGCTTGGCGCCGACGAGATGCTGTTGGCCACTTGTTCACCGGCGGGCAGCTGCAGCGTGGTAACGCCGCCGCCGGGCTTGACCACCCCCACGACGCCGTTGCCGGTGGCGAACCAGACGTTGCCCGCATAGTCGGGGACCAGGCCCACGGAGTTGTCGCCGGACGGTATCGCGCCGGACAGGTCGGTGGACTCGGTGACGATCAGCTTCCAACAGCCTTGCCCGTCCATGGCGTGCGAGACGCGCAGCAGGTGGTTGGTTCCATCGATCATGACCAACTGGTTGTTGTTGTCCAGATAGGCGTAGACGCCGCCAAGCAGGCTGCCCTTGGCCACTTGCAGGCTGGCCAGCGGGATGACGCGCGGAACCAGGCCGCCGGGATCGATCAGGAAGATGGTCGGGGTCTGGCCGATGTCGGTGGTGCAGAGCGCCAACACCAGGCCGTCGGTGCCCTGCATGATCGTCGGGCAGGCCGCCAGCAGCGTGTACCCGAAGATCGCATTCAGGTGTGCGCCGGGTCCGGGAAGTGGTCCCGCGTCCGACGATTCGGCGTCGTTGTGCAGCGATGCAAGGCCCAACGGCGCCATGAACGGGTTGGGCGGCGCCAGCGGCCCCCACGCCCTGGCCGCCCGCGCGGTTGAGGGGACAACTCCCGGGATAACCGGCGGGATCATGGCCACGGCGCAGGCGGCCAGCAATGCCACCGGAAACCGCCGCACAATTTCCCCCTTAAGGCCCCTTCGGAGTGAATTGGGTCACAAGAATTTTCCCGGGGCCGTGGAACGAAGTTGCAACACCGCGCTAACGATTCGGCTTCGAGGCGGCGCGGTGGCAACCGCGACCATGGCGCCAATTTCGACGAACCTATGCTGGGCCCATGGCGTCGATCTTCACCAAGATCATCAACCGTGAACTCCCCGGCCGCTTCGTCTACGAGGACGACGACATCGTCGCGTTCCTGACGATTGAGCCGATGACACAAGGACACACGCTGGTGGTGCCACGAGCCGAGATCGATCAGTGGCAGAACGTCGACGGCGTGACGTTCGCCCGCATCATGGCCGTGAGTCAGCTGATCGGCAAGGCCGTGTGCAAGGCGTTCAAAACCGAGCGGGCGGGCGTGATCATCGCGGGGCTGGAGGTGCCCCATTTGCACGTCCACGTATTTCCGACCCGCAGGCTGAGCGACTTCGGGTTCGCCAACGTCGACCGCAACCCGTCACCGCAATCCCTCGACGAGGCGCAAGCCAAGATCAAGGCGGCCCTGGCTCAGCTGGCGTGAGCCGGCTCGGGCGCCGGCACATCGCTCACGCGGGGCAGTGTGACCCGGAAGCAGCACCCCTCGCCGAGCTCGGTCGTCACGCCGACATCGCCTCCGTGGGCGCGCACCAGCGAGTCGACGATGGACAGCCCCAGTCCGGTGCCGCCGCTGGAGCGCGCCCGCGACGCGTCGGTGCGATAGAACCGCTCGAACACCCGCGACGCATCCTGCTGACTCATCCCGGGACCCTCGTCGACAACTTCAAGCACCGCGTCGTCGCCATCGGTGCCGACCCGCACGGTGACGTCGGCGCTCGACGGGGTGTGCTGTAAGGCATTCGCGACGAGGTTGCTCAACACCTGCCGAATCCGCGGTTCGTCACCGAGCACCTCCGGGGTGCCGGGACCGTCGAAGACCTCCATGGTGATGATGCGCTTGGGGTCGATCGCCTCCGCGTCATGCACGGCATCGCTGGCCAGCGCCAGCAAGTCCACTCGATGGTGCTCCAGCGGTCGTTGCACGTCCAGCCGGGCCAGCAGCAGCAAGTCGTCGACCAGCAGGCCCATCCGGCTGGCTTCGCTTTCGATCCGCGACAGCAGCTTGGACACGTCGCGGGCAGCCCCCTGGCGGTACAGTTCCGCGAAGCCGCGGATGGTCGTCAGCGGGGTGCGCAGTTCGTGGCTGGCGTCGGTGATGAACCGTCGCATCCGGTCCTCGGAACTGCGGGCCTTCTCGGCCGAAGACTCCGAAGAAGCCATCGCGTGCTGGATTTGGGCGAGCATTCCGTTGAGCGCCAACGTAAGTTGGCCCACCTCGGTTCGGGGATCACGTTCGGGAACCCGGCGATCCAGTTGGCCCGCGGCGATCGCGGCCGCGGTTTGTTCGACCTCTGTCAGCGGCCGCAGGCTGCGGTGCACCACCGCGAAGCTGGCGATCCCGACCACGACCAGCACCGCCACCCCGATCCCGATCTGCAACCAGACCAGCCAGCTGAGCGTGTGCTGGACGTCGGACAGATCGATCGCGACGGTTGTCAACCCATGCGGACCGCGCACCGACACCGCTCGCCACTGGATATTGGAGCCGTTGACCGAGGGCAGCGTCGTCGGATTGGGACCCACGTCGTTGTCGGGCGGCAGCGCCGGTTCGCCGTTGCGGTCGTTGATGGCGGTAAACGGGGTGCCGTCGGTGCCCACACCCCGCACATAGAACTTCGACGGCGGCCGACCGGCGTCCGGGCCTTCATAGGGCGGCGGCGACTGCCGCCGCGGGGCCTGCGCCCAGCTGCGGGACGCGTCAAGCAGCGTCTGGTCGATCCGGCTGATCAGGCTGTGACGCAGGATCGAGGTGACAGCGACCCCCGAGACCGCCAGGCCGCAGGCCACCAGCGCCAGCGTGGCGGCGACCAAACCCACCCGCAGTGGTAATCCGCGTCGAACCTGATTGGCCATTTCCATACTCTTCGCTAGCGCTCGCTACTTCGCCGAATGCCTGAGCGTGTGCTCAGCGCGGCTCCCGCAGCACATAGCCCACCCCACGCAAGGTGTGCAGCAGCCGCTTGTCCCCGGTGTCGATCTTGCGACGCAGATACGACACGTAGGACTCGACGACATTGACGTCACCCCCGAAGTCGTAGCGCCAGACATGGTCGAGGATCTTCGGCTTGCTCAGCACCGTGCCCGCGTTGATCACAAAGTAGCGCAGCAGCGTGAATTCGGTCGGCGACAGCGATACCGGTTCCCCGGCCTTCCACACTTCGTGGGTCTCTTCGTCAAGTTCGATATCGGCGAACGTGAGGCGGGCATTGCGGGGCTCCGCTCCGCCCTTGCCGGCGCGGCGCAATATGACCCGCAGCCGGGCGACGACCTCCTCCAGGCTGAACGGTTTCGTCACGTAGTCGTCGCCGCCCAGCGTCAGGCCCGCGATCTTGTCCTGCAGGGAGTCGCGGGCCGTCAGGAACAACGCCGGGGCGTCGATGCCGTCGGCCCGCAACCGCCGCAGCACCCCGAAGCCGTCCATCCCGGGCATCATCACGTCGAGGATCACCGCGTCGGGGCGGGCATCACGGGCTCGGTCCAGGGCCTGCGCTCCGTTGGTCGCGGTGTAGACCTCAAAACCCTGGAACTTGAGGCTCACTGAGAGCAGCTCGACGATGTTGGCCTCGTCGTCGATCACGAGGACGCGAGCCTCTGGTTTGGTTTCGCTTGGGGTTGCCGCTGTCATGAGGTCACTTCCGTCGTTCGATTTTAACGCCGTTGTTTTGAACGTTGCCTTCCAAGTTATTGTGTGATTCCTGGAAGCTCCATGCCAACCAACTGCTAACAGCCTGGCAGGATTCATTGCGTCGGCTTGGAACCGTACGGGTTTGTCGGGGCCGTCGCGAATAGACTCTTGAGCATGAACTTCGCTAAAAGCATCGTGTCGCTGGCGACCGCTCCCGCGCGGGCCGGGCTTGCCGCCGCCGATGCGAGCTTGAACGTCGCTTCGGTGGCGGTGGGCGTGGCGAAGCGAGCGCTGGGTGAGGCCCGGGGCGACTCCGGGACGAACGCGGTGGCCTCCATGCTGGGGATTGACGACGCGGTCATGCGCGCCAACCGGTTGGCCAAGCTGCTGGACGACGACGCGCCGCTGGGGCGCGCCGTGGCGCCCGACGGGCCGATCGACCGGTTGCTGCGCCCGGGTGGGGTGGTCGACCTGCTCACCTCCGAGGGCGGTTTGCTCGATCGGCTGACCGCGGACGGCGGCGGGCTGCAGCGGACGCTGCAGCCCGATGGACTGGTCGATCAGCTGCTTGCCGAAGACGGGCTGATAGAGCGGGTGTTGTCCGAGGACGGGCTGGCTCAGCGACTACTCGCTGAAGGTGGACTGGTCGACAAGCTGACCGCCAGGAATGGTCCGCTGGACCAGCTGGCCGACGTCGCCGACACCCTGGCTCGACTCACACCCGGGATGGAGGCGCTGGAGCCCGCCATCTCGACCCTGCAAGACGCCGTCATCTCGCTCACCATGGTGGTCAACCCGCTGAGCAGCATTGCCGACCGCATCCCGCTGCCGGGCTGGCGCCCCGGACGGCGCCCATCGTCACGTCCGGCGCGTTCCCAGCGCATCATCGAAGGCGACGAATGACCCGTTAGGCTTGCACCCGATTTACCCGGCCTCCTTAGCTCAGTGGTAGAGCACTCGCCTTGTAAGCGAAAGGTCGTCAGTTCAATCCTGACAGG
>NZ_JBKQOI010000271.1:0-12939 GCF_052145595.1 Mycobacterium sp. | reverse complement strand
CAACCCAACAGATCCAAGCCCTGTTGCCGCAGTGTCGAATCGTCGAGCGCAACGCCCGCGGCGATCATCGCCTCGGGGAGAACCGCATTCGCGTAGGTGAGTCGCGGCTCAGGCCATGGCCAGGCCGAGTCGCCGTTCGGTTTGGCCACGGTGTCGGCGTAATCGGTGAGGAGTTCGCGTGCGACCCGTTGCCCGGGGTCGACGCAGAGGAGTTCGGCGGCGCCCAATGCCGCGAACGCCATCGCCCGAGGCCACGGCGATCGCACCTTCGCGGCGCGTTCGAACTGGATGACGGCCAACCGGCGAACCAGACCGACGTCACTATGCGCAGCGGCAGTTCCCAGTCCCCAGATGCAGCGCCCCCACCAGTCCTTCAGGGAGGGCTGATCCTCCCAAGCGCCCCTGCTGTCCATCCGGTTTCGGCAGGGGCCCGCGTAGGACTGCGCATCGTTCAGGAACCGCACGGCCACGCGCGCAAGGCCGTTGACTTCCCCACCAGAGTTGGGCTCTCGGGTGGCGACGACGAGTACCCGGGCCATGTCGTCGGTGCAGTAACCGTGCTCGGGCCGGGGCTCGGCGAAACAGGCATGCTCGAACGTGCCGCGACGGTCTGTCAAACGCAACAGGTGGTCGAATCTCGGGTCCGGCACCGTGGCGGTCATACCAGCGCCCGCCGCTCAGCGATAATCCGGTGTGCCAGACCCAGATAGGCGGTGGCCACCACCGGCCAGGCCATCGTCGGGGCCAACCGGCGGGCCTCCGCGGCCATGGAACTGGCAAGGCGCGGCTCGGTCAGCAGTCGGCGCAGGGCGGATGCCAACGCATCGGGATCGTCGTGACCGACGACGATGCCCGCCCCACTGGCGAGGAGCTCGACGGCGTGAGGAAAGGCGGTGGCGACGACCGGCCGCCCGCTCGCGATGGCGTCGACCAGAACACCGGAAGTGACCTGATCCGTGGAGTCGTATGGCAGGACGACCACGGCCGAGGACCGAACCAGCGCAGTCAGCGACGACGCGTCGCGGTAGTTAGCGTCGAAGCACACCGAGTCCGCTACGCCGCTGCGCCGCGCCTGTTCGGCACGGGCGTCGCGGTATGCCTCGCCATCGGCGGCCAGAACCTTTGGGTGCGTCCGGCCGGCAATCAGGTAACGCGGCCGGCCATGGAGCTCATGCAGCGATCCCATCGCCTCGATGACCCGCTCGATGCCCTTTCCCGGCCCCAGCAGGCCCCACGTCAACAACGTCGGCCTGTCCGACCGCTCCACCGGCGCGTTCCTCGGGACGGTCGCGCCGTGCGCGATCGTGGTGACTTTTCGGCGATCGACGTCGAAGCCTCGGCACAGGCGTTGCGTGGCTGCCTCCGACATAACAACCACCTGAGTCGCCATCGCCGCGATCGTCTCGAGCACCGAACGCTGATGCCGGGTCGGGTCTTTGAGGACCGTGTGAGCGACCACGATCGACGGGATGTGCAGCCCGCCGATGATGTCCACCACCTCGTCTCCGTCGACACCGCCGTAGATGCCGTACTCATGCTGGATTACCGCGATGTCGCTCTCGTTCAGCAATTCGGAGGTTGCAGCCACGGATGTCGCGGAACCGTTGACCAGCTCTCCGATCACCCGAGCGTCAGAAGATAACGACCCGTCGGCCACCCGCACGACGCTGACGTCAGAGCCATTCACGCACAACCCTTCCGACAAGGCCGCACTGAATGTCGCCAGCCCGCACGGTGTCGGTGGATACGTACTGAGAATGCCGAAACTCGCGGAGCCGCAAGGGCCTTGCCCGGCAAGAGGGACATTCGATGTTTCAAGGGTGGATAGGGCGCTCAAGGTGATCCCAACGGAGGGTTGTCACCGACGTGTCCGGCGCGAGCTGCTGCTCTGCGAGATCAGCGGCGGACGGCTGACTTCATCCCGGACTGGCTGGGTTCCCAACCTTACTGACGCTACACCCGATGAGCGGTTACCGCGCATTGAGCCTAGCCTGACTACCGCATTGGGCGGCCTCCCCCGGGACCAGCGTCCCACCATCGTCCACATTGTTGAACGCATACCGCTCACGCCCGCCTACCGCCCACTGTCGACCGCACTGCGAGAGGCCGGGCCTGCCGGCACCGGGGGAAACGACCTGGTACCACGACCTCACTGACGGCCACTATCGACAATCGGCCACCATCGGCGGCAAGCTACGACGCCTAACCCCAGCAACCGCCGAATGGACATGCATGATGTCGGGACTGTCGCCACGCTGCCTGAGCGAGCGCAACATCGCGATCACGGGAGTGATGCCGCTGCCCGCGGTCATGAACAGCAACTTGGCCGGCGCCGGATTAGGTAGAGCGAAATCGCCCCTCGGGGCCGCGAGCCGAACAACCGTACCGGGCTCGACGCCGTTGACCAGATGTGATGATAAGAAGCCCTCGGGCGTGGCCTTGACCGTGATCGAGATCAACTTCTTGTCGCGCCGTGGGATCGACGTCAGCGAGTAAGACCGCCAATGCCAGCGCCCACCAACACGCACTCCGATACCGAGGTACTGGCCGGGCTGGTAGTCGCCGGAAAAGCCCCATCCGGGTTTGATCGTGACAGTGGCCGAGTCTTCGGTTTCCCTGCGAACATCGACGACGAGGCGACGCAGTTCCCGCGCAGACCACAGCGGATTGAGCAGTTTAAGGTAGTCATCGGGCAGCAGCGGCGTCGTCGCGCGAGCCACCAACCCTCGCAACACATTAACCGTCGGGGTCGACGCGGTCTCGACATTCCGTGGCGGCGCCGCACTCCATGACCTCAGATTTTGCATCTTCGAACCCCAGGGTCAACCACCGTCAAGGCCGGACCACCGAGCTTGGCGATTGCTTCTGTCAAGGTCCGTTGTTCGTGCCGGTTGTGTTGTGTACCGCCGCAGACTAAGCAAACCGGGCGTTCGCATCTCGAGGATTGTTCGGGGTCCCGGTTGCTCG
The DNA here is from genome assembly GCF_052145595.1 of Mycobacterium sp. Taxonomy (GTDB): domain Bacteria; phylum Actinomycetota; class Actinomycetes; order Mycobacteriales; family Mycobacteriaceae; genus Mycobacterium. Next base: position 9,972 of record NZ_JBKQOI010000271.1, on the reverse strand, counting down.
CGATGGGCTGTGCTGGACGGTAAGGCTGGTCTTGGACGACGATGGCCATCGCTGCCTCGACGGTGCTGACGGCGGGCAGCAAGCCCTGTGGGTCGCCGATCCGCAGCACCCGGGCGACTGCCTCACCGGATACTGCTGCCCAGCCTCTGCCAGCGCGCGCGCAGCAGACGGAGACCCTGTGCAGCGCCGAGAAACCCTCGGTTCCAAAGAAATCCAGCTGGCACAGATCAAGGATCAGCCCGCGGCAACGCGTCAGATGCCCCAGCGCGTACTCGGTCAGAGTGTCGGAGTTGGATGCGTCGATGCCGCCGTGGGCGCTGATGACGGCTACCGACGACCTGAGTCGACGACTGACCAACCGTGCGGTGTGACCCTGCCAGGGCCGGGAGAGAAAGCCGCCCTCCGGCAGCACGGAGGAGGCGGGCGGAGTATTCATGGTGATCCCCGACATGCGGTTGTCACCGGTTTGTTCGGCGCGAGCTACTGCTCTGAGAGGACAACAGCGGACAGCTGACCTCATCCCGAACTGGTTGAGAGTCTCAACTTGGTTGACGTTCCACCCCGCGGGAGCAATTGTCAAGGCCCGTGGCTGGGCCCCAGTCTTCGGAAGTGGTTGGGGGTGATGCTCAGTCCAATCGAACCCGGTACACCAAAATGTAAGTAGGTCCGGCGGACCCGCTTCCTGGCCGCCACGAGCCTCGCCAGGCCCCGCAGTCGACACTTCGCCGCATCTCGGTTCCGATCAGCTTTTCCGATTCATCAGTTCAGCATCCCGCCCCGTGGTGGCGATGAAGTCGTCAAGAATGTCCACCACCGCTGACGGGGACTCGACATGCGGGAAGTGCCCGACACCGGCGAGCACCTCAAGTCGACTATCCGGCACGGCGTCGTGAGCGGCGTAGCCGTGGCCGACAGGAATGATCCGGTCCTGCTCACCCCAAATCAGCAAGGTGGGTAACCCATAACTTAGATGCATCTTGCTCAGCGCACTGACCGCCTGGCCACGGTAATCCACCACCGAGCGCAACGTACGCAGGAACGCCTGCCGTGTCTGCCGATCCGACAACGAGGAATAGGCGTTCCACATCTCGCCGACGCGCGGCGACTGGATCCCAGCCGACGTGAGCCACGACCCCAGCTTGTTGCCGACGTTCAAAACCGGCTGCGGTGTAACCACCGGCAGCACCAGCTCGGTTCCGGGTGCAGAGAGTATCCGCAATATCCAGCTCAGGTCGGGGCCGAGGCCACCGCTGCTGATGAGAACCAGTCGCTCGCAGTAGTCGCGATGTTGATAGGTGAACTGCATGGCCACACCGCCACCGAGTGACTGACCGACCACAGTCGCCCGGCTGATGCCTAATTCATCGAGCAGATCACGCAGCGACACCGCGAACGCACCCAACGAATAGTCACCGCGCGGCTTGGCTGATTCACCGTGCCCCAACAGGTCCGGTGCCACCACCCGATACTTCTTCGACAACTGAGGGATGACCGCCCGCCAGGTCGCCGAACTTCCCGCCATGCCATGAATCAACAGCAGCGCCTCGCCGGCGCCTGCGTCCCGATAGGCAACACGCTCACCGTGCAGATCGAGATAGTTCATCTCGGTCACTTGAACTGCTCTCCATCCAACCGTGTTCGGGCATGCTGACACAACGTCATAACAATCGCTTGCCCGACTCCTAGCCGACTATAGCGCACCTACGGTCCCGTAAGTTACTGGCCAGTAAAGCACCGCCACCTGACGGCCCATGCCCGATCGATGTCGCCCTGGTCGGTGTCGTCGCCGACGCGCGGGTCGCGACGGCCATTGGCGGACCGCTGCGATCGCTGTCTTGAGCCCGCGGCGGCGCTCTGTCACTAGGTCGGTACCGGCGAAACCAGGCTCCAGTTGGCTAAACATCCGCTCGCTGCGCGTCTCCGGAGCGTCGTCGGCGGTGTCGCGCAAGTAGCGATCCGGCAGCGACAGCTTGGCGATGGTGCGCCACGCCTTGCCGTACTGCATCAGGAACGAACCCGTGGTGTAAGGGAGGTCGTACTTATCGCAGATCTGGCGCACTCGCACCGAGATCTCGTGCAGTCGGTTGCTGGGCAGATCGGGGTAAAGGTGGTGCTCGATCTGGTGGCACAGGTTGCCGCTCATGAACCGCATCGCCGGCCCGGCCTCAAAGTTGGCACTGCCCAGCATCTGGCGCAGATACCACTGCCCCTTCGTTTCGCCGATCATGTCGGTCTTGGTGAATTTCTCTGCGCCATCGGGGAAATGCCCACAGAAGATCACCGCATTGGCCCAGATGTTGCGGATCACGTTGGCCACCACGTTGGCCATCAGCGTTGATTTGTACGTTGCCGCCGGCGACAGCGCGGTGAGCGCCGGGAAGGCGACGTAGTCCTTGAGCACCTGCCTTCCGGCCTTGGCTGAGAACTCGCGCATCTGCAGAACGGTGGTTTCGCAGTCGGGGCCGTTCGTGAGGATCTTGCCGAACTCAATGGGCTGCAGGCCAATTCCCCACTCGAATCCGAGAGCGAGGATGGTGTTGAACAGCAGGTTGCCGATGTTGTAGGGCTCCCAGGGCTGGTCCCGGGTAACCCGGAGGACGGTGTAGCCTACGTCGTCGTCCATGCCGAGGATGTTGGTGTATTTGTGGTGCTGAAAGTTGTGGGTCGACCGCCAGTGTTTGGACGCCCCACTCATGTCCCACTCCCATGTCGAGGAGTGGATCTCGGGATCGTTCATCCAATTCCACTGTCCGTGCATGACATTGTGGCCGATCTCCATGTTCTCGATGATCTTGGCCAGACCGAGGGTCAGCGTTCCCGCCCACCATGCCCCGCGTTTCGAGCTACCGGCCAGCATGAGCCGGCCGGCCACATCGAGGGCACGCTGCGCGGCGATGGTGCGGCGGATGTAGCGGGCGTCACGCTCGCCAAGGGAATCCTCGATGCCCAGCCGGATCGCGTCCAGCTCAACGGCCAGGTTCTCGATGTCGGGTTCAGTCAAGTGGGCGAAGGCCGGAATGTCGGTAATTGCCATCGTTTCCTCATCTTTAGGGCTTTCTATGTCGGGTTGGCAGCGCGGGCGCTACAGGGCTTGAATGCGACGAATGCTGGGCTGCGGGCTTCAGCCGCAACCGTTCTGTGGTTCCTTCTGGGTGGCGGACTCATCGCGCGAGGTCACTGCCCCGCGGCGATAAGCCGGGTAGCCGCTGAGTAGCTCTGGCCGGTCAGTAGTAGTGACGGCGGCCACCAACAGCGTGTCCCATCCGTCCCGCGACCATCAGTAACAAGCCGACGACGAGGAGGATGACCCCGATGACCAAGCAGATATGGGCGTAGGCGAAGGTGGGGACTAGGGCGGGGAGGAGGAGTCCGAGGACTATGAGGATGATTCCGAGACCGATCATGACGTTTACCTAGTTTCTGCGTAGATGTTTGGGAGGATTGCCCGGGTCGGCGCTTTAAGGCGTTCATTTAGCGTGGCCCCCAGGTGATTTGGCGTGCCCTGACCGATCGGCGCGCCGCCCTGTATTCCCGGTATCACCCGCACGGCTGTTTCTCGCTCTTCCCGGTCAAGTGGTCGATAAACCGACGGGCACGGGTCGGGTGAAAGCGGACTTGGTGGTCATCCGAATTCCGGGTGAACGAGGGAATGACTCGATTTTGCATGCTGTCTCGACCACGACGGTTAGATATCGGAATGTACGGCGCGAGCAGACGCTCATCAAGTTCGGCGGCGTACAGCTAAACTCTCTCCGGACTGGCTGAAGGACTCAGCACCAACAATGTTACCCCTCTCGGGGACCTGCGGCTAATTGACCGCCGAGTGCCTGTGTGACCGCGCGGGTGACTGTAGGTGTGCAGCTAGATGGTGAGGGCTCGGAAGCGTTCGGTGTCGGGCGCCCGTAGCGGGCCAGCGCGTCGGTGACCATCTCGCGGGCCACGCGCCATCACTCCACGTCTGACTTGTACCAATTCCCGATCGTTGGCGGATCCTCAGAACGGACAGTCAGATTCGTTACCCCTTCCTGAGCGCCTGGGCCGTGTCCGCTTGCAGCCAGTTGTGCGACTCCCAAGCCCCAACCCCTGAAGCTGAAGCTCTCACCGGTGGTGGCATCGGTGACCTCGAGCTCCGCCGGATCGAAGACAATCGCGCTGTTGTTTACGAGATCCAGCCGCCAGAGTGGTAGCTTCGCGATTGCCTCGAGGTGAGCACGAACCTCCTCGGCAGTTGCGAACTTGGGGCCGCTGGCGACGGTCTGGTCTACCCGATGAACCGTAAACTGCTGCGTGGATTGGTCCTCGACGCTCGTGGTCGCGGTGATCGCATACCCCAGCGGTTGCGAGATCTCGTTAAGCCGATTGCACTCGCCGGCAACATCAGTCATGTGCTGCGCCTGCTCTTTGTCGATCATTCAGTCCCTCTCAGCGGCGTATCACCGGCCCGTGTTCATTATGAACTGCTCACCGTGATCGGCGCGGATAATTTAGCCGCACCGCCCAGCGGCACTGGTCACGAGCTGCTCAATAAACCCCTCGCGCGCCGTTGCCGTGCCGGCGAGGACGCGTCAGCGATGGGTTAGTGGTGGCACATATATTGCGGATATATTGCGGATATATTGCGGACGCCCCAGTAACACTGGCCGGATCGTAGGTCTCATATCCGACCACGCACCCCACCGAGGACTGGGCCGAGACGTTCGCGTACTACTTGCAGACACCGCTGATCGATTTCCCGGCGTGGTCTGGCCGGCTTGGCCGCCAGCACGATTCGGTTCTTTCAGGCTGGCGGCGAAGGGGTTCACATGTGGAATGACATGTTCGTCGAACAGATTCCGTTGGCGGAGAAGGTCATCCACATGTCGTGGTGTATCCCCTGCTGATGGTGCTGTTCCGGCTGAACGGCATACGCAGGCTGGCCGCGATGAACACGTTCGACTTCATCGTCATCTTCTTGTTGTCCAACGTCGTGCAGAACGCGATGATCGGCAACGATACCTGGCTGCACGCGGGATGGTCGGTGCCGTGACACTCGTCGCGGTCAAACGGCTCACCGCAAACAGTCCGACAGGGAAACGCTTCTTCGGGGACGCGCCACGACGGTGGCCGCTCATCGATTCAAAATTGCGCCGCCTCGGCCTGCGGCGAAGCAAGCTCGAACACACGCTGCGGCTACCAAACGGCAATGACATCGGCCAAGTCGACTACGGCCGGCTTGAACCCGGCGGGCAGCCGCTCCTGACCCTGAAACAAGCCGAGCGGGCTGCCACCAAGGCTGACGTCGCCGAGCTGATCGACCGCCTGTCCCGCGTCGAGGAAGTCCTGACAACCCGCCGGTGCCAGGCTCTCAAATCCAGTCCTTCCAGGGCTTTTAGCAGCATTGTTGTGGTTTTCTCAGTAGACGATCGCTCGCCAGCTGCGGCCAATCGTTCGGGTTCATCTGACGAGCGATCAGGTCGTGTCCGTTGTCGCTGCTGCGTCGCTGGCGGACCCGGATTGTTTCGCCGCGGGTGCATCGGTTGACCTCGTCGATGAGCCGGTGGATGCGCGCGAGGGGTTGACCGGTCTCGGTGAGGTCCACGACGAGCAGGGCTTCCGGCGGATATGCCGGAAGCGGATGTCCGCGCCGGAGGAACCACATGGAAGCGGGCAACGCGTCGATCGGTTGCGAGCAGCGGCGATCCGGGCAGTCATGCCCAAGCCAGCGCAGCGCAGAACCAAGCGTAAAGACCGGCGCGGTTGGCACAGTGGGTGATTGGGTGGCAGGCGAAGCATTCATGGTGATTCCCAACGCGGGGTTCTCACCGGCGTGTGCGGTGCGAGCTACTGCTCAGCGAAGACAGCGGCGGACAGCTGACCTCGTCCCGGACTGGCTGGGATCTCAACATCCCTGACACTACACGGCGTGGGCACAGCCAGCGCACCGCGCCGCGCCACACTCAACCGATGTTGGGCTCCTGATCGGCGCGCTCGGCGTCGGTCGGGTCCTCAGCGGTGAGCGCGTCGAGGATGAACTGCGCGGTGGTGTGTCGATCGGTGCCCGCGCTATCAGCTTGGTTGTCCAGTTCCCGATCAGCTTGCCTCGGGGTATAACCGCGGCCGATGAGGACCCCGATGGCCTGATTGATGACCGACGCCGTTCGCAGATATGTTCCGGCGTCCGACCCGGCAGTAACGCTGAGGTGCTGATCGAGCGCGAAGTCGTTGGGCGGGAGGCCGGTTAGCCACGCCAGGTCCGCGGTGAGGTCGACAAATGTTCCCGGCGTCCCCGCGAAGAGGATGAGGGCAACCGTCGGCGATGCCCGGCCGTCACCGACACCGGGCAGCGTCAGCCGAAGCGAGGTGCGAACATCGTCGGCCGCGCCATCCTCAACGGTGGTGAACGAGAACGGCGGATCACTGCCGTCCACAGTGATGCTCAGACCGAGGTAGGTGGGCACCGTCGCTAGGGCGTCGACGCCCAGTTGGTGCAAACTGTGCAGCACATCGGCCCCGGGCTCATCCAGGGCGGCGGTGAGGATGCCCAAATCGGCGGCCAGGGCCGCACCGATCTTCATCAGGGAACTGCTCCGCTGGGCGCTCCCGAGCGCGGATCGAGCCTGCCGGTGCCGAACAGGCGAGTCGGCCTGCACGGTGGGGAACACGCGACGCGAGCCAGGACCCGTCGCGTTGACTGTTTCCCCACCCTCCAACCTACGCGCGTCACACCTTGCAGCGATAGTTCGGCCGTGGGTCGAATTGGCGGTTCGCGCTCAGGTCGGGTTGTGCCGGGCGCGGGCGCGGCGCACGGCTTCATCGACGATGCGTTGCGCCACGTCGGCCAATTTGCGGTGTTCGGCTTGGCTGATCGCCCGCAGCTGAGTGAACGCCTCCTCGGCGCTGCGCCCGCTACGTCCCCGGATCAGGCCGATCGCCTGATCGATCACCGGGCGCGTCGACAGCGCCGTCTGCAACTGGGCGGTCAGCGTCAACGCGTGCGCGAGAATCTGAGCGTTGTGCACCGCCACCGCTGCCGGTTTGGCGAACAGTTCCCCCAGTTCGGCGGCGTGCTCATCGAAGACGTCTTTGCCGTGGGCGTAGACGTTGATCGCCCCGATCGCCTGACCCGACAGCAGCAGCGGCAGCGACAGCGCACTGTGCACGCCCAACCGGCCCACTCGCGGACCGAACCGTGGCCACATCTTCTCCCCACCCAACGACCCGGACCGCACCGTGCGCCGCTCCAGCGCCGCGGTGATGCAAGGCCCCTCCTTGAGAGTCACGTACTGAATCTCGTCGATCTCGGCGACAAACGGTGCACTCGCGGCCAACGCCTCCACCATGTTGTCCACCCGGTCGACCCGCAACAAGGTCACCCCGGCACCCTCGGCGCCCGGTATCGCATGCACCGCGAACGTCGACACCTCAGCCAGCAACTCAGGCAACCCCAGACTGCCGGCCACCAAGCCCGCCAGGTCGTCGATCCCGGCCCGCAAGTCGGCGGCATCAGCGCTAGCCTGCTGCGTGCTCAGCGACCCCAACGGTAAGCCGTCGTCGTCCTCGGTGAACTCCGTCATACCTGCGCTCAATAGTCTTCTCGGAAGTGGGCATCCACACCGAAGCCCAGCGCCCCAGTCGCGGCGCAACCGTCACGAAATGGTTTGTTAGGACGATAGTAACGCCGGCAGGAGGTGCTCCGCCGCGCGTCATCAACCCGCTAAGCCAGCAACCCGACCAAACCACTGCTGCTGGCCGGCGGCGCCTATTGAGGCCCCCACCCTCAGCCGTGCTGCTTCGATCACTCGCGAGCAACGAGCCCGCACAGACGGTCGAACAGTACGTCACGTCCCCTCCCGACCTGTTCTCCAGGTGAATTCACGTGCGAGGCCAACTACTCTTCATCGCCGATGACGTGAACCGCGGCCTCCTCGGCGGAGGCAGCGCCTCCGTCGATACCGACGTCATTAGCCAACAGGTCTGAGTCTACGTCTTCGCCAAACCCCTGGTCCGGCGCGACAAGTCGACCTGCCCGCGGGCCTCCAACCTCATTTCGCTGCGGAAATTCGGTCTCACGCTCGGCCTCGTCGGAGCGTTGCTGCTCGTCCTTGTCGAACGGGTCATATAGCCGCATTGCCGGATCCGGCTCTTCCTCTGCAAGCAGCTGGTCCAAGCTCTCAGGCGTCGAGCCGAAGAAGCCGCGTCCGTACGGACGCTCAGGTGGTGAGTATCCTTCGTCGAGTACATCGTCAACGCCGCGGTCAACGAGGGTGTCTTCTGGCTGAAGTTGGTCGTCCTCATCCACGCTGTACTCGCCTGCCGACGGTTCCACAGTGCCATCCGGAGTAATCATGACTCAACAATGTCACTACACCCGGAAAGCGTCATGGTCGCGGTCAGAGACCGCGGCCTTCGACTCCAGATTTCGAATACCTCCGGGCTGAAGGCGCGCTCCAGCGATCACCGGTCCGGTGTTGGAGCTTCGTCATCCGAGCACGTGGACTCACCCAAGTCGCAATGTGGAGAAACGCCACCTGGCCACCACACCTGGCCCCCTTTTTAAGGCTGGATCGCGACAACGGCTACATCGCGTTCGAGTCGGCAAGCTGTAAGGGGCACACGCGGCGTTCCCACGGCGACGGGCACCGAAAGTCCAATCAGCAAATAGAACGCTATTCATGACGGTCGGTTAGCGACACTGACCATGCCGCGCAGCCTTCGGGTGCGGCTCAACGCGCGTGACCAACACTCCCCTTACCCACTAGCGTGACGATACGCCGAATACGGCGGAGTCGAATATGGCGGGGTAACCGGTACTGAATCGATCGACTCCTCCTGGCCTGGGAGCGGTACGCGGCCGCTGTGTGGAGTCAAAAAGGTGGTTGGGCTGCTGATTTAGGCGGTCGAATCAGCGGTGTCAGGTGGTCGGCGTGCTAGCTGTGGTCAAGGCGGCATCGCGAAGACCGAGAAACGTGGTGCGCTCACAACCGCGAAAGACGCTCCCGGCCAAGAAGACCGCGAAGAAATAGCTACGCGGGCAGATCCACCCGCAGCGCCAGGTGCTCATCGAGAATCCGGCGCAGCGCGGCGTCCATCGGATGTGCGGATGCGAGGTCGCGTCCGAACCGACTGTCCACCACGACTACCGCGCCCTCGTGCAATTCGGCGGTGTCGACCTGATCGACGAACGGATCGAACAATGCGGGCGGCGTGGCCAGGTAATACAGCGCCCGGCGCGACTCGTTCAACCCGGCGGCATACATCAGTCCGTGTTGGGTGATCACGAAGAGTTCCGAGGCGATCCTGGCGTTCGGGGTCTCGGCTTTGGCCCATGCCATTGCAGCGCATCGGGTTTGTGCCAATCTATCCGGGACGTCGTCACTCAGCGTGAGTAACCGTTCGACCAGTGCTCCACCCATTCGCGGATATACGTCAATGGCGGGTCTGAAGTACCGCTGGAAGATCTCGCCGAAAAAGTCGTACAGTTGCTCGCTCATCGCAGCTCCCCAGGTTTCAGACGGACACCCCAATTGTGCGCCCGTACCGTCGATCACGGCCGGCTCCCCGCGGCGGAGGTTCCGTTGGCCACCGCTGCCGGGATGGGAATCGGTGGCTGTGGCTCTGGTCGGGCTGCTGCGCCTTTTTCCCGGGCCAGGAAGTTTCCGAGTTCGGCGATCGTCGACATCAACGGTGCCGGGAACACGACGGTGCTGTTCTTGTCGACACCGAGCTCGACCAGGGTCTGCAGATTGCGTAACTGCAGCGCCAGCGGGTGGGCCATCATGGTGTCCGAGGCGTAACCCAAGGCGGCAGCGGCCAGCGATTCACCCTCGGCGGCAATGATTTTCGCGCGTTTCTCCCGCTCCGCTTCCGCTTGGCGGGCCATCGCCCGCTTCATGCTGTCGGGCAGTTGGATGTCTTTCAGCTCCACCAGGGTGACCTGCACACCCCATTCGATGGTGGTGACGTCGAGGATCGCGCGGATGTCGAGGTTGATCT
>NZ_JBKQOI010000270.1:0-17894 GCF_052145595.1 Mycobacterium sp. | reverse complement strand
GCCATCGAGGAGTTGTTGCGTTGGGAGACACCGGTGCCCGGCGTCGTACGGGTCGCCATGGACGACGTCGTGGTGGGTGGCTGCCCGATCAGCAAGGGGGAGCGGGTCAGCCCGCTGCTGGGCGCGGCGAACACCGACCCCGCCGAGTTCCCCGACCCCGAGCTGGTGGACTTCCGACGCAACCCGAACCGGCACCGCGCCTTCGGCGGGGGTCCGCACCGCTGCCTGGGTTCGCACCTGGCCCGCATGGAGCTGCGGGTAGCGTTGCGCGAATTCCACCGGCGCATCCCCGATTACGAGATCAAGCCCGGCACCGAGCTGAGCTACACCGCCGCACTGCGGTCGGTGGAATCGCTGCCGTTGACCTTCCCGGTGGCCACGTGAGTCGCGCCGGCGACGATGCAGAGCGAAGCGATGAGGAGGAGCGGCGCTGATGACACAAGTCTGTGTGGACGCAGACCGCTGTGAGGGGCACGGGCGCTGCTACACGTTGGCGCCGAAGATCTTCGATGCCGACGACGTCGGGCACGCGGTCGTGCTGGTCGAGAACGTCTCCGGTGAGCTTGAGGCGCAGGCCGCGGACGCCGAGCAAAACTGCCCGGAGCAGGCAATCACGCTGTCTCGCTGAATATCTATGTGCAGACCCCAGAATGGCTTATGACTTGGCGCACGACTCTCAGGCCGCGCAATGACCACCCTGCGGCGGATCAACGTCCCGGCGAGTGAGTGGCGCGTTGAAGACATCAGTGCAGTGCGCAGTGTTCTGACCGATGTTGGTGCTGATCCCGAACTGGCCCGAGACTGGCGCGGATCGGTTGTCCTGACCTTCGCAGAGGTTCCGGAAAGTCATCCTTATGTGAATCCGTCGATCGCCGCCTTCTTACAAAGTTTGTATGCGGAGTTCCCGCATCTCTTGTACTTCTTGAATCCCGATCTGGCCAACGGTGGGCCTGACAGCTTCTTCGCGTCAATCGGCGCGCTCTGCGAAAACGCGCTCGGAGTGTGGATCATGTGGACCGATGATGTCGCAACGGCGTTCTACGGAGCACTCGCCGCGGCTGCCGAGTTTGCGATCAATCAAGCCGATGACTGGGTCGACGTTGTCGAGGGCTACGAGTACGACAAAACCCAAACGAGATTTTCGGAAATACGCGCGATTCTCATCAGTCGTGGAGTCATATAGACGTGAGCCGATCGCATTCATAGCGTTGACAGCCGCCGAAAACCGACGATAGTCGTCAGGTATGGCGCTGCTGCCGGACCCCGCTCCCCGCGAGCGGCAGCACGTGCTGATCTCCGTCGACGACCACGTCATCGAGCCACCCGACATGTTCGACGGCCGGCTGCCTCCCGCGCTGGCCGACCGGGCGCCACGGATTGTTGAGACCGACGACGGCCGGCAGGTCTGGCGTTACGAGGACCGCGACTACCCGAACATCGGGCTCAACGCGGTGATCGGGCGTCCGCGCGACGAGTGGAGCATGGAGGCCGCCCGCTTCGACGAGATGCGGCGCGGCTGCTGGGACATCAAGGCCCGGATCGCTGACATGGACCTGGCCGGGATCTGGGCGTCGCTGAATTTCCCCTCGCTGATCGCGGGATTCGCCGGGACCGTGTTCTGGAAGAGCGACGATCCGGAGCTGGGGCTCGCCGTGCTGCGGGCCTGGAACGACTGGCATCTCGAGGTGTGGGCCGGCAGCTTCCCCGAGCGCATCATTCCGCTGCAACTGCCGTGGCTGGCCGATCCGCAGCTGGCGACCGAAGAGCTGCGCCGCAACGCCGCACGCGGTTTCAAGGCGGTGAGCTTCCCGGAGCTACCTGCCCAGTGTGGGATTCCGAGTCTGCACAGCCGAGCGTGGGACCCGTTCTTTGCCGCCTGCGAGGAGACGGACACCGTCGTGTGCCTGCACACCGGATCCGCCCAGTGGGCGCCGATTCCCGCGCCGGACACCCCGTTCGAGACCATCACGACCTTGTTTCCGGCAAACGGTCTGGTGGCCTGCGCCGACATGCTGTGGTCGGGCATCCCAGTCCGCTTCCCGCGACTGAACATCGCCATGTCCGAGGCTGGGCTGGGCTGGGTGGCAATGCTGGCGGATCGGGCGGATTATGTTCTCGCACACTCTGCTTCGGGCCGGGATGGCGGATCCTGGAAGGGTGATCTGCGGCCCAGCGAAGTGCTGCGGCGCAACTTCTGGTTCTGCTCGATCGACGACCCGCACGCATCCGGCGCGCTGGACGCGGTCGGGGCCGACCGCATCCTCGTCGAGAGCGACTATCCGCACGCCGACTCCACCTGGCCGGACACCCAACAGGTCGTGGCGCGCAACGTCGCCGGCCTGTCGGCGGAGGACGCGGCCCGGATCACCCACCGCAATGCGGCGCAGCTGTTCCGCCACCCACTGCCGGACGACGGGTGGCTGGCCACAGCGTAGGAGGCCTTAATGCTCGACCTGCTCATCCGCGACGCCGAGATCGTCGACGGCACCGGCGCACCCGCTAGCCATGGCGATGTCGGCGTCAGTAACGGACGCATTGTGTCGGTCGGCCAGGTGGGTCGGGTCGACGAGCCGGCCGCGAAGACCGTTGACGCCCAAGGGCAGACGCTGGCGCCGGGCTTCGTCGACCTGCACACGCACTACGATGCGCAGCTGTTCTGGGACCCGACCGCGAGCCCGTCGGTGCAGCATGGGGTCACCACGGTCTTCGGCGGCAACTGCGGCTTCACGCTGGCACCCGCGGCATCCGACCAACACGACTACCTCACCCGGATGCTCGCGCGGGTGGAAGGGATGCCGCTCGACGCGCTGCGGGCCGGCCTCGACTGGGGATGGGCATCATTCGGCGACTGGCTCGACCGCCTCGACGGCCGCATCGCTGTCAATGCCGGCTTCCTGGTTGGCCATTCGGCACTCCGCCTGGCGGCGATGGGCAGCGACGCCATCGGCGGTGGCGCGACGCAAAAGCAGTTAGAGCGGATGGTCGCGCTGCTTCACGACGCACTGGACGCCGGTGCGCTCGGGCTGTCAACGTCGCAGTCGCCGACCCACAACGACGGCGCCGGCCAGCCGGTGCCGTCCCGCAGCGCGTCGCGCGAGGAACTGGTGGCGCTGGCGGCCACCGTGCGCGACCATCCGGGCACCACGCTCGAAGCGATCATTCCCGGCTGCCTATCGGGCTTCACCGACGACGACATCGCGCTGCTCACCGACATGTCCGTCGCCGCCGACCGGCCGCTGAACTGGAACCTGCTGGGCGTCTCGGCGGCCAACCCGGACGGCCACCGGCGGCAGTTGCGTGCCTTCGAGGTCGCCGCCGAACGCGGTGGCCGGGTGGTGGCGCTCACCTTGCCGCAAGCCATGAAGATCCGGCTCTCATTCCTGTCCGGATTCGTGCTCGACGGGCTGCCCGGCTGGCGGGACACCATGCATCTGCCGGTGCCCGAGCGGCTGACCGCGCTCGCCGACCCGGAGGTGCGTCGCCGCCTCGCCGAAGGTGCCGCCTCCAAAGAGGCGGGCATGCTGCGCGGCCTGGCGCAATGGGATCGGCTGATCATCGTCGAGACATTCGCCACCGAGAACGCCGACGCCACCGGCCGCAGCGTCGGCGAGGTCGCCGCCGCCCGCGGCGGCGAGCCATTCGACACGCTGTTGAACATCGTGATCGCCGACGAGCTGCGCACCGGGCTCAGCCCACGGCTGACCGGCGACGATGCGGCCGACTGGCGGATGCGCGCGCAGGTGTGGCGTCACCCGGGTGCGGTGATCGGCGGCTCGGACGCCGGCGCCCACCTCGACATGATGTGCGGCGCGATCTACACGACCTCGCTGCTCGGCCGCGGCGTCCGCGAGCACCAGGTGGTGACGCTCGAGGAAGCCGTCCGATTGATCACCGACGTGCCGGCCCGGTTCTACGGGCTGGCCGAACGCGGTCGGATCGCGCCCGGCTGGCACGCCGATCTGGTGATGTTCGACCCGGCGACCATCGACCACGGGCCCGAGCGCACCCGCTACGACCTTCCCTCGGGTGCGCCGCGGTTGGTCGCCGACGCGTACGGGATCAGCTCGGTGCTGGTCGGTGGTGTCGAGGTGTGCCGCGACGGCGCCGCCACCGGGGCCCTGCCCGGCACCGTGTTGCGGTCGGGCCGTGACACGCGGACGGTGTCGGCTCGTGGCTGACCTGGCCACCGGCGAATTCGACCCGGCCGAATTGCAGGGCGGGCTGCTCATGCAGGTCGAAAATGTGCACGAGCGGCTGCGCGAGGCGCGAGCCAAACACCGGGTGATGCACGGAAATCCGTTCGCCGAGATCAGCTCCGGGCAGGTTGGCGACCTCGGGGTGACAGTGCTCGGATACGACGAGTGCCAGACGGTGCTCACCCACCCGGACACCTTCTCCTCCTCGATTTACGACCAGATCATGGGCCCGGTGATGGGGCGCACCCTGCTCGAACTCGAGGGACCCGAGCATCGCGCCAGCCGTGCGCTGGTGTCGCCGTCGTTCCGCACGGCGCTGCTCGAGCGGTGGCGCGGTGAGCTAGTCGAGGTGGTGGTCCATGAGCTCATCGACCGGTTCGCGCCACGCGGACGAGCCGAGCTGGCCCGCGAGTTCACCTTCGCATTTCCGGTCCAGGTCATCGCCCGGATCATGGGCCTGACACGGGAGGATTACCTGCGCTTCCAGCGGCTGTCGATCGAGTTGCTCAATGTGGTCTACGACTGGGATCGCGGGATCGCCGCGTCCGCCTCGCTGAAGGCCTACTTCACCGAGGCCCTCGCCGCACGGCGCCGGAACCCGCAGGACGACCTGATCAGCACGCTGGCGGAATCCGAGATCGACGGCGCGCGCCTGACCGACGACGAGATCTTCGCGTTCTTGCTGCTGATCCTGCCCGCCGGGGTGGAGACGACCTACCGTGCCTCGGGCAACCTACTGGTCGCCCTCCTCACCGAGCCGGCGCTGCTGGACGCGTTGCGCGCGGATCGCAGCATGCTCCGCGGCGCCTTCGAGGAGGCGCTGCGCTGGGAGCCGCCGATCACGACGGTGGTGCGACGGGCGGTCCGCGACTGCGAGCTCGGCGGGGTCGCGATCCCGGCGGGAACGAACGTCAGCGTCAGCGTCGCGGCCGCCAACCGGGACCCGATGCGTTACCCGGACCCCGACCGCTTCGATCCCACCCGCAAGAACATCGCCCACCTGACGTTCGGCGGCGGCCCGCACCTGTGCCTGGGCATGCACCTGGCACGAATGGAGGCGACGGTGGCGCTCAACGCGCTGCTCGACCGGCTGCCCGACCTGCGGCTGGACCCGAACGCTCCCGCGCCGCATGTCATGGGGGTGGCGTTCCGCTCACCGGCGGCGTTGCCCGTCGAGTTCAGCCCGGCTTGAGCCGTACCTATTTGCGGAGCGCATGCCACGCCAGGTCGGCAATGGCCGCGCAGTAGTCGTCGTCGACACCGGCGTCAGAGTAAATAACACGAACGTAGAGCGGCGCCAGGACGATCTGCACGGCAGCCAGTGTGTTCACGCCCTCGCGCAATTCGCCACGCTCCCCGGCCCGATCCACGACCGCGCGCACGGCAGCGAAATGCGCCCGCCAAAACCTCATTCGGGTGTCTTCGTCGTGATACTCATGACGATCCAAGACCAGCGCCCGCAGTAAAGTGCGGCCGACCTCGGAATTGATGCGATCGGTCACCCTGCGCGCTAAAGCCAGTAGGTCGCCGCGCAACGAGCCGGTGTCCGTCAACGAACTCAACGCCTCGACATCGGCGAGAACCGCATCGAAGATTAGCCCTTGGCGGCCGCCCCAGTACCGGTAGACCATCGCCGCATCGAGGTGGTGACGCCCCGCCAAGGCCTCGATGCTGAACCGCTCGACGCCCCAACGGGCCAACTCGTCGAGCACCGCCGGCATCACCCGCGCCCGGACATCCTCAGGTACAGCGCTTCGAGATTCATCGTCTGGTTGAGACGGCGGCATGTTGTCTCCTTAACCGTGCTAAAGATACCCGGTTTGGTTCACCAGCCGCACCGAAGACGCACCGTCGGAATAGAACTCGGCGATGCTCAACGACGCCAGGTCAAGGTGCAGCCGGTACAGAATGCCCGGACCGGTGTCCAGCGCCAGCCGCAGCAGCGTCTTGATCGGCGTCACATGCGACACCACCAGCACGGTCGTGCCCTCGTGAGCGGCGATGATCCGTCCGCGTGCCCTCAGCACCCGGTCGAGCACCGAGTCGAAGCTCTCACCGCCCGGTGGCGTGGTGCTGGTATCGCGCAGCCAGCGTCGGTGCAGCTCCGGATCGTGCTGGGCGGCCTCGTTGAACGTCAACCCCTCCCAGGCGCCGAAATCGGTCTCGATCAAGTCGTCGTCGACGGTGACATCCAGGCCAAGGGCCTTGGCGGCCGTCGCCGCGGTGTCATAGGCCCGTTGCAGTGGCGAGGAGAACACCGCGGCGATCCCGCCGCGTTGCGCCAAGTACCGCGCCGCAGCCCTCGCCTGCTGCCGGCCCACGTCGGTCAGCGCAGGGTTGCCGCGTCCCGAATAGCGGCGCTGCGCTGACAACTCGGTCTGCCCGTGACGAAGCAGCAGCAGCCTGGTCGCCGTACCGCGCGCGCCCGTCCAGCCCGGCGCTGCGTGGGGTTGCATCGCAACGGTTTTCGCCGACTCGGCAACGGCCGGCGCGGGTACATCCGCTTCCGAGGCCGGGTCATCCACACCGGCCGCGGCGTCCATCGCCTCGTTGGCCAACCCATCGGCGTACGAGTTGCGATCCCGGGGAATCCACGTGTAGCTGATCCGGTCGAACCGTGACGCGAGCTTCCGCGCCTGGGCGTGGAGCTCGACCAGGTCGGGGTGCTTGACCTTCCACCGCCCGGACATCTGCTCCACCAGCAGCTTGGAATCCAGGAAGACCGCGGCCTCGGTGGCACCCAGTTGTAGGGCCTCGTCCAAACCGGCAATCAGTCCTCGGTATTCGGCGACATTGTTCGTGGCCCGGCCGACGGCCTGTTTGGCCTCCGCCAGCACGGTCGAGTGGTCCGCGTTCCAAACCACCGCGCCGTATCCGGCCGGTCCGGGGTTGCCCCGCGACCCGCCGTCGGCCTCGATGACGACTTTCACTTATCGAATCCCTTGACCCGCAACAGGATTGCGCCACACTCCGGGCATCGCACCAGTTCGTCTTCGGCGGCGGCCGAGATGCGGGACAGTTCCCCGCGGCCGATTTCGATTCGGCAGGCGCCGCACCGGTGTCCCAGCAATGGCCCAGCGCCCGGCCCTCCCCCGGCGCGCTGTCGTTCGTAAATGGCGGACAGGGCGGGATCCAGCGTCGCGGTCAGCGTGTCACGTCGCGACGAATGTTCAACGCGGGCCTGATCGATTTCGGCGAGTGCGGCGTCGAGGGCCTGGCGGGCGCTGGCCATCTCGGACTCCAGCGTCTCGACCGTCCCCTGCTCGGCAGCCAGCTCGGCCTGCAGTTCCTCGCGGCTCTCCATCACATCCAGCAGGGAATCTTCCAGGCTGGTTTGACGGCGAAGCAGGGTCTCCAGCTCGTGCTGGAGATCCGACAGTTGCTTGGCGTCGATTGCACCCGATTTGAGCAACGATCGGTCGCGGTCTTCGCGCTGGCGCACCGCCTCGATTTCCGACTCGAATCGCGACGCTTGAGCGTTTAGATCTTCCAGCGCAATTCGAACCGCGCCCAGTCGGTCACCGGCCTCGTTGTATTCGGCCTGCATACGCTGATAGGCCTCTTGCTGCGGCAGATGGGTGGCCCGGTGCGCGATACGGGACAGCTCGGCGTCGAGCTTCGACAACTCTAGTAGCGAAAGTTGCTGTGTTACTTCAGCTTTCATGACCGAACTCTTCCGTTGTCGTTGCCGAGATACTCGACATTCCAAGGGTCGGTGCGGATTGTGCACACCCGCACGGGTAGCGCCGCACCGAAACGGGACCGCAGAATATCGGCGGCCTGCTCGCACCATGGGAATTCGCTTGCCCAGTGCGCGACGTCGACCAGGGCCACGTTCGACGCCCGGCGATGCTCGTCGGCCGGGTGGTGCCGCAGATCGGCCGTGACATAGGCCTGCACGTCCGCGCCGGCCGCGGCGGCCAGCAACGAGTCCCCGGCGCCGCCGCAGACGGCGACCCGCGACACCGGAAGGTCGGGATCCCCCGCCGCCCGCACACCCCAGGACGTCCGCGGCAGCGCGGCGCTGACGCGGGAGACGAAGGTGCGCAGCGGTTCGGGGTGTGCCAGCGTGCCGATGCGGCCCAAGCCGGCGTCGCCGGGCGGGGGCACCAGCGCGAAGATGTCGAACGCCGGCTCTTCGTAGGGATGGGCGGCGCGCATCGCCGCCAAGACACCGCTCCGCGCCCGCGCCGGCGCGACGACCTCGAACCGGTCCTCGGCCACCCGCTCCACGGTGCCGACGCTGCCCACCGCCGGCGACGCCCCTTCCTGCGGCAGGAACTGCCCGATACCGCTGACGCTCCAGCTGCAGTGCGAATAGTCGCCGATGTGGCCGGCGCCGGCCGCAAAGACGGCCGCCTGCACCGCTTCTGCGTTCTCACGCGGCACGTAGACGACCCACTTGTCGAGATCGGCAGCAGCCGTCAGTGGCTCGAGCACGGCCTCGACGGTGAGGCCAACAGCGTGGGCCAGCGCGTCGGACACACCCGGTGACGCCGAGTCGGCGTTGGTGTGCGCGGTGAACAGTGAACGCCCGGTCCGAATCAAGCGGTGCACGAGTGCACCCTTGGGCGTGCTGGCCGCCACCGTATCGACCCCGCGCAACAGCAACGGGTGATGCGCGAGCAACAGCCCGTTTTCGGGAATTTCGTCGACGACCGCCGGCGTCGCATCGACCGCAACGGTCACCGAGTCCAGCACGTCGTCGGGATCGCCGCACACCAGGCCGACCGAATCCCACGGTTGGGCAAGCCGCGGCGGGTAGGCCTCGTCCAGAACTTCGACGACGTCGGCCAGCCGCACGCTCACCGGTAGCTCCCGTCGATCGTCATCTCCGAGATGGCCTCGACCAGCAGCGGCCACTCCCGGCGCACCGCCGCCCGCAGATACCGCCCGTCCAAGCCGACGAACGTATCACACCGACGAATGGCAATCCCCTTGTTGTGCAGGCCGTTTCGTATCCGCTCGCCATCGCGCCTGCTGAACAACACGAACGGGGCCCGGCCATCGACCACGTCGGCGCCCACCGATCGCAGGCCGGCCGCCATCTCGGCGCGCGAAGCCGCCAACCGGATCGCATCGGCCGCCGCGTCGGCGACGGCCTGCGGGCGACAACAGGCCTCGATGGCCGTCAGTTGCAGCGTTCCCACCGGCCAGTGGGCGCGCTGTGCGGTCAACCGCGCCAGCAACTCCGGCGAGCCCAGGGCGTAGCCCACCCGCAGTCCGGCCAAAGACCACGTCTTCGTCAGGCTGCGCAGCACCAGCACATCGGGCAGCGAGTCGCCGGCCAGCGATGCCGGCTCGCCGGGAACCGAATCCGCGAACGCCTCGTCGACCACCAGAATCCGCCCGGGCCGGCGCAACGCGAGCAACCGCTCGCGGGTGTGCAACACCGAGGTGGGGTTGGTCGGATTGCCCACCACGACGAGGTCGGCGCCGGCGGGAACGTCCACGCCGTCCAGGCCGAACGGCGGCTTCAGAACGACGTGGTGCACGGGCACCCCGGCCGCGGTCAGGGCCACCGCCGGCTCGGTGAACGAGGGCGCAATTATCACCGCCCGCGCCGGACGCAGGTTGGGTAATAGGGCGAACCCTTCCGCGGCCCCGGCCAGCGCCAGGACCTCATCGCGTGGTCGGCCGTGCCGCTCGGCGACCGCATCTTGCGACCGGTGCACGTCGTCGACGCTCGGGTAGCGTCCTAGATCCGGCAGCCGCGCGACCAACCGCTGGACCAGCCAGTCCGGCGGCTGTGCATGACGGACGTTGACGGCGAAATCCAGCATCCCGGGCGCGACGGCCTGATCACCGTGGTAGCGGGCCGCCGCAGGCGGGCTCGGGTGCAGAGTCGCCATCCGTGAAACACTAATGGGCCGCCTCACAGACAATCACTCGACCGCTGCATTAGCGCCACGGCTCCCCCGTAACCCGCTACACCACAAACAGACCAGCGCGACACCTAGGATTGCGATCGTGCAGGTGAGCCAACCCAGCCAGAAGTCAGCGAAACGGATTCGAAATGAAGCTTGAAGCGCGGATCCCGCACTGGCAACCATGATCGATCTCTTGGAGCGGGGTCCCCACGAGGCAGCGTCCGTCAACTCCTCGTTGGCGCCGCGCTTGCCGCTGTCAAGCGTGAAGCTTGCCCCGCCGGTGCCTCGCCCGCCAAGTTCTTGGCGATCGGCTACAACAATCCTCAACATCTCGAAGAAACGAACACCCCCCGGCCGACTCGGCAGGTTTGGTTCAACAAGCAGCAGAGCTGCATCGTCGGTCCAGGCGACGGCGTCTGGATTCCCAGGATCGCTCCTGATGAGATCGACTACGAAGGCGAGCTGGCGATGGTGATAGGGCGACGGTGCAAGTACGTCCCGAACGAGAGCCGGCGGTCCTCGATGTGATTGCCGGGTTCACGATCGTCAACGACGTGAGCGTTCGCGATTGGCAAGCACTCGAACCCGGGATGGTCGTGAGCAAGTCCTTCGACACTCACGGTCCGATCGGGCCTTGGATCGTGACTCCTGACGAAATCGGGGACCCGTTGGACCTCGGACTGCGCACCTATGTCAACGACGACCTCCGGCAGGACGGACGAACCGGGGACATGATATTCGACATCTACGAACAGGTGTCCTACCTCTCCAGCGCCTTCACCGTTGAAGTCGGTGACGTCCTGTCGACCGGCACCCCCAGCGGTATTGCCTGGCGTAGACCCGGCATGTACCTGAAGCCAGGCGATATCGTGCGGGTCGAGATCGACAAGATCGGGACCCTGGAGAACCCCGTGATCGCAGAGCCCGGTCCCGGGGATTGACCCGACCAGAAGTTTGCACAGCGATCCCATCACCGACAATGGATTTGTGACAGGCACAGTCTCGGCGCCGCAGCTGGTGATCTTCGATCTCGACGGCACCCTTACCGACTCCGCGGCGGGGATCGTGGCCAGCTTCCTGCATGCGCTCGGCCATATCGGTGCCCCGGTGCCCGAGGGCGACCTGGCCGCCCACATCGTTGGCCCGCCGATGGACGACACCTTCCGGGCGATGGAGCTCGGCGACGATACCGACGAGGCGATCGCGGCCTTCCGGGCCGAGTACGGCACCCGCGGCTGGGCGATGAACACCATCTTCGACGGGATCGCGCCGCTGCTGGCCGATCTGCGTGCCGCCGGTGTCCGGCTGGCTGTGGCCACCTCCAAGTTGGAGCCGACGGCGCAGCGCATCCTCGGCCATTTCGGGCTCGATCAGCATTTCGAGGTGATCGCCGGCGCGAGTCCCGACGGCTCGCGCAAAACCAAGGTCGAGGTGCTGGCGCACGCGATCGATCAGTTGCAGCCGCTGCCCGAGCGGGTGCTCATGGTCGGCGACCGCAGTCACGACGTGGACGGGGCGGCCGCTCACGGCATCGACACCGTGGTGGTCCGCTGGGGCTACGGGAAGGCCGACTTCCCGGACGGGCTGAGCCCTACCGGTGTCACGCACGTCGCGACGATCGACGAGCTGCGGGGGACGCTCGGTGTCTGATCCGCTGCACGTCACGTTCGTCTGCACCGGCAACATCTGCCGGTCGCCGATGGCCGAGAAGATGTTCGCCGACCAACTGCGGCGACGCGGTCTGAACGACGCGGTACGGGTGACCAGCGCGGGCACCGGCGACTGGCATGTCGGCAATCGCGCCGACGACCGGGCAACCCGGGTCCTGCGTGCCCACGGCTACCCCACCGCCCACTCCGCTGCACAGCTCGACGCCGACCACCTGGCGGCCGATCTGGTGGTGGCCTTGGGCCGCAACCATGTTCGGATGTTGCGGCAGCTGGGTGTCGAGGACGACCGGATTCGGATGCTGCGATCATTCGACCCGCGCTCGGGCGCCTACGCCCTCGATGTCGAGGACCCCTACTACGGAGACGCGCAAGACTTCGAGGAGGTTTTCACCGTCATCGAGGCGGCCTTGCCGGGCCTGCATGACTGGGTCGACGAGCGACTCGCACAGAACGGATACGATTGATGCGCCGCTTGGCGTTTTTGCTGCGGCCGGGCTGGATAGCGCTGGCGCTGGTCGTTGTCGCCTTCACTTACCTGTGCTTCATGGTGCTCGCGCCCTGGCAATTGGGAAAGAACACCAGGACGTCGCGGGAGAACCATCAAATCGACTATTCCCTCAACACTCCGCCGGTGCCACTGAAAACCCTATTACCACAGCAGGATTCGTCAGCTACGAGCGACCAGTGGCGTCGGGTGACGGCAACCGGGCATTACCTGCCGGACGTTCAGGTGCTGGCCCGGTTGCGGGTTGTCGAGGGACATCCGGTGTTCGAGGTGCTGGCACCGTTCGTCGTCGACGACGGGCCCACCGTGCTGGTCAACCGCGGCTATGTGCGGCCGGAGGAGGGGTCTCATGTCCCTCCGATCCCCCGCCCGCCAGCGGAGACGGTGACCATAACAGCACGGCTGCGAGACTCCGAACCCATCGCGATGGGCAAGGATCCGTTTGTCAGAGACGGTGTCCAGCAAGTCTATTCGATCAGCACCGAGCAGGTCGCGACGTTGACCAAAGTCCCGCTGGCCGGGTCCTATCTGCAGTTGGTCGACAACCAGCCCGGCGGGGTGGGAGTGATCGGCATACCCCGCCTGGACGCCGGACCGTTTCTGTCCTATGGCATCCAGTGGATTGCGTTCGGCATCCTCGCGCCGATCGGATTGGGGTATTTCGCTTACTCCGAGCTCCGTGCCCGCCGCCAGGAAAAGCGACAAGCGCCGGCCCCTGAAAACCCCGAAAACCCCGAGACCCCTGAAACTCCGGCGGCTCCGATGACCGTCGAGGAGAAGCTCGCCGACCGCTACGGCCGTCGGAAGTAGGCCAGCGCGACCAGCAAGGCGGCCGCTAGCTGCACCGCACGCGACAGCACCACAGCGCGGCGCAGGTCGGCGACGCCCGCCGGCCGGCCGTCACCGAGGGTGGGCCGGATCTGCAGCTCATGGTGGTACTGGGTGGGTCCGCCCAGCCGAACACCAAGCGCCCCGGCGAATGCCGCCTCGACCACACCGGCGTTGGGGCTGGGATGCCGGGCGGCATCGCGGCGCCAGGCCCGCACCGCACCAGACGGTGATCCGCCGACAATCGGTGCGCACACCATCACCAGCGCCGCGGTCGCCCGGGCGGCGACATAGTTGGCCAAGTCGTCCAATCGTGCTGCGGCCCAACCGAATCGGAGATAACGCGGAGAGCGATGGCCGATCATAGAATCCAGCGTGTTGATGCCGCGGTACGCCAGCACCGCGGGCACCCCACCCACAGTCGCCCACAGCAGCGGCGCCACTTGGGCGTCGGAGGTGTTCTCCGCGACCGATTCCAGCGCAGCGCGCGTCAGGCCCGCGCCGTCCAGCCGCGCCGGATCGCGCCCGCACAGCGACGGCAGCAGCCGTCGCGCGGCCTCGACGTCGCCGCGCTCCAGCAGCTCCGACATCTCCAGGCCGGTGCGCGCCAACGAGGTTCCGCCCAGCGATATCCAGGTGGCCGTGGCGGTGGCCGCAACCGAGCACAGCCGGCCCCGGTGCGTGGCCGCCGACTGGACGGCCGTGCCCAACGTGGTCACCGCGGCGACCATCAATCCGGCATGCACCGCGCCGGCGATCCTGCTGTCGCGGTGGCTGACCCGCTCCAATTTCGCGGCCGCTTGACCGAACAGCGCAACCGGATGACCCCGTTGCGGGTCGCGCAATACGAGGTCGGCCAGGTAGCCGGCCAGTATGCCGACGATCCGGGCCCTCGTCGCGAACACTCCGGCAGCGTCTCATACGTGGTCTACGCTCACACTTATGAGGCCATGCGGCGGATATCCGCGGTGACGCGGCCCGCGACCCGGATCGCCGACCTGCTCAACCCCGCGGCGATGTTGTTGCCCGCCGCGAACGTGATCATGCAGCTGTCGTTGCCGGGTGTGGGTTATGGCGTGCTGGAAAGCCCGGTGGACAGCGGCAATGTGTACAAGCATCCGTTCAAGCGGGCCCGGACCACCGGCACCTACCTGGCGGTCGCGACCATCGGGACCGAGTCCGACCGGGCCTTGATCCGCGACGCCGTGGACGTCGCGCACCGACAGGTGCGGTCCACGCCGTCTAGCCCGGTCTCCTACAACGCGTTCGACCCCAAGCTGCAGCTGTGGGTCGCCGCGTGTCTGTACCGCTATTTCGTTGACCAGCACGAGTTTTTGCACGGCCCACTGGATGACGCCACCGCCGATGCCGTCTATCGCGACGCCAAACGGTTGGGTACCACATTGCAGGTGCCGGAGCGCACATGGCCGCCGGACGGGGTCGCGTTCGACGAGTACTGGAAGCGCTCCCTCGACGAGCTGCGCATCGACCCTCCGGTGCGAGAGCATCTGCGCGGGGTGGCGTCGGTGGCGTTTCTGCCGTGGCCGTTGCGGTCGCTGGCGGGGCCGCTCAACCTGTTCGCGACGACGGGGTTCTTGGCCCCCGAGTTTCGGGCCTTGATGCAGCTGGACTGGTCGGAGAGTCAGCAGCGCCGGTTCGAATGGCTGCTCGCGGCCCTACGGCTGGCCGACCGGCTGATTCCACACCGGTTGTGGATCTTCGGGTATCAGCTTTACTTGTGGGACATGCGATTTCGCGCCCGACTGGGCAGACGGATCGTCTAGGACGCGCTTCTCGCCGAGCGTGAGACCGGCGACGCGGATTCGGCATGTCGCGTCGCCAGATTCACTCTGGGCGAGGACGTCTCAGCGCACCGTCGCGAAGAACGCGCGGACGTCGTCGACGAACAGCTCCGGCTGTTCGAACGCGGCGAAGTGCCCGCCGCGCGGCATCTTTGTCCAGTGCGTGATGTTGTAGACCGGCTCGCACCACGACCGCGGCGCGCCAAGCACCTCCCCGGGGAAAGCGGCAATGCCGGTGGGCAATTCGACGCGGTCCAGCTGCCCCCAGACCCCGAAGCTCTCCCAGTAAAGGCGCGCCGACGAAGCGCCGGAGCCGGTCACCCAATACACCATCACGTTGTCGAGAAGCTCATCGCGGGTGAGCACGTTCTCCGGATTCCCGTCGCAATCCATCCACGCCCAGAACTTTTCGACGATCCAGGCCAGTTGCCCCACCGGCGAATCGACCAACCCATAGCCCAATGTCTGCGGACGGGTGGACTGCTGCTTGGAATAGCCGGTGCCCCACTTTCGGTGATGGGCCAGCGCGGCCAGGGCCTGTTTCTCTTCCGCGGTCGGATTGGCCATGGCTTCGGCTGTCGGCCGCCCTATCGGCATATTCAGATGGATTGCCGCGCAGTGGCCGCCGTTTCTGCCTATCTGTGTGGTCACGGCCGCGCCCCAGTCGCCGCCCTGGGCGCCGTAGCGGTCGTAGCCAAGGCGCAGCATCAGCGTCTCCCAGGCCCCGGCGATCTTTTCGACGCCCCATCCGGTGTGAGTGGGCTTGCCGGAGAAGCCGTACCCGGGAAGTGACGGGCATACGACATCGAAGGCGTCTTCGGCGCAGCCGGACGCCGGATTCGTCAGCGGCTCAATGACCTTGTGAAATTCCACTATTGAGCCCGGCCAACCATGAGTGATCACCAGCGGGAACGCGTCCTGGTGGGGTGACCGCTGATGGATGAAATGAATATCCAGCCCGTCGATTTCGGTGACGGCCTGATCAAAGCGATTGAGCGCGGCCTCGCGAGACCGCCAGTCGTATTTGTTGGCCCAATAGTCGGCCAGCTCGCGGGTGTACGCCAACGGGATGCCTTGGCTCCAGTCGTCCACGCATTCGGCTTCTGGCCAACGGGCATGCGCCAGACGCGATCGCAGGTCTTGCAGGACGTCGTCGGAAACGTCAATCCGAAACGGCTTCACGGGGTTTACCATTCGTCATCGTCGAAGCGGGGCTTCGGGCCCTTACGCGGCGATCCGCGCCGGTGTTCACGTCCCCGAGACTGCCACACCAACTCCCGCGGCGGCCACAGCGGCCGCCAGCCGGCTTGAATAGGCCATGTAACTGCGCGAATAGCCATTCAAACCTCGGTGGGCGCGGACGGCATTGGGTTGGTCCTGCCATTGGCTGCCGATGGACTACCGATGGCCTCCGCCGCCACGGCAATCCTCGCGAATTGATCGGCGGACGTGAATATCGCCGGAAAAGCTTACGACGGGCATTACCAGCGCTCCAGCGCTCGCGGTCGGACTACAGCGATTGCGATTCAAAGCGTCACCACTACCGGAGACCGCACGGAGCCCCAGCCTGCTGCCGCTTGGGTTTTGTCTGGTTGGTTTATCCAAGGGCACTTGTGGCAATGCTCAATTTTGTTGGCGGGTATTCCCCTGCGCTGCTCTTTGGCCATAGCCGGCATGCCTTCCGGCGCTGCAGAGACACAGCGTTGTAAGCGCTGTCTGTGCTAGTAACAACCGGCCTAGCCAAGCCAGCGGAAGACGAAACGTCGGGAGCGATGTAATCGCCGTAATTATCCATCGTCAAGGCAAAGGTGCTGTGGCCCGTTGATCTAGATGCGTCTTAAAATCTGCGGGTGGGTTAGCTGACAGCAGATTCACCGCCACACGGCGCCTGAGGTTGTGAAATCTGGCCGGTGACACTGACAATGCCGCCGGGGCGGGTTGCACGTACGCGTTGGCGCAGTCGACGGGGCTGTCCAGTCGTGGCTGCCGCCAGCATCGCGGGTATCGCGGCCTGAGTCTTTTGCAGCCATCGTCGTTGACCGACGCAGTGACAATGGTGACTTTGGGTTCGCTGACAATTCTCGTGAGTGCTCGCCAGGGTAGCCGTGCAAATCGTCAGCCGGTCGGCTCTCCAAGGCAGAACACCCACGCTTTCCGCTGTCTTGGGCACGCCAACAGTCCAGCGAGGGTGAGAATCGCCGAAGTCACCCGAGACCTCAGCACTTGCAGTGTTTTGATGCTTGACTTTCGCGCGTTCCATGCGTATAGCGCCGGCGGTGTGCCGGGCAATGTCGGACGGGGTCAGATCCCCTATTTGGATCCTCGCCAGATTCGCAGCCCCGCCGGCTCGGCGGCTCGCAAAACTGTGTAGGCGCAGAACGTCAGCGCCACCGCATAAACAGGCGAACGCCGTTTTCGACATAGTTCGATAACGCACAGATCCGGGTCGGCGACAGCGGAACCAGAATTTTGACTGAAATGGTGGAATTTACTGCCGTGACCGCGATACGCTTCTGTCGTTTTGACTGTCATTGGTGACCAAATAGGCGATAGCCGAACTGTCGGGGGGTGCGGAATGTCGTTTGTGATGGCAACGCCGGAGATGCTGGCAACGGCGGCGACGGGTGCGGCGGGCATCGGGTCGACGATCAGCGCGGCCAACGCGGCCGCGGCGGCCCCCACCACCGCGGTGCTGGCTGCGGCCGCCGATGAGGTGTCGGCCGCGATCGCGGACTTGTTCGGCACGCACGGCCAGGCATATCAGGCACTCAGCGCCCAGGCGGCGGCGTTTCACAGCCAGTTCGTCCAGGCGCTCAATTCCGGTGCGGGGGCGTACGCGGCCGCCGAGGCCGCCAGCGCCTCACCGCTGCAGGCCCTGCAGCAGGATGTGCTGGGCGTGATCAACGCACCCACCGAGGCGCTAGTGGGGCGCCCGCTGATCGGCAACGGCGCCAACGGGCAGACCGTTAACGGTGTGGGGCAGCCCGGCGGGCGCGGCGGGATCTTGTTCGGCAGCGGCGGTC
>NZ_JBKQOI010000269.1:0-6799 GCF_052145595.1 Mycobacterium sp. | reverse complement strand
GCGGTGGCGAAGTCGTGGCAGACCTCAGCGGTGCGCCAAATCCTATGCTCGGGCCGGATCGCCGGATTGCGGGAGCATCACGGGCAGGTGATCGGGCCCGCGGTGTGGCCGGCGATCATCACCCCCGCGGAGCGCGATTGCGTCTTGGCCCGTATCGCGGCGCGCAGCGTGACGAAAACCCGGGCACCGAGAACGTATCTGTTATCGGGGGTGCTGCGCTGCGGACGCTGCGGTAATCGCCTGTTCTCCCAAGCTCGGCACGTTAACCCCGACAACCGATGTCATGCGCCGCTTCCCGCCCGACCGCTCCGCTGCTCGCGGCGGACGCCAGTTCCGTTGCTGGCGGGCCGAGTCTGCGTCGGCCGATCGCCGCCGCCCAGCTCGGCGATCCCGCGCTCGATCCCCGCGCACACCAGGTCGATGTCGGGCGCGGTGTCGTAGTCGCCGGTCACGCCGAAGTGCAGCCTCCCGTCGTAGGAGAAGATCGCGGTGGCGATCCTGATCTGCGGCCCGAGCATTACGTACGGTGCGGCCTCGAGCATCCGGCGGCCGAGCAGGTAGAGCGGGTGCTGGGGTCCGGGCACGTTTGTCGTCACCGTGTTGATCGTCCGCTGGGGGAGGCTCGCCGCCAGGCGCGAGCCGAGAGCGAGCAGCATCGGCGGTGAGAATCCCTGCAGGCTGACCAGGGCCTGCCCGGCGACCGCGTCGCCCCGCCGCTTGATGTCATCCATCTGGCTGCTGATGCCCTGAAGCCGGCAGACGGGGTCCTCCTCGCCCACTGGCAGGCGTGCGAACACCGCCGAGACGCGATTGCCGCCGTGCTCTCCGGGCGCGCGCACGGAGACGGGCACCATCGTGCTGACAACCGTTTCGGGTGCGAGCTCGCCGCGGGCTGCGAGCAGTTCGCGGAAGCCGGAGGCGACCGCGGCGAGCACGACGTCGTTGACAGTTCCGCCATGCCGCTTGCGCACCTCCTTGACGTCCTGGAGGCTGACCGTCGTGCGGTCAAAGCGGCGGTGCGGTCCGATCGGTCCGTTCAGTGACGAGGTGCCGCCCTTCAGCAGGTTCCGGCCCAGCGGCAGCGCCGAGCGAGCTGCCGCGACACCGCGTTCAAGCAGGTCACGCGGTGCCTTGACCGCGAGCCGGAGACTCTGGAGCTGCTCGAGTGGGCTCATCAGTCCGGCGAGTGACTCGACGGCGACAGCGAGCGCACCCGGCCCGGGCTCCGGCTGCCAGGGCGCCGGCTCTGGGCGCTCGGCGTCGCGCTTATCGGACAGCATCACGGTGTTGATCTCGCTGGCGGTGACGCCGTCGACCATCGCGTGGTGGAGCTTCCAAAGTACCCCCCAGCGGCCTTCGCTCAGCCCCTCGACCACCCACATCTCCCAGAGCGGACGGCGCCGATCTAGCTGCTGGGAGACGACCCGCGCGAACAGGCGATCGAGCTCCCGATCGCCGCCGGGTGCCGGCAGCGCCGTGCGCCGCACGTGATACTCGAGGTTGAAGTGGGGATCATCGATCCACACCGGACGCGCCATCGCGAGCGGCAGGAACCGCAGCTTCTGGCGGTAGCGCGGGACGAACGGCAGCTTGCCCTCGACGTAGTTGAGCAGCTCGGCGTGGTCGGAAGCCGGCCCCTCGAAGGTCGACATCCAGGCAACGTTGGCCTGCACCTCGCCGCTCTCGAGATGCAGAAACGTGGCGTCGAGCGGGGTCAGCCTCCGCATTTCGGCCTCCGTTCGCTTGGAACCGCGCAATCGCGCGCGGCTGACCTCGTCGGAGTGGGCCCTGCCGAAATAAACATCGCAACGGCGGGAACTGATTCTATCGGAGCGCTCGCGCAGACGGAAGCTGCGTTAGTCCGAAGTTGCGGCGGTTTGGGTAGGCGATTGTGGGTGTTACGTGGGGGTTTATTGATTTGGTCGGTTGGTTGTCTGACTACGCGGCGATGGTGAGGGGGATGGCGGCGCCGATGAGCTCGAAGGCGCGGCGTTGATCGGTTGTTGGGTCGCTGAGTTTGTCGATCTCGACGTTGGCGCCGTGGTAGCGGATCTGGTTGCGGGTGAGGGTGGCTAGGTGGTCGAGCAGGGCGCGGAAGCTGCGTAGCGGGGTGCCGTCGGGGGCTTGTTGGCGGGAGGCTTTGGCCTGGGCGGCTGGTGAGCGTTTGGCCGCTGCGACGGGGTTGTTGCGGCTTGGTGGTGCATCATCGGTGAAGGTCAGTGGCGCCCAGGCCTGGCGCAGATGCCAGGTCACATAGCAGGCAAGCAGGCAGATCAGCACGTGGGCTTGGACGCGTTCGGTGAGCCGGTGGTGGATGGGACGCAGGTCTAGGTCGTCAGTCTTGATGCTGCGGAAGTCGCGTTCGACGTTGGCCAGGTTCTTGTAGCCGGTGACGACCCCGGCCGCATCCAGGTCGGCGGTGGGCACGCTGGTGCGCAGCACGTAGATGCCGTCCAGGTGGGCTTCGGCGTTGATGCTGGTGTGGTTGCGCTGGTAGGTGAACGTGGTGTCGGTGATCTGGCGCTGGAAGTGCTTGCCCACCTTGTATTTCCCGACGACTTTGCCGTAGGCCTCGCCGATCTTGTCGGTGCCGGCCAGGGTGCCGCGATCGACCCGCGCGGCGATGCCGGCCAGCAGTGTTTCGGTGGCCGCGAGTAGCTCGTGGCGTTTGCGGGCGCGTTCGACAGCCAGCGCGGGGTTGCGGCAGGCGATCAGCCGTTCGCCGGGGAAGTCGGGGTGGGCGATCTCGGTCAGGTCGTGGGCATCGAACAGGCTCATCTGCAGCGGCCCGTCGTCGGCGGCCAGTGTGGCGATCGCCGGTGCGCGCAGCGCGGTGATCCACCCGAACCCGGTGCCGGTGTCGTCGTTGAGTTCGCGCAGCGCTTCGATGCGGGCGGAGGTGATCATGCCACGATCGCCCACCAGCACCAGCCGTGCCAGCCCGAAGCCGGTGCGTACCACCTCGACGATCTCGGTGAACGCGGCCGGGTCGGCGGTGTTGCCGGGAACCACCCGCACCGCCACCGGGCGCCCGGCCGCATCGGTGAGGATGCCGTATTCAATCTGCGGGAGTCCCTTTTTGCCGTCGCGGGAATAGCCCCGGGCGGCCAGCTCACAACACCGGCCGGTCACCCACGAGGAGGTGAGGTCAAACAACGCCATCCGCGACGGATTCGCTTTCGGGGCAAGGTGTTTAGCGGCGAGTTTCTTTTCGATCGCGTCCTGGCGGTCAGCGAGCCAGTCCATCGCCGCGTAGACCTCGTCGGTGGATGCCCCCGCCACATCAAGGTCTACCCCCAACGTGGTGTCGGCCCACCGCGACAGGGTGCACAGCTTGCTGGCCGGGTGGATAACCCGCGAAACGATCAACGCGAACGCCAGATCCCGCGACCGGCACGGCGAGCCCAACAGCGCCGGCAATCCCAGGCTGCGCGCCATCGCCGCGACCGCGGCCACGTGCCCGTGCGCCAGCGCGCGGGTGATGTCGAACTCGGTGCCCGCGGCGATCAGGGTGTGGCCCTTCAGCGTCGCCTCGATCGCGGCGATTGCGGCCTCGGGCAGCATCGACAGGTTCGCCAGGGTCTGGTTGCGCACCTTGGCGCCCTCGCGGTAGGTACGGCGCAGATACACCGACTCGTACTCGCGCCGTTTGCCCAGCTTATCCATATGCGACCGCTTAACTCTGACTACATGCGCCCTACCAGCATTTCGCTGCATGCCTTGCATCATAATCGACACAACGCAACACCACCGGCAACCACACACCATTATTTTGACTACAGGCTCAATGCGGTTGACGCCGATACCATCAGGTCACAACACAATTCAGCCCCAAAAGCCGCCGTAACTTCGGGTTAGAAATCTTCCGTCTCAGGCGCCAAGGTGTGGGTAGATTCCCGACTCGTCACCAACGTGAGATTTCTCTGCCGCTTCGCAGCTTTTAACACCCTGGCGCGCATCCGTTGCTAGGTTGCAACTCCCGAGTCGGAGATGGAGCCGACGATCGCGACTACCTATTGAGAACGACGTGCTACCGCTGCCGCGTAGCGCGGCTTGGTGTTGCCGGCTTCGATGTTCCATGTCACGGCTCGTTTGATGCTGAAACCAAGGAGTTTGGCGAGGACAGCAGCGGACAGTTCGCCGGCGAGTTCGATCAGCGCGGTGTTGCGGGCGACGCGCGGCAAGATGCCAATTCGTCTCAGCCGCAAACCCATTTGGTTCGCGGACAGGTGGCGCCCGGAGCGTCCTCCTGGGAACAGCCATGGATTGTCGCCAGCGTCGACGGCGGCGTATCCTCGCCGTTGCTGCACGAGTTCAGCGAGGAAGCGATCGAGGGGCGTGGGGACGGTCAGCGGGATGGCGCCCAGCTTCAATGTCACTGGCCGTCCTGGGTCGATGGTGACGTCGGAGATCTTCACGGTGACCAGGCGTGTCGTCTGCTGGCTATAGAGCAGCACCAGAAGGCCTGCGACGCGATCGCGTGTTTCAAGGTGCGGGTCTTCGATGAGGTACTGGATGAGCTGCCAGCGCTCGTCGTCGCCGGACAGGGTGTCGCGGGTCCTGCGGGTTTCGGGCGTTGGGGCCTGGACGTCGTGGGCGTGACCGCGGTGAACCGCCCACCCTAGGAAGTGGTGGATTTGGGCGCGGGTGGGATTGCAGACCACCCAGTGGTCAACGTGTTCCTGCCGACATGATGCCAGCGTCAATCCCTGCGCTTGAAGGTCCTCGAGAAAGGCTGTGATAGCACTGATTTCGCTTTGCGCCCCTAGTCCATTGCCGCGTTTGAGCGGTGCTCGGCTCGCTTGGTCTCGCAGTCTGCGAAGGTGATGCCATTCGGCGAAGGCGCGGACAGCTGACCGGTCATCGCGGTTTTCGATGCTAAGCAGCCGTGCATCGACGTACATCTCAGTGCGACGTAGATACGGGTCTCGAGGTGGTAGCGCCCCGGCGTCGATGAGAATGTTGCGGAGCCATTCCACCGACTTGCTGGTGGGCAGGCTATCGAGACCTTCGTGGCTGAGCGTATCGCCGAGGTCGCGTATCCCCGCCGCCAGCGGTTTGCGCAGGCGGGTCCGCCCAGCCCAGCGCAATACCGCTGATGAGTCGCACTCCAGGAGGGTCTCGACGATTCTAGCTGCCGACCCGCTGAGCTCGCCGTCGTGGCCAAACAGGCCCCGTAGCACACCCGGGCAGGCACTTATGCGGCGAACACCAAGGGCATCCGCACCATCCCGGTGCTTCGCCTAACGCCAGAAGGGTCTTAAGAGACAGAAACCCTGTGCCGGGCGTCTCTGTTGAAGAGCACTCATGCCGCCGGTCGAGCGGGGGAGGATCTGCCCCGGGCGGCCCTGTCGTCGGTGCCGGGTTTGTGTCGCCGAGCGGCAACCTGAGCACCCGCGTCGACGCACCGGGTCCGTCTATGCGGCTAGCTGCCGCCGCCGATGGTGAACGTGCCGATCCTGTTGGGCCGCATCACGTTATGGCCGATGCCCCAGTTCCACCGCGCCGAGTCAGACGAGAAATACTGGTTCACGCTGGTCGCGATCATGACCTGCCCGATGCGCTCACGACAGTGCCGGGTCCATAGCGATGCCGGTGTAGGCCGCGAACGGGTGCAGAACGGCAACGCCGTCACGCCATCGCCTCAGCCCACGCGATATGCCCCTCGAAGCCAAGCGTTCCGCCATGTCGCGGTAGCGATCCCGGAAGTTCGCGTAAGCCGCGGCGTCGCCCTGAGCCCGCGCCAGTAGAGCCCGCAGCCGCAGCAGCCAGATGTCGCGTATCACCAGACCCTCATCGGCTGGCGCGGTCGCTAACCGCTCGACCGCGGCCTCGGCTTCGACCATGTCAGCGTCGGCGGCGCGGTCGAGCAGTGTCTCCACCAGAACACCGGTCGCTGGAATGCCCCACAACAGCGGCCGTCTCTCGCGGAACAGATGGTCGACGGTGGTGCGCATGAGCGGTATGGCGCCATCCCGATCTCCGCACCGAGCCCTCTCGCGTGCCAAGTACACATTGACGAGCGGTAACTCGGACAGGACGTATCTCTCGCGCAGGAACACTTCGCTGAGCACGGCCAGCAGCATCTGTCCGCCGTCACGCTCCGCATCTGTTTGCCGGTGCACCAGCGCCACGCCCAACATCACCCGCGCGATGGCCAACGCGAGGTCATCACCGGATCGTTCGGCAATCCGTAGGGCATCCTCGATCTCGCGTACCACGGAATCGTCGGGCCTCAGCACGCCATACGGTATTCCCGGGGAGTAGGCGAAGGCGACGACCGTGGCGTAGGACATGGGGTCAGCGCTGCGGACCATGGCCAGGCCGTGATGCTGGTCGTCGCGCCATCCGGGACGACCCAGGCAATACCGGGCAATAGCCCGCGTCGTGAAGGCGAACGCTAACGGAGATGTAGCGCTTGAGAGTGCCGCTATCGAGCAGCTCGCGCGTGATGTTATCGAGCCAGATGCTCTGTCCCAAGATTGTGGAGCGTTTGAGTAGCCTTCATGATCTAACCTCCAAAGCGTTGTTCACGATCTCTTGGGCTGCGCGAAGGATCGCATCCAGATGCGCTCGGTCCTTGAAACTTTCCGCGTAAATCTTGTAGATGCTTTCCGTCCCAGAAGGGCGCGCCGCGAACCAGCAGCTAGCGGCAATCACTTTCAGACCGCCGATCGGCGCGTTGTTGCCAGGAGCCTTGGTCAGCTTGTCTGTGATCGGCTCGCCGGCGAGCGTCGCTGCAGTGACCGCGTCAGGAGAGAGGTGTTCCAGCCGCTCTTTCTGTTGCGCGGTTGCGGGC
>NZ_JBKQOI010000268.1:0-15570 GCF_052145595.1 Mycobacterium sp. | reverse complement strand
GAACCCCTCAGACTGGTCGAGCCGGCCCTTGTGACCGTAAAGCTCTTGTGCCGCAATCACTTCGCGATTGATCCGTTCGAGTGTGGCCGCGTTGGACGCCGACCGCAGCAGGCTAAAGCCCGCCAGCTCGTGTTGGAGGCATTTCGATGTCTGATCTTGATGGCGTGTTGGGGAAGGTTGCGGAGTTTGGGGGAGCGGTAGTCGACGGGACGGTGTCGGAGCAGTCGGCGCTGATCCGTGATCCAGACGGGCAGCTGCTGGAGTTGCTTTCGGATGGGTGGCTGGCGGTGTTGCCGCCAAGGCCGTAGTTCGGGCTACGATTGTGCTACGCTCGTAGCATGTCTGAAGTAGCGTCTCGTGAGCTGCGCAACGATACGGCGGGAGTGCTTCGACGTGTGCGGGAGGGGGAGGACGTCACCATCACTGTCAATGGCCGACCCGTCGCGGTTCTCACCGCGGTTCGCCCCCAGCGCCGGCGCTGGCTGAGCAAAACAGAGTTCCTGTCGCGATTGCGCCGCGCTCAAGCCGATCCCGGGTTGCGCAAGGACCTCGCGGTGCTCGCGGGCGATACGACCGAGGATCTCGGGCCGATCCGATGAGCATGACGCGGGCGGCCGGAGTGCTCGACACCTCGGTGTTCATCGCGACCGAAACCGGCCGCCAACTCGACGAAGCGCTGATCCCCGAAGAGGTCGCCACCACTGTCGTCACCCTCGCCGAACTCCACGCCGGTGTGCTGGCCGCGACGACGTCCGATATCAGGGCGCAACGCCTCGCGACGCTGGAATCCGTTGCGGATCTGGAAACGCTGCCAGTCGATGATGAAGCGGCCCGAATGTGGGCGCGGCTGCGGATCTATCTCGCCGAGACCGGTCGGCGGGTGCGGATTAACGATCTGTGGATCGCGGCCATCGCGGCATCGCGAGCACTGCCCGTCGTCACCCAGGACGAGGACTTCGCCGCCCTCGACGGCGCCGCAAACCTGACGATCATTCGCGTCTGACTTCGGGCTGATCGCCGTCGCTCTCAGGCTTGCTGCTCGCCTCGGTCAGCACCGCGATGATCCACCCGGCGGGGATGCTGAGTGTTTGTTTTACCCCGGTGGGGGCCTGACTGGTTGTTTCCCCCCGGTGGGTGGTGCCCGAGTGTGGGAAATGCCAGTCGTCAGACTTCGACTTCCTCGTGTTGGGATCGCTGTTTATTTCGCTACGGGTGTCGTGGTTTTCGCATTGGGCCGCCTGGCTTGTGGGCCCCACGTCCAGCCGGTAACTCCTTGAGCCGCGC
Organism: Mycobacterium sp.; assembly: GCF_052145595.1. GTDB lineage: Bacteria > Actinomycetota > Actinomycetes > Mycobacteriales > Mycobacteriaceae > Mycobacterium. The sequence continues at coordinate 14,286 of NZ_JBKQOI010000268.1, read as the reverse complement.
CGAGCGATCGGGATCGAGCATGCCGCGCGCGAAGCGGTTGCGTTGGTCGACGACCCACGCGCCCAGCCGGCCCACGCTAATGACCCGGTAACGACCGGAATTGTCCGGTTCTGATTAGAGTCGATGAAAGGCCAATCGCCTTGTGGTACAACAGAATATAGGGAACAACCAGAACTGGGCAGACCCACGGGTCGGTAACCCGTTGGTCGCGGGTTCGAGCCCCGCCCGCCGCACCCCCACCACGCTTTCGCACGTCAAACGCACCGCCTTTTCGACGGTCGCCTACCGTGGCGGATGCCCCAGCTGCGGCTTTGCGAGACGGATCGGGCAAAGCGCGGGGACGAATTGATTGGGTTGTGCTTAGGTCCGCTTGAACCACAATCCGCCGTAGGGCGGTCGAGAATTGGACCTGATACAGACTTGATGGGCGGTCATCAGAGTGGCCGAGCCGATACTCCGAGGAGCGTCATCAGAAGCGCCCGACCACTCGTCGGGGTGCAAGTCGTGGAGGTTGAACAACGGCCCCCCGTCGCGAGGCGTGACTTCCCCCGTGGACCTATCCACATCGACGTTGCCGAGATCGAGATGGATACACCAGAGGTTATCGCTCTCGGCAAGGTGCTTGAGAAATGCTCTCAAATCCTGGACATCGTTGAACGTCGCCGCGTAACCGCCGTAGCCGTCGAGGCGACTGACTTGGTAGTTGCTGTCTTTCAGGGCAAGCGTGTCGAGTTTGTAGCCGTAGCTGCCCAACTCTTCGTTGAGTTGATCTTCGGTGCTCATAGCACCGCGAGGTTAACCCACTTTCGACACCCGAGCGTCAGAATCAGGAGAATCAGATTTGCAGAGTGCGCCTGCATTTCGATGGCAAGCGTCCCGAGGAGTTCCGCGAGCTTTTGGTTGGATTCAGCGCCCACGAATTCGAGATCGCACAAGGGCCTTGACCTCCGGGCAGCGAAGCGGTGGTTAACGCTGTGTTCTCAACGTCAGGGCGCACCACGGCTCCGCCTGACGGGCGAGAAGGTGCGACCAACCGAAGGCGCCCGCTCTGGACGGCTGTACCCTGCGCACGAATATCCAAACGCGACCCGGCGCCCGGGTGGGTCTTATCAGACCTCATCGAGGCGGGGATAGAGAACTTCCTGGGTGAGTAATAGCAGCGCCGCGGCGATCGGAATGGCTACCAGCGCCCCGACAATCCCGAGCAGTGCGCCGCCGATGAGGACGGCGACAACGGTGATCAGGGCGGGCACCTTCACCACACGGCCGATGATTCTCGGTACCAGCAAGTAGTCCTCGAGGAGGCGAAAGACGACAAAGAACACGGTCGTTGCGATGCAGACCGGAAGCGAGACGGTCAGTGCGACAGCGGCGACGACGACACCAGCGATGGTCGATCCGACGACAGGTACCAGATCGAGCAGCGCGACGAAAATGCCCAGTAACAACGGGTACGGGACATCGAACGCCATGAGCCAGACGAAGGTGGCGGCCCCGGCGATCACCGAGATCAACACATTGCCCAGTACGTAGGCGCCGACTTTGGCGAACACTTCATCTCCGATGAGGATCGCGCGGGGCCGACGAGTGTGGGGCACCAGCCGGTACAGGTTGGTGCGGATACGCGGCATGTCGACCAGGAAGTACACGGTCAACACAATGACGACCAAGGAGTCGGTACTGCGCCGAAAACCGCGCTTCCTGCACTGACCACATCATTGACCACCGATCCTCCCGAGCCGTTGATCGTGTCGGTGATCCGCTGTTGCACATGGAAGCGCTCGTTGAGCCGACCGATGGCCGAGGAGTGGTCCTGGGCCTGCTGAAGGTAATGCGGTGCCTGCTTGATGAGCTCGCTGGCTTGCTGCGCAAGCGGGGGGACGGCAGCGGCGACGAAGGCCCCCACCATTGCGAGGAAGATGGCAAAGACGAGCGTCGTGGCTGCCCACCGCGGTAGTTTGCGGTTGACGAACCACGATGCGGCGGGTTCGAGTCCGAGCGCGAGGAAGAACGCGACCCCGATCAGCACCAGCACCGATGACAGCGATCCGAGTAGCCGGACAGCCCCGTAAGTCACCGCCACTCCGGCAGACGCGGTCAAACCGATGTAGAACGGGGATCGACGGTTGAATCGACGACCCAGCGACCCGAGGGGTTGCTGGTCGGAACTCATCTTCGCCGCGAGCATCTCCGCTGCGGCGACCGGGCCTTCCTCATCGGAGTGGGGTTGGCCGACCAGATCGTGACGACCCTCGGCCGCCCTGTCCTGCTCGGTCGCACTGTTCTTGGCTTCAGCCATCTGCCACCTCCGGCAAGGGTTGCGCCCCGCAAGCCCCGGACTCTCCACTCCAACCGTCCCGCTAATGGGTCCTGCCAAACAGAAGCGAGATCGACAGAGGGGCAGGTATTTCCGTCGTCGGCCCGCGGATGTGCCGCCTCCAGTTGGATAGCCGGCTACGCGCGGCGGAACAGTCGCAGCACCCAGAGCAGGATGACCGCTCCCAGGATCGCGGTGAAGAGGGTGAACCACCAACCGCCGCTGGCGGTATCGACGACGAAGCTCAGCAGGAACCCGCCGATTAATGCGCCGACAACTCCGATCACGATGTCCAAGAGCAGGCCCTCTTTGGTTTTCATGATCATGCTGGCGATCCAGCCTGCCAGCGCCCCGATGATGATGTAGCCGACCCAGCCCACGCTGGTCAGCGTGGTGGAGCGGGCGAGAATTTCGTTGGCTGCCATGACGTTCATCAACTTCTCCTCTCGGCCCCCGAGATACGCGGCGTGCTCGCCGAACCGTGGGAGAGTAGCCGTTTTCGGCAGAGTTAAAAGCGCGATCAGGCGGCCAGTCCCCTGCAGCCCAGGTAGCGGCTCATTTCGTGTCTTCGATGAACAGCGCCATCGACGCGGTAAATCCGTGCAACGCGTTGCGGCCCGCGATCGGGCCGATCTCCCCGGCGGCGAAGAAACCGGCGAGCGGAATCCCGCCCAGTAGGTCCTCGATCGTCGACGCGTCGTGGTCGGCGACCCCGAACATCCGCCGCCCACGCCCGTTGCAGGTGAACAACAGCGCGCCAACCGGACGCCCGGGCAGCTCCGCTCCCGCCCGCTCGACGGCCAGGCGCAGGTCCTTGTCGGCCCCCGCAGCGTCACGGACCTGGAACTGCACGGTCGCGCCGACCTCGACAACGTCGCCGATCTCGATCGCCCCGGTCGGTTGGTCGGCGCCCAGCAGCCCGCGGATCAGGAAGTCGCCCTGACCCGGAGCCGCCAGGTGCTCGTCGACGACGATCCCGATCTGCAGTCCGTGGCTGACCAGTTCCTGCTCGTCGCGCTGCAGCCCCGCGACGATCTCACGCAGGCGCTGCAGCGGCGATCGGCCGCCCAGCTCGGTGATCAGCGCGCCGTCCGCGCCGGTGACGATGTACGGGTTGCCGATCGGCCGGCAGCCCTGCGACACGATCGGGATACCGTGCATGCCGGGCAGGCGCACGCCCACGAGGCCGGAGGTGAGCACGCCGTGGTCGCGGAACAGCCGGGTGTCGCCCGGTCTCAGCCCACCGCTGACCACGCCGCCCACCACGGTCGTTCCCGGCAGGTCGGTGTTGAGGTGCTCGATGAGCAGGTTCGACGGGAAGGTGTACGGGTCCGGCAGCAGCAGGTGCAGATCGTGCGCGGTCGCGTCGAACTGGTAACCGGTGAGCAGGCCACCCGAGCCGGTGCGCACGAAGTCCAGCTGGAACGTCTCGGCGGCCAGGCCCGACGCCAGCCACACCGCCACCGCGGGCCCGTCCTCGATCTCCCGGCGGCCGGCGACGATCGCCTGCGCGACGCAACCGATCAGCGCGGGCGGCTCGAGCAGCTGCTGCACCGCGTCGAGGACGTCGACAGCCTCGTCGGTGTGTGATCGCGATCCGAGGAGCACGGCCAGCGACGGCGCCTCACCCGCGAGCTTGTCGCGGGCGTGCGCTGCCGCCTCCACCGCGGCCTGCCGTGCGTCGGGCGCGGTGGAAACCCCGACTCCGATCCGCACACTTCCATGATGCGCCTAGCCTGACAGTGGGCTGCTACAAGTCCGCGAGGAGCATCGATGAGCGAAACGGGCGAGACCACCATCCGGGTGACTGATTTGCACCCCGTCGGGCGTGGCGTGGATCGCCCGGAACAGGTTGTGGTGGCCGGTGATGGTCGGGTGTTCGCCTCCGACAAGGCCTCAGCGGTCGCAGAACTCGTTGATGAGAACACCGTTCGGCGCATGGGGCAGGCGGGCGGCGAGCCGAACGGGATCGCGCTCGACCGCGACGGCCACTTTCTGATCGCCAATTTCGGCTTGGGTGTGCTGCAGGACCTCGACCCGGTGACCGGCGCGATCACAGCGGTGCTGGGCGGACAACTAGATGGACACCCGTTGCGGTGGCTGAACTTCGTTCTGGTGGATTCCGTTGGGGCGTTGTGGTGTTCGGTGAGCACGATGGCAGACGATCTTGTCGATACCATCGCGCGAGGCACCGCCGATGGGTTCATCTTTCGGGTCGCGCCGGATCGCCAATCGGCGCAAGTGGTCGCCGATGCGGTGAGCTTCCCGAACTGCATGGCGCTGGATCGCAATGAGGACTATCTGTATGTGGTCCGCACGGTAGCCGCTGACGTGGTGCGGTTTCCGATCCGGGGGGAAACACTCGGCCCCCAACAGCGATTCGGCCCGCCGCTGGGTGGCCGGCGCCCCGACGAGTTCGGCCCGCAATATAGCCAGTCCGTGGCCGACCCGCAGCTATCTCGCCGGTGGGGGTTTGCCGACGGCTGTGCGTTCGATGCCGATGGAAACCTTTGGGTGACTTTTGTTTTCCCCAACAGGATCGTGGCGATCGGCCCGGATGGCCGGGCGACGGTGGTGGTCGAAGATCCCGACGGTGCGTTGGTGAGCGGTCCGACCAGTATCGCCTGGGGTGGGCAGGACATGTGCGATGTCTACATCGGTTCGATCCTGACCCCGTATGTGCTCAAGGGGAGAAGCTCGGTGCCAGGCCTGCCGATGGTTCATCAGCGCCAGTGGCGCTAGCCGCCCAACCGACCGGGTTTCATGAATTCCGGCATCGCGTCGTCCGGGTTCGGCGGGATCGATGATGCGGGCAGCCCCCACAGCTGCTGAATGGTTGCACCGCCGTCGACGACGAGTGTCTGACCGGTGATGCGGGCAGCCAGCTCAGAGGAGAGGAACAACGCGGCGTTGGCGACGTCATGCGCGCGGGGCGCCGCCAGCGGATTAATTCCATCGACGGCGTACTCGTTTGGCGGCTGGTCCTCGTTGCCGGAGCCCACATTGCCTGGCGCGACCGCGTTAGCGCGAATGCCGTACCGCCCCAGTTCGTCTGCGAAGGTCTTGACGAGCGAGATGACGCCGGCCTTGGCGGCGCCGTAGGCGGCATGGTAGGTGGCCGCCGCAATGCCGTCGACCGAGGCGAGTGCGACCAACGATCCACCGCTGCGCTGGGCGATCATGTGCCTTGCCACGGCTTGGAAAAGGTAGAAGACCTGGTTCAGGTTGTAGTGGATTGCCGCGTCCCACAATTGGGTGGTGAAGTCCTCGACTTTTGACCAGGTCGCACCACCGATGATGTCGACGCAGACATCAACACCGCCCAGAGCTGCGACGGCTTCGTCGATCGCCCGACTGACCTGCGCGGGGTCGGTCATATCGGCGACGATCGGGATGGCATTACCTCCCGTGCTGACGATCTCGCCGACAATGCGATTCGCGCGCTGTTTGTCGATATCGATACAGGCCACCGAGGCGCCCGCCTCGGCAAGGGCCAACGACGTGAACCAGCCATGGCCCGCGCGCTCGGGGATGTAGCCCGCACCCGACACGACAGCACGCTTACCGGATAGTCCAAAATCGATCACGGCCGACCTCCATTGCGCCCCAACCAGTCAGCCTCGGGCGAGTGATGGCCGACGGTCGTACTGGTGGAGTATCGAGACAAGCCTCGACCGCTGTCAATGACGACTCAATGCGCCCGATCCGCACACGGCCGAATCGTCACGACTCTCAGCGGCCCGGAGCGGCGGTCGGCAGGCCGGCTGCCGCGGCGGCCGTGAGAAGGCGTTCGTCGTAGGTGACGAACGCGGTCAACTGGGTGCCGAACACCGCGTCCCCGGTCGCGAGGTGGATCGCGTCCAGTGACCGTAACGTGGTGTCCGGGTACGCCGCGGCCGCGGCCCGGACCACCTCGTCGACTTCGTAGCGCGCTACTCGAGCCACGATCGCGGGAACATCGGCAAGCAGCGAGGGCTCTACCCGGCGCAGGGCGCGGGGGAGTTCAACCTCGATCAGCGTCGACGACACCCACGGCGCGGGTGTTTGCGCGTCAAGCCAGTCTGCGAGGGAATCGCTTTCAGGCTCACGCCTTATCAGTTTCATCAGGGCCGACGTGTCGAGATAAAGCATCAATAGCGCTCGTTGTCTCGCAGCTCGCGCAGCAGTTGGCCGGCCTCATGGTCGGTCTTCACCGGTCCGGACGGACGTGGCGCCGGGCCGCTGAGGGTGGCGGGATGAAGCCTTCCCGCGCTGATCATTTCGGCTAGGGGGTTTTCCTGAGCGGGGACCAGGCGGGCCACGACGGCCCCGCGCTCGGTGATGTCGATCTGCTCGCCGCGTTTGACCCGTGCGAGCACCCCGGCAGTATTTTGGTTCAGCTCACGCACCGGCACCTCGGACATGCCAGCCATTGTACTACCTATTTGTAGTACGAAGGGTGCAGCGGTGTATGAATCTTCACCCCGCGCCGTCTGCTTAGCTTGCGCCGGAGCTTCAGCGCGCAAAGCCCCGCAGAATCGCGGTCACCCCAACCTCCCAGCGCCGGTTCACCGACGCCTTCGACTTGCCGAGCCAGCGGCCACCTTCCTGGACCGCCAAACCTTGTGCCAGAGCGAGCAATACGTGTGCGATGTCGACCGGGTCGCCGGTGAGCAGTCGTGCGTCGGTGCACCGCGTGATTCTGCCGACGAAGATTTCTCGCACCGACGGCGACGCCGCGAGTTCCTCGGGGTCGGGGTCGAAATCCTGGAAGGGCCGCGAAAACATCACCCGGGCCAGCGCCGGGTAGTCGAGGCAGAACCGGCGGAACACCGGAATGAGCCGCTGGACGTCGGCGACCGCGTCGTCCGTCTCGGGCACTTCGAGCAGCCGGCGGGCAAGCATCCGGAATCCTTCGAAGAACACCGCGCGCACCAGCCCGCGCTTGTCCTGGAACAGCTCGTACACCGCGGGCACGGAGGTGCCAGCCTGCTCGGCCACCCGCCGAGTGGTGAAACCCGAAAGACCGTCCTCGTTCAACGTCGAGACCGCGACCTGCAGCACTCGATCGCGAAGCTCCGGGGTGCGCTGCTTCGGTCTGGGCATCCGGTTCTACTGGACGCCGAATTCGGCGGGCACCCCGTCTATTCCGGCGCGAAGCTCCTTGAGCGCATCGGCGCGGGCGCGCAGCTTGCTGGCCGCATGTGCCCCCAGATCGAGCTTGGTGAATTCGAGGGCGGCCTCCTGGGCGCGACCGAGGACCCTGTCCGGTAGGTCGATCTCGTCGATAAATCCCGCGGCCAGGGCGGTCTCGCCGAAGAACACCTTGGACAGCCCGACCGACTGCTGATACGCCGACGGCGTGAGTCGCAGCTTCATGATCGCCAAGGCCGCGTACGGTAGGACTATGCCGATGGCGACCTCATTGGCCTGAATGTTGTATCCGGGTGCGGCGATTCGGTGATCGCCACTGGACAACAGGAATGCTCCCATCGCGATGGCCGGGCCGGTGCACGCCATGACGACCGGCTTCGGGTAGGACAGCAGCCGGTACGACAGTTCGAATCCGCCCCTGAGCATGTCGATCGCCGGCTGCAGTTCGCCGGCGGTCAAGATCTTCAGGTCAAACCCACCGCTGAACACCCGGTGGTTGCCGGCGATTACCACCGCGCCGACGTCGTCGCGATCGGCGTTGTCGAGCGCTTCGTTGAGGGCCTGCTGCACGGTCGGCCCCAGGGCATTGACCTTTCCGTCGTCCATCGTGATCAGCGCGATGGACTCGTCGCGACGATAGGTGACCGGTCCGCTCATGATGCTCCTTCGGCCGCAGGGAACATTGATTTGTATCAACGTTACGAAACGAGGTTACGAAATGCAAGAGGCGATCTCACATCACCAGCGCCCGACGTTGAGTCCGACACGTTCGCTTCATACTTGCGGGTCGTCAATTTCCGCTTGAGGCTGGCGAGCAGACGGAGAATCGCACGCGGAAGCCCCGCGTGATGCGATTCTGCGTCTGCTCGCGAGCGGAGAACTGAGCCTATTGGCCCAGCGACTTTCGGGGCTGGCCCGCTAAGTGCCGATGTGGGACATTTGGCAAATGAAGGACGACGATCCCGAAAAGCGGATCCGCGAGCTGGAACGCGAGCTTGCCGACACGACGCGGGCCGCCCCAAGTCCGCCCTATACGGCGAACCCGCCCTATACGGAGAATGCGCCTTATACGGCTAACACGCCCTATGCCGGTGATGCGATGTACACGGGCGGTTCGCCGTACGGCCTCGGCTTCCCGCCGCCGCGGCGCAGGGCGAGATTTCCGTGGTTTCTCGTCATCATCGTCTTGCTGGCGGTAGTCGTGCCGATCATCATGAGCCTTGTGTCGACTTTCGGGAATCTGAATAGGTCGACCTTTCACACCGGTCCTAGGCCGACGGCGCCCAGCAACAGTGCTACGGCGGTGCCCCAAGGGGGCGAGCTCCGAGTGGGCGGCAACATGGAGACCAAGACGGTCGCCTGCAACGACGGCAACCTGACGTTGTATGGCTATAACAGCAAGTATTCCGTCACCGGCCACTGTGCCAGCCTCACGGCGGGCGGCTACGACAACAACGTCACCGTCGACAGCGCCGACACCCTCGAGTCCTCCGGCTACGGCAACACGGTGACGGACCGCGCGTGCAACAACGGCAATTTGAAGCTGTCCGCCTATGGGATCCAGTTCGACGTCACCGGCCACTGCGCCAGCCTCACGATCTCCAGCTACCAGAACAAAGTCAAGGTCGACAGCATCGACAGCATCAACGTCTCCGGCTACGACAACATCGTCACCTACCACTCGGGCGCACCGAAGATCACCGATACGGGCCAGTCCAACACCATCCAGCAGGGCTGACCGACGACGGCGCCGGATCGAGCAGCATGGACTCAACGACGACAATGTCTTCCGGATCGAAACCCTCCATGTCCGCAGCGAATTCAGGGCTGGCCATGAAGTCGCGAGTCAGCGCCGCGGGGTCGGCGCTGTCCGGGTAGGAGATCAGCGCGACGAGTCGATGCTCGTCGCCGCCGCGCTGTGTCCAGACTCCATGGGTCGTCACGCCGAAGGTTGCCAGGCTGGGCACATGGCGAGCCCAGTGAACCGCGGCGTAGCGCTCAAGAGCCCGCCCAGAGCGCAGGGTGTAGATCCTCAGCTGATACATGCGTATGCCTTTCCGTGCGAACGCCACCACACGATCTGCGAATCCGATAGCGCATCTGATATCACTTTTGAAAGCGAAGAAGGTCAGGTCATCAGAGCCACGCACAGCGCACAGACGGCCACACCCTGCAGCGTCGCGCGCGCGTTGATGATCCTGTCCCAATTCGCCTGCAGTGCGCGGGCATTCACCGGGACTTCGCTGGCCTGAGCCGCGGCGGTGAGTTGTCGATTGATCGGTGCGCTCACCCGTAGATACAGCGCGAGCCACACCAGTAGGAGCGCCACCGCCGTGGCCGCCATGGTCGCCGCGGTCCATCGGCCGGCCGCGGCCGCCAGAACGGCGCTCGCAGCCGCGGCGATCATCCCGACCACGCCGGGAAGCGGCATTCGCCGGTCACCGTAGCGATGCACGTTGCCCATCACGGCAACCAGCGCCCGGTCGTCGACGAGGGCCAAGGCCGGTCGTTGCACCATCGCGCAGAACACGTCGGTGCCGTACACCACCGCGGTGCCCAGCACGCCGATCAGCGCGGCCACGTGGGCGAGATCCGTCATGACGCCGGCTGGGGTAGCGCGCCCAGCTGTTGAAAGAACTCCAGTGTGTTGAGCTCATCCCAGTGCTCGACGAACATGCCGTCGGCGACCCGCCAGATGTCGATGGAGCGCATCTCGACGGGTCGCCCGGTGGCCGGAATTCCCATGAAGTCACCCAGGTGCGTCCCGCGGTAGACGAAGCGGCCGACCACCCGGTCACCCGCGATGACGAGATCCTCCATGGTCGCGGTCAGATCCGGCAGTGCCGCGAAGAACCCGGCCCAAAACTGGCGGTTGGCCTCGCGGCCGTCGTCGACGAACGCGTTGTGGTTGCGGTAGTCGGTGGCCACGAAGGTGTCCACCAGATTCGGGTCATGTTCGTTGAGCATTTTTACGAAGGCCTCGGCGAGGCGCTGTGCTGTGTTGTTCATGTTAGCAACGCTAACCCCCTGAAATCGCGATGTCAATAGCGACGCTAGATTTTCTAGCAGTGCTACGATAGCGGCATGCCCACCGAAGATCGTCGCGCCCGGGAGCGTGCCGCGCGCCGTCAGTTGATCGTCGACACCGCCCGTCAGGTCGCCGAGGCCGAGGGCTGGGACGCCGTCACCACACGGCGGCTGTCGACCGAGATCGAGTACAGCCAGCCCGTCCTCTACAAGCACTTTTCGGGCATGGACCAGGTCGCCGCGGCCGTCGCCATCGACGGTTTCGCGGAGCTGGCCGGCCTGCTTCGCGCCGCCCGCGCCGATGCCGAGACGCCCACCGCCGCGCTGGCCCGGATAGCGCGCGCCTATCTCGACTTCGCCCGCGACAACCCCGCCGTCTACGACGCGATGTTCACCGGCCGCACCACACTGCGCTTCGCCGAATCGGACACCCCGCCCGAGTTGGTGGCCGCCTTCGGTGAGCTACGCCAGGCAGTGTCCGCGATCGCGACCGACGCCGACACCCTTACCGAGGTGTTCTGGGCGGCGCTGCACGGGCTGACCACCCTGAGCCGCGGGGGCCGGCTACGTCCGGAGTATGAGCGCGAGCGCGTCGACGCGCTGATCGCCCGGATGGTCAATTGACGCCAGTAACCTTGCCAGGTGTGGCCCCGCGGAAGCCTTCTACCCGCCTGTCAGTCGAGGACTGGCTGCAGGCGGGTTACACCGTGCTCGCCGAGGAGGGCGTTCGCGCGCTGAAGGTGGAACGGCTCTGCCGGCAGGCGGGTGTCACCCGCGGCAGCTTCTACTGGCACTTCGATGACATGAACAGCTATCGGGCCGCGCTTGTCGAATCGTGGAATACGTTCCTGGAGAAGGACCGCGAATCGCTGGCCGAACAGGATGCGCTGCCGCCGCGGGAGCGGTTGTCCGCCATGATGATTGGGTTGCTGAGTCCCCAGCACTGGATGCTCGAACGTGCGATGCGCGAATGGGCGCGCTCGGACCCGGCCGCCGCCGCCAACATCCGCGCGGCCGACCGGCGCCTGCTTCGCTCCGTCGCAAAGGCCTACAGCGACTACGGTTTCAGCCCCACCGACGCCAAACTGCGCGCCGAGTTGACCTTCGCGGCCGGAATCGGGCTACTGCATCTCGCCGGCTCGGCCGCCGAGGCGCAACAGGCGGCCCAGCGTGAGCGATTTCTGGACCTCATGTTGGCCGACCCGAAATAACCCACTCAAATCATCGAGATCGGCGAGATCTTCGCGCCAATCGCCAACGCGCCGGCCAACTCCCGGCTCACGTCGTAGTCGAACACGACATGCCCCGCCGCGATGTCCACGTCGCGTTTGGCCCGCTGCAGCGGGTTCGACAGGAATTGCGCGCCGGCACCCGACGCCTCCAGGAGATCGGCGATGATCGCCCGGCACTCGTGCACCGTGTGGGCCGCCGCCAGCCGTGCGTCGGCCCGCACCGCTCGGCTCACCTGGTCACCGCGGGCCACGATTTGCTCGATACCGTCGGCGGTCTCGGTGATCAGCGCCAGCAGCGCGCGCAGCCGCACCCTCGCATGCCCGAGCCGGATCTGGGCGGCGGGCTGATCCTTCTGCGCCACACCGCTATACGCCAGGACGCGGCTCCCCAGCCTTTCCGCGAAGAGCTCGCTCACCCGCTCGGCGGCACCGAGTACCGGCATCGATGCCACCAGCGCGAGAGCCGGGACCATCGGCCACCGGTACGTCGGCGCGTTGTGGGCCCGCGCTCCCGGCGCGGTTCCGGCATAGATGTCGGCCACCGCGACGATGCGGTGTTCGGGGATAAAGGCGTCGGTGATGATGACGTCGTGGGAACCGGTGCCGCGCATGCCCGCGGTGTGCCATGTATCGGCGACCTCGACCTCGCCGGCGGGCACCACGACGAGCGCCGGATCGATGCCGTCCCGCCGCTCGATGAGCGCCCCGACGATCACCCAATCCGCGTCCAGCGCACCGGTCGCCCAGGACCACCTGCCCGTCAGGCGCACCCCGCCGTCGGCCGGGACGCCACGGCCGGTCGGGGCCAGGGGAGCGGGCGCCAGCACCGGTCCCGACGAGAACACTTCCTCCTGAGCCCGCGGGTCGAACAGCGACAGCATCCAGTTGTGCAGCGCATAGAAACCCAGGGTCCATGCGCTTGAAGCGCATCCGTGTGCCATCAGCCGAACCGGTTGCAGCAGTTCGGGAAACGACGCTTGCACGCCGCCGAACCGGGCTGGCAATAACAGTCGAAACAGCTCTGTCTGCTTGAACTCGCTGACCGTTGCCGCGGGGAGCCGGCGCAGCCGCTCGGCCTCGTCGGCACGCTCGGCCAGCCGCGCGACGAAGTCGTCGGTTATCCCGTGCACCGCGCGGCTATCGATCACGGCCATGCCGTCGACCCTAACATACTATTTAGTATGTTTACTTTTGGGATCGCTCTTCGGAGAAGCGTTCCCAGGCGGACTGCCGAGTGATGCCAAGCGCTTCGCCGATTTGCGACCAGGTCACCCCACGGCGACGAAGCTCGCTCACCCAAGACCGCAGGTCGGTCTCGACCTGCCGGGCCACGACCGCCATGCGGGGGATATGGTCAATCATTTGCTGATCGCTCCATGATTCCCAAATCGGCAGCCGGAGCTCACGCGGTTTATCCCGGTACTCGTCGATGATGGCGTCGGCCAGGGCGATGCATTCATTGCAGATCTGCACACCCGGACCGGCCACAAGCCTGTCGACTTCGGCGTTCGACTTGCCGCAGAACGAACACCAAATCTGTGCGGTCCGGTTAGCCGTGGGGCTCATCGGCACTCCTTGGTGTCAGGCTCACCCTGACAACGTACGCCGTCAGGGCCGTCCTGACAAGGAGTGCCCGGTGCTGCTATCGGTGCATGTCATGCTCGAGATTGTTACCATCGCGCAGTGAGTGATCGGCCCGGTCGGCCGCGATCCGTTTCACGGCGCGATGTCTTGAGGTACTCCAGCGTCGTGCCGGCGGTCGTCGGCGTCGCCGCATTGGTCGACGCTCCACGCGCGGCCGCCGGTATCGGCGGCATGGCCGTCTTCCTCGACCCCGGCCACAACGCCGTCAACGACGCCTCGATAAACCAGCAAGTCCCCAACGGTCGGGGAGGCACAAAGGCATGCAACACCTCGGGCGCCGCGACCGACGACGGCTACCCCGAGCATGCGTTCGCTTGGGCCGTCGTGGGGCTTATCAGTAGCGCGCTCAACCAAATCGGCGTGCGCACCGAACTGTCGCGGGACAGCGACAACGGTGTCGGACCCTGCGTCGATCAGCGCGCCGCGCTGGCCAACGCGATGCACCCCGACGCGATCGTGAGCATTCACGCCGACGGCGGACCCCCGTCCGGCTCAGGATTTCACGTCAACTACTCCAGCCCGCCGTTGAACGACGTCCAGTCCGGTCCCGCGATCCAGCTCGCCCACACGATGCGAGACGCCTTGGTGCAAGCCGGTTTTCATCCTTCCACCTACATCGGGTCCGACGGCCTCTACGGCCGCGACGACCTCGCCGGCCTCAACCTTGCCCAGTACCCGGCAGTCCTCGTCGAGCTCGGCAACATGAAAAATGCCGACGAAGCCGCCCGGATGGAAAGCGCGGACGGTCGGGCAAAATACGCCGCGGCGGTCACCCAGGGCATCACCGCGTACCTGACCGCCAAAGCTAGCTACTAAGACCTGAAAAAGTCGGCGCGTTGATCCACCGTGAGGTGCTGCTGAGCAGAGAGGATGGCTTCGAACCCTTGGGCAAGAAGGGATCGAGGCCATCGTGCTCAGAACTGTAAGTGAACA
>NZ_JBKQOI010000267.1:0-12619 GCF_052145595.1 Mycobacterium sp. | reverse complement strand
CGACGCGCACGGCGACCCGCACACCCACCGGTCCGGCTCGACGGTCGCCGCGGCACCGGCGATCGCCCGCGAACTGGCCGGCGTGATCGAGGCCACCATTTCCGGCGCCGCGCTGGCGGGCCACCGGGCCTAGTCAGCCCAGCAGGTCGGAGATGGGCGTGGCGGCGGCGATCGTGCCCCGGACTTTCATGACTTTGCCGGGCATGCCGCCGCCCACCACGCCGACCAACACTCCGTCGCGTTCGTAGTAGGCCAGAAACTTGCGGCCGTCGTCTTCGATGAGGTGCACGGTGTCGGTGGCTTCCGGCTCCCCCAGGCATTGGATCTTGACGTCGTACTGGTCGCTCCAGAAATACGGGACGACCACGGCCGACGGCACGTCTTGGCCCAGCATCGCGGGCACCACAACGCGGGCCTGGTCGGCGACGTTGCTCCAATGTTCCACGCGCGCTTGGTGTCCCGTTGGATCACGCCACGATGCGACGTCGCCGAGCGCCCACACGTTGGGGGCGCTGGTGCGTCCGGCCTCGTCGCAGATGACACCGTTGTCGACTTCGATGCCGCTGCCCTCGAGCCACTCGGTCGCCGGCCGCGATCCGATGCCGACCACGACCAGGTCGGCCGTCAGCTCCGTGCCGTCCGTCAGCACCACGGTGTCGACATGCCCCTGGCCGCGCACTTCGGCCACACCGACCCCGAGGCGGACGTCGACGCCTTCGTCGCGGTGCAGCCGGGCCACCAGCTCACCGATCTGCTCGCCGAGCACCGACGCCAGCGGCGTCGGCTGCGGCTCGACCAGCACGACCTCCACCCCCAGGCTGCGCAGGCTGGCCGCCACCTCGCAGCCGATGAAACCGGCGCCGACGACGACGGCGTGCTGGGCGGCGGACGCGTGCTCCCGCAGCGCCATGCTCTCATCGAACGAGCGCAGCACCCGAATGCCCTCGAGATCCGGGAACGCCGGAATGCGCCGCGGCACCAACCCGGTAGCGATGACGAGCTCGTCGTAGCCGAGCGCGGTTCCGCCGGCCAGTGTCACCGACTGCCCGGCAGTGTCGAGGCCGGTGGCGGCCGAACCCAGTCGCAGCGTGATGTCGTTCTCGTCGTACCACTCGCGCGGTTTGAGGACCACGTCGTCGACTTCCTTGCGCAGCACCTCCTTGGACAGCGGCGGGCGATCGTAGGGCAGGTGCACCTCGTCGCTGACGATGGTGATGCGGCCGGTGTAGTCCGACCGACGCAGTTGCTCGGCGGTCCGGGCGGCAGCGAGGCCGCCACCGACGATCACGATTCCTTTTTCGGAGCCGTTTTCGGAGCCGTTTTCGGAGCCTGTGGTCACGTGGTGTTCATACACGATCGCGAATTAGTACTTCAAGGCGCCCTTGTCCACGGGGATCTGGGTGCCCGACAGTGTGCCCGAGCCATCACCAGCCAACCAGACGACGACGTCGGAAACCTCGTCGGCCGTCATGAACCCCTTGTACTGCATCGGCATTGGCGGGAAGCTGTGCACGTAGCGAGGATGCTTGGCAAATATCTCCATCATCGCCTCCGGTTCGATCATTGGGGTGTCGACCGAATAGGGGTGGATGGAGTTGACCCGGATGCCGTATTCGCCGAGCTCGATGGCCAGCGTGTTGGTCAGCGCGGTCAGCCCGTGCTTGCTGGCCGCGTAGTGGCCGTTGCCCGGCGTGGCCTTCAGACCCGCCGACGAGCTGACGACGATGATCGACCCCCCGTTGCCCGCCTCGATCATCGCGGGAATCGCGGCGCGCAAGGTGCGCCAGGTGCCGGTCAGGTTGATCCCGATCACCGTGTCCCACTGCTCGTCGGTGAGCTCCCAAACCCGGCCCCAGCCCAGCACTCCGGCGTTGGTCACCAGGATGTCCAGCCGGCCGAATTGTTCGACGCCGTCGGCCACCAGTTGCCGCAGCGCGGCGTCGTCGCGGATGTCCGCCTCGCGGGCCAGCACCTTGCGTCCCTCGGCTTCCACCAGGCGGACGGTCTCGGTGAGATCCTCGGGCGTGGCCGGGGTGTAGGTCAGACTGGCCGACGCCGGCGCGCAGATATCGAGCGCGATGATGTCGGCGCCTTCCCGGGCGAGGCGCACCGCATGCGACCGGCCTTGGGCACGGGCCGCGCCGGTAACAAATGCCACCCGTCCTTGCAGTGATCCAGCCACGTCCAGCCCCTTCCCAGCGCCCTTTCGACGCAGCCAGGCTAGCAGCGAAACTGAAACGTGTTCTAACTCGCCCGCAGGGGTCAGATTTCCGAGATGATCTGGGCCCGCCGGCTGCTGTACTCCTGGTCGGTCACCGCACCGGTGGCGCGCAGCGACTCCAGCTCTTGGAGCCGCTGGGCGACCGACGGGTGCGGTGGCGTGACGACCGGCGCCGGGCCGGCCCCCGGTGCCGGCTGGGCGGCCGGCGCCTGCTGTTCGGCCGCCCGGCGCACCACGGCTTGGATCTGCTGGCGCAGCACCGGGTTGGACCGGAGGTCGCCCGCCTGGTTGAGCGGAACATTGTTGGCCTTGAGGGTCTGTAGGATCTCCATCAGCGGGCCGGCTTGCCCGCTCAGGTCGTAGGTCCTGTTGTCTTCGGCCAGGGTGAACTGCGCCGGCACCAGCCCGTTGACCAAAGCGCTGCGCTCCCAGTCGATTCGGTACTCCTGGGTGGTGGGGTTGACCAGGACCACGAGCTTGCGGGCGTTGAGGTTGCCCAGGCGGGTGACGCTGGCGGTGACCCGATCCTCAGTGTCGAACGGCAAGAACCCGGATCCCGCGATGCGCAGGTGCACCTTCACCACCTGTTGGTTGTTGACCCACATCGACGTCTCGGTGATTCCGGTGATTTGAGCGAGCGCCAGCACCCCGCTCTGCTCGAGTTCCGCCGTCTTGGCCGACGACTTCGCCCCGTAGTTGGCCAGCGCCAGCGCGATCAGTACGTCGGCCACGGTGATGAAGAGGCCGACGTAAAACATCCATTGCAGCAGGCTGCCCAGCCCGAGGGTGAAGTAGACGATCAAAAAGATCGGCCCGACCAGGCCGCCGCACAGCAAAACCATTAACTGTGCCTTCAGGTAGCGCGCCAACACCGGTCTCTCCTCGCCTTGCTGGGGAAGTTCGTGTCAGATTAGCGCCCGTCCGGCGGTAGCGAAAACGCTACGCAAACCGCCGAACGGCCTCACGGCAGCACCGTGCCCGGGGCGGCGGGCGCACCGAACAGCGACCCGCCGGGGCCGCCGGCGCCGCCCGCCAGCGCCGGCTGCGTGCTGTTGCCACCGACGCCGCCATTGCCGATCAGCGCGGCGTTGGCGCCGTTACCACCCTGGCCGCCCGGGCCGGTTGCGGACCCGCCCGGGCCACCGTGGCCGATGAGCAGGCCACCACCGGCGGTACCGGCCAGGCCACCGGGTCCGGTGGCGGTCCCGCCGGCACCTCCGGGGCCGATCAGCCCGCCACCGAATCCTCCCCACCCGGCCTCCCCGTCGAGTCCCGTGGCCTCGCCGCCGACGCCGCCGGCGCCGAAGACCCCGGCCCGGCCGCCTTCGCCGGCAGCCCCGAACGCTCCCGTGGCGGCCCCACCGGTGCCGCCGGCGCCGTAAATCAGCCCGCCGATGCCGCCGAAGCCGCCGTAGCCGCGGGTGCCGGTCGCGGTGCCGCCCGGGCCGCCGATGCCGAACAGCCCGGCGTAGCCGCCGAATCCGCCTATCCCCGTCCCCGTGGGTCCACCGGCGCCGCCGCCGCCCATGACAAACCCGCCGTTGCCGCCGTCACCCCCCCATCCGTCGGTCGCGAGGGTTCCGCCTCCCTGATAAGCCCCGCCCGCCCCGCCGACCCCGCCGGTGCCGAACAACCAGCCACCGTTGCCCCCGGAGCCGCCATTGCTACCGGCAGCGTTGCTGAGCGTAGGCCCGAAGCCGGCCCCGCCCGGGCCGCCCTTGCCGATCAGGCCCGCCGAGCCACCGTTGCCGCCGGCCACCCCGGCGACGGTGGCGGCACCGCCACTGCCGCCGTTGCCGATGATCCACCCGCCGGGCCCACCAGGTTGTCCCGGCCCACCGTTGGCGCCGTTCCCGATCAGCGGGCGCCCAGTCAGCAACTGGCTGGGCGCGTTGACGAGGCCCAGCACGTCCTGCTCCACGGTCTGCAACGGCGAGGCGTTGGCGGCCTCGGCGACGGCATACTGCGTCGCGCCCCCGCTCATGAGCTGCACAAACTGCTGATGGAAAAACGCCGCCTGGGCGCTCAGCGCCTGATACGCCTGAGCGTGCGCGCCGAACAACGACGCGACGGTCGCCGAGACCTCATCGGCACCGGCGGCCAGCACCCCCGACGTCGGGACCAGAGCCGCCGCATTGGCCGAGCCGATTGCCGAACCGATATTCGCCAGATCTGACGCCGCCGCCGAGACGTATTCGGGTGCTGCGACTACCCACGACATCCGGACCTCCCGGCCACCGCCAAGTCAGTCCCCCGGTCGGTCCGGAGACTCGATAAAGCAGATGGTGGTTCTCGCTTGCGCTTTCGGGAGGATTTCGGCCGGGAGTAGCCGCTCACTCCTCGCGAGATTCCGCCGCTGCCGGTGCGTAGGCTGGCGTTGCGGGTCGTGCCATTGCCGGAGAATTGACCGCCGTTGCCGCCGGCACCGCCGCTAACGGCGTCATCATCGCCGAATCCGCCGCGACCACCGGCGTCCCACTGACGCCGAGCTCTTCGGCGCTTGCCGCGGCCGCTGTCGCACCGCCGACGTTCTCGCTGGCGGCGAAGCTGCCGGCGGCGCCGACCGCGCCGGTACCGAACGATCCCCCGCCCCCGATGTTGCCGATGGCTGCGGCGACGGGGCCGACGCCGCCGGTGGCAGTGACCGTGCTGACCAGTTGGCCGGCCCCTCCGCTAATGCCGGGGCTAAGGGCGACGAACCCACCGCTGGCCGCGGTTGCCGGCGGGACGCTGGTGCCGTTGCCGATCAGCGGGGCCGCAGTCACCGCCTGAGCGGGTGCACTGGCGGCGCTCGTCACAAGTTGCTCGACGGTCTGCAGCGGGGAGGCGTTCGCGGCCTCGGTGAGGGCATACTGCGTCGCGCCGCCGCTCATGAGCTCCACAAACTGCTGGTGGAACGACGCCGCCTGAGCGCTGAGCGCCTGATACGCCTGCGCGTGCGCCCCAAACAGTGCCGCGATGACCGCCGAGACCTCATCGGCACCCGCGGCCAACACCCCCGACGTCGGGGTCAGAGCCGCCGCGTTGGCCGAACTGATCGTCGAACCGATATTCGCCAAGTCGCTCGCAGCAGCGGCCACAAACTCCGGCGTCGCGAAGACGAACGACATCCGAACCTCCAGGCCACGCCACGACGAAACGAACAACTCGCCCGGGCATCAGACACGGGCTCAACAAGCGCAAATCGTATCCTGCCACGCCCGCGCTGCCAAAGGTACCGAATGGCCCAAACCGATAACAAAGCCCGGACCAGCCGGCCGCCCTCGTCTCATCCCGTGACACGGCGTCACATCGCGACTCGGGGCGCGTGGCCGCGTTGGATTCATGGCAGTACGGTGCCGGCCGGACCGTGCGCGCCGAGCAGCTTGCCGCCGGCGCCGCCGGCGCCAGCCGTCCCCGTCAACTGGGTACCGTCGCCGCCGGCGCCGCCATTGCCGATGAATCCCGCGGCACCGCCGTTACCGCCCAGGCCACCGGCACCGGTGGCCGCCCCGGCGGCACCTCCGTTGCCGATCAAAAAGCCACCGTTTCCGCCCCATCCGGCAAGACCTTGCGGTCCAGTGGCCACGCCGCCTGGGCCGCCGTTGCCGAAGAAAAAGGCATTGCCGCCATCTCCGCCCAACCCCGTCCCGGTGGATCCGCCGGCGCCGAACAGCAGGCCACCGTAACCGCCGTAACCCCCAAGTCCGTCGAGTCCGGTGCCGCCGCCCAAGTAAGCGCCGGCCGCCCCGCCGGCACCGCCCCTGCCGAACAGGACGGCTTGACCGCCGAAACCACCAAAGCCACCATCGACTTGGTTCGGCAGACTCAATCCTTCAGTGGTGCCGCCGTTTCCGCCGGTCCCGCCGACCCCGAACAACAGCCCGCCGAGGCCGCCGGCCCCACCATTTCCGCCGATTCCGCCGTTGGCCCCCCGCTTTGGCCTGGGTTACCGGTGTTGTTCAACCCGCCGTTCCCGCCGCTCCCGCCGTGTCCACCGGCGCCGACCAACCCCGCGATCCCACCACCCCCGCCTGCGCCGCCGTCACCGCCGCTTGCGGCATGCGTCGCGTCGAAGTATCCGTTGCCGCCCTGCCCGGCATCTCCGCCGGCCCCAGCGATGCCACCGAACAATCCCGCGCGCCCACCGGCGCCGCCGTTGCCGCCGTCACCGCCGCTCTGCCCAGCGACCTGCCCGTTTCCACCCGGCCCGCCGGGCCCACCCGCCCCTCCACTGCCGAACAACCACCCACCGTGACCCCCGGCGCCGCCATTGGTACCGGCAGCATCGCTGAAAAGAGACATGAAGCCAGCGCCACCGGCCCCGCCCTTACCGATCAGCCCGGCCGCGCCTCCGTTCCCGCCGTTCATCCCGGCGACGGTGGCGGCACCGCCGCTGCCGCCATTGCCGAGGATCCAGCCGCCTGGCCCGCCATTTTGTCCCGGCCCCCCATTGGCGCCATCGCCGATCAGTGGGCGATTCGTCAGCAGCTCACTGGGCGCGTTGATGACGCCCAGCACATCCTGCACCAAGGTCTGCAGCGGCGAGGCGTTGGCGGCCTCCGCCAGGGCGTATTGCGTCGCGCCGCCGGTCATGAGCTGCACGAACTGCTGATGAAAAGACGCCGCCTGGGCGCTGAGCACCTGATATGCCTGGCCGTGCGCGCCGAACAGGGCGGCGATCTCCGCCGAGACCGCGTCGGCAGCGGCGGGCAGCACCCGCGACGTCGGGGCCAAAGCGGCCGCGTTGTCCGTACTGATGGTCGAGCCGATATTCGCCAGATCTGTCGCCGTCGCCGCTACGTACTCGGGTGCCGCAATCACGAACGACATTTCAACCTCCAGGCATGGCCACTGCCGTCAGAAATCGCCCGGTAACTAGACACAGACCCAATAAGCGCCGATGGTTACGCGATCCGAGGCAGCCGCCTGCGGTTTCGCGGATTAGGTGCTAATCGAGCGCATGCGTTACACGGTGACCCGAATGCACAAAGCCCGAACTGCCGATTATCGGCAATCCGGGCTTGTGCTGTAGGGACCTACTTGATGATCTTGACGACCCGGCCGGCGCCGACGGTGCGGCCACCCTCGCGGATCGCGAACCGCAGGCCCTCGTCCATGGCCACGGGCTGGATCAGCTTCACCGAGATGTTGGTGTTGTCACCGGGCATCACCATCTCGGTGCCCTCCGGTAGCGTCACCACACCGGTCACGTCGGTGGTGCGGAAGTAGAACTGCGGACGGTAGTTGTTGAAGAAGGGCGTGTGCCGGCCGCCCTCGTCCTTGGACAGGATGTAGACCTGACCCTCGAACTCGGTGTGCGGCGTGGTGGTGCCGGGCTTGACGACGACCTGACCGCGCTCGACGTCCTCACGCTTGATACCACGCAGCAGCAGTCCGACGTTGTCGCCGGCCTGCCCCTGGTCGAGCAGCTTGCGGAACATCTCCACACCGGTGACCGTGGTCTTGGTGCTGGTCGGCTTGATGCCGACGATCTCGACTTCCTCGTTCACGTTGATCACACCGCGCTCGACACGGCCGGTGACCACGGTGCCACGACCGGTGATGGTGAAGACGTCCTCGACGGGCATCAGGAACGGCTTCTCGGTGTCGCGGACCGGGTCCGGGATCGACTCGTCGACCGCATCCATCAGTTCGGCGACGGACTCGACCCACTTCGCGTCACCCTCGAGCGCCTTCAGCGCCGAGACCCGTACAACCGGGGCGTCCTCGTCGAACTCCTGGGCGGCCAGCAGCTCGCGGACCTCGAGCTCGACGAGCTCGAGCAGCTCCTCGTCGTCCACGGCGTCGGCCTTGTTCAGCGCGACCAGGATGTAGGGCACGCCGACCTGGCGGGCCAGCAGCACGTGCTCGCGGGTCTGCGGCATCGGGCCGTCAGTCGCGGCGACCACCAGGATGGCGCCGTCCATCTGCGCCGCGCCGGTGATCATGTTCTTGATGTAGTCGGCGTGACCAGGGGCGTCGACGTGGGCGTAGTGCCGCTTCTCGGTCTGGTATTCGACGTGCGAAATGTTGATGGTGATACCGCGCTGACGTTCCTCGGGCGCGTTGTCGATCTGGTCGAACGCCTTGGACTCGTTCAGGTTCGGATATTTGTCGTGCAGGACCTTGGTGATAGCCGCGGTCAGTGTGGTCTTGCCGTGGTCAACATGACCAATGGTCCCGATGTTGACGTGGGGCTTGGTCCTTTCAAACTTCGCCTTCGCCACTTTTGCGTCCTCCGACTTGTTGGTGCTTTGTTAAGCAGTGTTGGTGTTTTCAGTTGTGCCGCGCCCAAGGCATTCCAATGACCCGGCAAGGTTACTCCGTTGCTGGCCGTTACTGACCCTCGACTCCTTGCTCGTAAGCTTCGCTTACTCGCCGTCGTCTTCGGTCACTGACCCGTCGCCTTCGCGATGATCTCCTTCGACACGTTCGCCGGAACTTCGGCGTACGAGTCGAACACCATGGAGTAGTTCGCCCGGCCTTGAGTCTTGGACCGCAGGTCGCCGACGTAGCCGAACATCTCCGATAGCGGCACATGCGCCTTGACGACGCGCGAACCGCCCCGCTCCTCCATGGCCTGGATCTGGCCACGGCGGGAGTTCAGGTCGCCGATCACATCGCCCATGTAGTCCTCGGGCGTGGTGACCTCGACGGCCATGATCGGTTCCAGGATCACCGGCTGCGCTTGCGCGGCAGCCTTCTTCAGCACGTGCGAGCCGGCGATCTTGAATGCCATCTCAGACGAGTCGACCTCGTGGAACGAACCGTCGAGCAGGGTGACCTTCAGGTTGACCAGCGGGTAGCCGGCCAGCACGCCGTACTGCATGGCGTCCTGCGCGCCGGCGTCCACCGACGGGATGTACTCGCGGGGCACGCGGCCACCGGTGACCTTGTTCACGAACTCGTAGGTGGCGCCGTCTTCGCCGGTGAACGGCTCGAGTTTGATGATCACCTTGGCGAACTGGCCCGAGCCGCCGGTTTGCTTCTTGTGGGTGTATTCCACGTTGTCCACCAAGCGGCGGATCGTCTCCTTGTACGCGACCTGCGGCTTGCCGACATTGGCCTCGACCTTGAACTCGCGGCGCATGCGGTCCACCAGGATGTCCAGGTGCAGCTCGCCCATGCCGCCGATCACGGTCTGGCCGGTCTCCTGGTCCAGGTGCACCTTGAAGGTCGGGTCCTCTTCGGCGAGCTTCTGGATCGACAGGCTCAGCTTCTCCTGGTCGCTCTTGGTCTTGGGCTCGATGGCCACCTCGATCACCGGGTCGGGGAAGGTCATCGACTCGAGGACGACCTGGTGGTTCGGGTCGCTCAGAGTGTCACCGGTGGTGGTGTCCTTCAGGCCGATCACCGCGTAGATGTGGCCGGCACTGGCCCTTTCGACGGGGTTCTCCTTGTTGGAGTGCATCTGGAACAGCTTGCCCAGGCGCTCCTTCTTGCCCTTGGTGGCGTTGATGACCTGGCTGCCCGACTCGACGGTGCCCGAGTACACGCGGATGTAGGTCAACTTGCCGAAGAACGGGTGCGTGGCGATCTTGAACGCCAGCGCGGCGAACGGCTCGTCGGTCGTCGCGTGCCGGACGATCTCCTCGTCCTCCTTGCCGGGGGCGTGCCCGATGGCGGGTGGGACGTCCAGCGGCGACGGCAGGTAGTCGACAACGGCGTCGAGCATCGGCTGCACGCCCTTGTTCTTGAACGCGCTGCCGCACAGCACCGGATAGATCTCGGAGGCGATCGTCAGCTTGCGGATCGCGCCCTTGATCTCGTCGACGGTCAGTTCTTCGCCGCCGAGGTACTTCTCCAGCAGCTCCTCGTCGGTCTCCGCGACGACCTCGAGCAGCTTGGTGCGGTATTCCTCGGCCTTCTCGGCGAGGTCGGCCGGGATCTCGATGGTGTCGTAGGTCTCGCCCAGCTTCGTCTCGCCGCGCCAGACCTTGGCGTTCATCTCGACCAGGTCGACGACGCCCTCGAAGTCGCCCTCGGCACCGATCGGTAGCTGGATCGGCACGGCGTTGGCCCCGAGCCGCTCCTCCATGGTGCGGACCGAGAAGTAGAAGTCCGCGCCGATCTTGTCCATCTTGTTGACGAAGCAGATGCGCGGGACGTCGTACTTGTCGGCCTGCCGCCAGACCTGCTCGGACTGCGGTTCGACACCCTCTTTGCCGTCGAACACGGCGACGGCCCCGTCGAGCACCCGCAGGTTGCGCTCCACCTCGACGGTGAAGTCGACGTGGCCGGGCGTGTCGATGATGTTGAGCTGGTTGTCTTTCCAGAACGTCGTCGTCGCCGCGGAGGTGATGGTGATCCCGCGTTCCTGCTCCTGCTCCATCCAGTCCATGGTGGCGGCGCCGTCGTGGACCTCACCGATCTTGTAGTTGATGCCGGTGTAGTACAGGATCCGCTCGGTAGTCGTGGTTTTACCGGCATCGATGTGCGCCATGATGCCGAAGTTTCGGACCTTGCTCAGGTCGGTCAGCACGTCCTTCTGTGCCACAGAAGTCTTCCCACTCTTTCGATTGCTTGGTTAGCTTTTAATTCGCAGCAGTTACGGCTCCGGCATCGTCGCCGGAGCGATCTACCAGCGATAATGCGCGAAGGCGCGGTTGGCCTCGGCCATCTTGTGGGTGTCCTCACGCCGCTTGACGGAGGCCCCGAGGCCATTGCTGGCATCCAGAATCTCGTTTGCCAGCCGCTCGATCATGGTCTTCTCCCGGCGTTGCCGCGAGAAGCTGACAAGCCAGCGCAGCGCCAGCGTGGTGGACCGGTCCGGACGCACCTCGACCGGCACCTGATAGGTAGCACCACCGACGCGGCGGCTACGCACCTCCAGGGCGGGCTTGACGTTGTCGAGAGCACGCTTGAGCGTGATCACGGGGTCGGTACCTGTCTTCTCCCGGGCGTTCTCCAGCGCACCATAAACAATGCGCTCGGCGAGCGATTTCTTCCCCTTGAGCAAAACCTTGTTCACCAGCTGGGTGACTAGCTGCGATCCGTAGACAGGGTCGTTGACTAACGGACGCTTGGGCGCGGGTCCCTTGCGCGGCATCAGCTCTTCTCCTTCTTGGCGCCGTAACGGCTGCGAGCCTGCTTGCGGTTCTTGACACCCTGGGTGTCGAGCGAACCGCGGATGATCTTGTACCGCACGCCGGGCAGGTCCTTGACTCGGCCACCACGCACCAGCACCATCGAGTGCTCCTGCAGGTTGTGGCCCTCGCCGGGGATGTAGGCCGTGACCTCGACCTGACTCGTCAGCTTCACGCGCGCAACCTTCCGAAGCGCCGAGTTCGGCTTCTTCGGAGTGGTGGTGTACACGCGGGTGCATACGCCACGGCGCTGCGGGCTGCCCTTCAGAGCCGCGGTCTTGACCTTTGCGATCTTGTCCCGACGACCCTTGCGGACCAGCTGCTGAATGGTTGGCATCTACCGGCTTTCTGTGTTGGCGTTCGTGTTCTGGTCAAGCTCTTTAAGTCTGTGTACTGCAGTTTCGACCCGTCCGAGTACCCCGCGGCCGGGTGTGTCGCATGCGCCAAGCACTGGATCAAATCCGTTGCGTCGTGGACATGCGAATTAGCCCGGCATCCACTTCCTTACGTCAGGCGCCGTAAGCCGCCAGGCACGAGCTACCACGATACCCGTCGCCGGTCTCGCAGGTCAAAGCGGCGGCCGGTCTCCTAATTCTGTCCTAATTCGGGGCAGCGCCGTCGCGCGCGGTGCGCCTGTCCAGACCCGTCGCCAGCCGCAGCACCATGTCGGAAAACAGCGCGTCGGTGTCGATGTCGTCCATCACGCCGGTCATCTCCAGCAGCACAAAGCCATGCAGCGCCGACCAGAATTCCAGCGCCGCGTAGAAGGCCTCGTCACCGTCAAGACCGTAGGAGGACAACACGGAAATCACCGGTGCGGCCGCGCCCCGGGTCGCCGCCGCGTACTCGGGGTCATCACCGCCGAGCGGCATCCGGGTGAACGCCGAATACCGGCCTGGGTGGTGATGGGCGTAGCTGCGGTAGGCGCCGGCCGTGACGAGCACGGCGTCGTCGCGGGCGCGACCCTCGCCGACCCTGTTCAGCATCCTGATGATGTCGTCGATGACCCGAATCCGCACCGCTCGGCGCAGGTCCTCCAGGCTGTCCACGTGGTTGTACAGCGACGGGCCCTTGGTCCCCAGCTGCGTCGCCAACGCGTTGATGGTCAGCGAGTCCCAGCCCTCCCGGTCCAGGAAGGTCAGTGCGCCGTCGACGATGCCCTCGCGGCTCAGCTTGGCCGGGCGCGAAGCCGATTTGCCCGCACGCTGGCGCCCAGCCGCCGACGGCCGTTCCGGAGCTGCCATGGCGATCGCCCTTCAGTGCCTCGCGGTGGACGTAGCGGTTAACTAATGACTCTAGTTGACGGCGCCGCGAATCCAGTGCCCCATCG
>NZ_JBKQOI010000266.1:0-40424 GCF_052145595.1 Mycobacterium sp. | reverse complement strand
ACGACCGATATCAGCCACTGCTCACCGAAGCGTCCGGGCTGGTAGAGACCGCGATCGCCGAAATCCGCAGACTCGCCCACGGGATTTACCCCCCGCTGCTCGTCAGCGGCGGTCTGGCCCGAGCCTTACCCGCGGCCGCCGCGCACGCCCCGGTCCCCGTACAGCTGAACCTGCAGGACCTCGGCCGCTACCCCGCGTCGATCGAGACCGCCCTGTATTTCTGCTGCGGCGAAGCGCTGCAGAATGCCGCCAAACACGGCGGCCCCGACACCACGGTCACGATCACGGCCCGCGCCGACGACCGGATGCTTACCCTCACGATCAGCGACACCGGCCGCGGATTCGACCCCGCGACCGTCGGCACCGGGTTGACCAATATGACCGACCGCCTGTCAGCCATCGGCGGGAACCTCGTTATCGACACCGCCCCCGGACGCGGCACCCGCGTCACCGCCGTCATCGCCACCCCGGCGCAACCAGACCGCTCGGAGCTGCCCGGAAATGGTGGATCTCGTCTTGATCTGACGCGCCTTCTGCGTTGAGCTTGGCGGGGAGGCCAGAGGATGTCAGAACCACCCGAGGTGAGTCGAGCCTGCGTCGGTGGCACCGAGCCTGCGCCCACCGCAGCACGCTGGGGGTCGGCGCACACCGTGACCGCAGTCTCGGCGCCGCGCCGCCTAGCCCTAACGGGTCAGCAGCGCAATGCATTCGGTGTGGTGGGTCAGCGGAAATGCGTCGAACACCTTGATCTTGTCGACGACGTAGCCATGGCCGAGGTAAAGGCCGATGTCCCGCGCGAAAGACGCTGCCTCACAGCCGATGTGCACCACGCGAGGGACCCCGGCGGCTGCCAGTAGGTCGATGACGTCGCGCCCGGCACCCGCGCGCGGCGGATCCAACACCGCCACGTCGGCGCCGGCTCGTTGCACCGCCAGCGCCCGTCGCACCGAATCCGTGACGACGTCCACCTGTGGCAGATCGGCCAATGCGGCCCGGGCGGCGCGCGTCGCCGCGCGCGAGGTGTCGACGGTCAACACCCGCCCCGGTGCCCCGACGGCATCGCCGAGCGCAGCGGCGAAAACGCCTGTGCCGCAGTAGAGATCCCAGACGGTCATGCCGGAACCGGGCTGCGCCCAATCGGCGACCAGACCGCTGTAGACCTCCGCCGCGTCCCGATGTGCCTGCCAGAACGCTGTCACCGGCACCCGCCAGCTGCGTGCACCCACCCGCTGGACCGCCTCGTAGCCGCCTTCCACCACCTTGGTCTCGGTCCGCTTGCCCTGCCGGATGGTCCGCACCACGTGCCGCTGGCCGTCGTCGTCGACGGCCACGTGCAGCTGGGCGGTCGGCGGCCAGTCCGCGACGGCCAGCCCGTCCAGCATGCCGGCCGGCAACTGCGCGCAGCGCAGGTCGGTCACGAGCTCGTCGCTGTGGTACCGGTGAAAGCCGGGTCTGCCATCGGCGCCGACCTCGAGCCGGACCCGGGTGCGCCAGCCGGTGGGGCCGGAATCCGAAAGCGGTTCAGCCTCGCCACTCCAGCGGTGTCCGCCCAGCCGTTGCAACTGGTTGGTCACCACCTGCGCCTTGAGCACCCGGGTCGCCTCCGGCAGGGCAAACGCCAGATCGCAGCACCCGGCACCGTCCACCCCGGCGATCGGGCACAGTGACGCGATGCGATCGGGCGACGGCTCGATCACCTCGATAACCTCTGCGTGCCAATAGGAGCCGCGGTCCGCGGTGACGCGCACCCGCACGCGCTCGCCGGGCAGCGCGTGGCGGACGAACACGACCCGGCCCTCGTGGTGTGCCACGCAGCTGCCGCCGTTGGCGGGAGCACCGGTCACTACCGTCAGTTCCCCGCCAAACGGTGGCCTCGCCCCATTCAGGTCGGGCGTCGACTCGGCACTCAATCGAAGATTCCACGGCGTGCGTCGCCGGGGGCCGCGTGCGGGTGGAATGTCTTGAGTCGCTCCGACGAATTCAGTTGCCAGGGAACCGAAGTCACCATCACGCCGGACATGAACAGCAACCGGCCCTTGAGCCGCAGCGCGCTTTGGTTGTGCAGCACCTGCTCCCACCAATGGCCCACCACATACTCCGGGATGAAAACCGTGACTACCGTGCGCGGGGACTCTTTGCTGACCCGTTTGACGTAATCCAGTACCGGGCGGGTGATTTCACGGTACGGGGATGCGATCACCTTGAGTGGCACGCTGACATCGCTGTGCTCCCAGGCCCGTACCAGCGCACGGGTTTCCACGTCGTCGACGCTGACCGTGATCGCTTCGAGCGCGTCGGGACGCGTCGCACGCGCGTAGGCCACGGCCCGCAACGTCGGCAGATGCAACTTCGACACCAACACCAAGGCGTGATTGCGGCTGGGCAACACCACGTCGTGTTGGGCGGCGGCTTGCTCCTCCAATTCCCGGTTGACGGTGTCGTAGTGCTTGCGGATCAGCTTCATGAAGAGGAACAGCGCACTCATCGCCACGATGGCGATCCACGCCCCGGCAAGGAACTTGGTGATCAGCACGACGAACAACACCGCGCCGGTAGACACCAAGCCGACCGTATTGACCACCCGCGAGCGCATCATCTTGCGCCGCGCCCGCGGATCGGCAGTGGTGCGCAGCAACCGGGTCCAGTGCCGGACCATGCCGATCTGGCTTAGCGTGAACGAGATGAATACCCCGACGATGTACAGCTGGATCAGCGCGGACAGCTCCGCGCGGAAGGCGATGATCGCCGCGAGAGCCGCCGCCGACAGAAACAGGATTCCGTTGGAGAACGCCAAACGGTCTCCGCGGGTGTGCAATTGGCGCGGAAGGTAGCTATGCTGCGCCAGCACGGAACCGAGTACCGGGAACCCGTTGAACGCGGTGTTGGCCGCCAGCACCAGGATGAGTGCGGTCACCGTCGCGATCAACAGGAACCCGATGTGGAAGCTGCCGAAGACGGTCTCGGCCAGCTGCGTGACCAACGTCTTCTGGTAATAGTTCGGCGGTGCGCCGGACAGTTGCGTTGCGGGATCCTCGACGAGCTGAACCCCGATCTTCTGGGCCAATGCGATGATGCCCATCAACAGGGTCACCGCGATTGCACCCAGCATCAGCAGGGTCGTTGCGGCGTTTCGCGACTTGGGTTTTTGAAACGCCGGTACCCCGTTGCTGATCGCCTCGACCCCGGTCAGCGCCGCACACCCTGACGAGAACGACCGCGCCACCAGGAACGCCAAAGCGAAACCGACAACCTGGCCATGCGCGGCGTGCATCTGGAAACCAGCGGATTCCGCCCGCAGCGGATTACCCAACGCATAAATCCGGAACAAGCCCCAGCCGATCATGATGACGATGCCGATGATGAACCCGTACGTCGGGACGGCAAACGCCACCCCCGACTCGCGTACCCCGCGCAGATTCATCGCCATCACCAGCAGGATCGCGGCCACACAGAAGGACACCTTGTGTTCGGCCACGATGGGGATCGCCGAGCCGATGTTCGACATCGCCGATGCCGTCGAAACAGCAACGGTGAGAACGTAATCCACCATCAGCGCACTGGCGACCACGAGGCCGGCAGTGTCGCCGAGGTTGGTGGTGACCACCTCGTAGTCGCCGCCACCCGAGGGGTAGGCATGCACGTTCTGCCGGTAACTGGCCACCACGACCAACATGACCGCGGCCACCGCAAGCCCAATCCACGGTGTCAGCGCGTAGGCGGCCACCCCGGCCACCGAGAGCATCAGGAAGACCTCCTCGGGTGCGTACGCCACCGACGAGAGTGCATCGGAAGCGAACACCGGCAAGGCGATCCGCTTCGGCAGCAGGGTGTGACTCAGCCGGTCGCTGCGAAACGGGCGACCGATAAGCAACCGGCGCGTGGCGGTTGAAAGTTTGGTCACGAGTGCCAAGGGTAAGCCCACCAGGGCTTGCCGGCGTTTCGTAGGCGAGAATGTCGGGGACGGACCAAAATCGGCTGGCCAACCTGGATAGCCGATTGAAGAGCGCAGGACACAGCCGAGAGGACTCAAGTGCGGGTGGTTGTGATGGGGTGCGGCCGGGTGGGCTCGTCGTTGGCCGATGGGCTCTCTCGAATCGGCCACGACGTGGCGGTCATCGACCGGGACAGCGCCGCCTTCAACCGGCTCAGCCCGGAATTCACCGGGGAGCGGGTGCTGGGCCAGGGGTTCGACCGAGACGTGCTGCTGCGGGCGGGCATCGAGGAAGCCGACGCCTTCGCCGCGGTGTCATCGGGAGACAACTCCAACATCATCTCCGCGCGGCTGGCCCGGGAGACCTTCGGTGTCCAGCGCGTCGTCGCCCGGATTTACGACGCCAAGCGGGCTGAGGTCTACGAGCGCCTCGGCATTCCCACCATCGCCACGGTGCCCTGGACCACCGATCGCCTGTTCAACGTGCTGACCCGGGAAGGCGAGACGGCCAAGTGGCGTGATCCGACGGGTACCGTCGCCGTCTCCGAGGTCGACTTGCACGAGGACTGGGTGGGGCATCGGGCGACCGATCTGGAGCAGGCCACCGGCGCCCGGGTGGCGTTCTTGATCCGGTTCGGAACCGGTGTGCTGCCCGAGCCGAAAACCGTCATCCAGGCCGGCGATCAGGTCTACCTCGCCGCGATATCCGGCCGCGCCGCCGAGGCGGTGGCCATCGCCGCCTTGCCGCCCAGTGAAGACCTTCAATGAACCCGAACGACTGTCTTAAGGAGCGACGCAAATGAAGACCGGCGACGACGAAGAAGCCGGCTTGGCCAGATTAGGGGCCGGGTTCGAGGAGCGACGCAAATGAAAATTGCTGTCGCCGGGGCCGGCGCGGTCGGCCGCTCGGTTGCGCGCGAGCTCCTCACCAACGGCCACAACGTGACCCTGCTGGAGCGCAACCCCGAGCACGTCGACGTCGACGCCATCCCCGCCGCGGACTGGCAGTTGGGCGATGCCTGCGAGCTGAGCCTGCTGGAGTCGGTGCACCTCGAGGATTTCGACGTGGTTGTCGCCGCGACCGGTGATGACAAGGTCAACGTGGTGCTCAGCCTGCTCGCCAAGACCGAGTTCGCGGTACCCCGGGTGGTGGCCCGGGTCAACGATCCCCGCAACGAATGGCTGTTCACCGACGCCTGGGGCGTGGACGTGGCGGTATCCACGCCACGCATGCTGGCTTCGCTGATCGAGGAGGCCTTCGCCGTCGGTGATCTGGTACGACTCATGGAGTTCCGCAGGGGCCAGGCCAACCTGGTCGAGATCACCCTGCCCGACGACACGCCGTGGGGCGGCAAGCCGGTGCGCCGACTGCAGCTGCCGCGGGATGCCGCGCTCGTAACGATCCTGCGCGGCCCGCGGGTCATCGTGCCGGAGGCCGACGAGCCGCTGGAAGGGGGCGACGAGCTGCTGTTCGTCGCGGTCGCCGAGGTCGAAGAGGATCTGCGCAAGCTGCTGCTGCCGGGCCCCCCGCCCCTCGACGACTAACCGCGACCGGTATCCGCGTCCAGCCGGCCGCCGCCGGCAACGGCACCGGCACTGTCAGCGGCATCGTCTGCGCTGGACATGGCGCGCTGAGCGGCCCTGATCGCCGCGTATGTCGCCAGCGCGGCCAACCCGGTAAGCGGCCAGCCCATCCCGATCCGCGCCACCCCCAACCAACCGGTCTGGTTGGCGTCGTACAGGACCAGCTGGACCACGAACCGGGCGCCGAATACCAACATCCAGCAGAGCGAGGCGATGTCGAACGCGTAGACGGCCCTCGGGGCATCGCGCCAGCCGCGGTCACGCCCGGTGGCCCAGCTCCAGGCATAGCCGGCCAGGGGCCGGCGGATCAAAACCGACGCCGCGAAGACCGCAGCCCACAGCAACGACATCCAGATGCCCAGCAGGAAGTAGCCCTTGGACTGCCCCACTATGTAAGCGATCAGGGCGCAGACGCCGACGCCGGCGAACCCGGACAATGCCGGCTGCATCGATTCGCGCCGAATCAGGCACCACAGCAACACCAGTACGGCCACGCCCAGCGCCGACCCGATTGCGGGAAACAAGCCAGAGAGGCTCGAAACGGCCACAAAGGTCACCACCGGCAGCGATGAGTAGATGACACCACTCACCCCGCCTAGCTGTGCCAGTAGGCGTTGTGGGCTGGTGCGTTCAGCGTTCACGGCGCTCCGGTGAATCAGACTGTCGAATGTGTCGGGGGATTGTCCCAGATTCGCTGGAGACGGTCACCGCTGAATTTCGTAGTGCGGGTTGTACATGGCCTTAGCCCCATTCTCCAGCTTGCCCAACCGGCCCCGCACCCGCAGCTTGCGGCCCGAGTCGATGCCGGGTATGCGGCGTTGACCCAACCAGACCAGCGTGACGGTGTCGCTACCGTCGAAAAACTCGGCGCGCACTCCGCCGGGACAACCCTTGCCATTGGTTTCCACGCTGCGCAACGTGCCGACCATGGTGACCTCCTGGCCACGCTCGCAGTCGATCGCACGTTGCGCGCCGGTGCTTGTGACTTCGTCGGACAACTCCTCGGAGTCGCGTTGCTGCGGGTCCTCCGTGAGCCGACGGGTAAGCCGGCGCAGATACCCATGGGCCCCCATGGCCACTCCTGACGATGCTGAAGATTCGGCGTTCCAACTATGCCAACGGAAACCGTAGACCTCTTGGTTCCCCGGCGCCAAACCGAACCAAACGCGATGTTGGAGCACGCTTGACCGCCGGGCACTATCGAGGGGTGACTGTCGATCTGCGCGGTGTCACGACGGTGGTGTTGCCCGGCACCGGATCCGATGACGTCTACGTCAATCGGGCGTTTTCCGGCCCACTGGCTGAGGCCGGCGCGTTGCTGGCGGCCCCGCCGCCCCAGCCCGGTCGGTTGATCCACGGCTACGTGTCCGCCCTGGATGACGCCGCACGCGAGGGGCCGATCGCCGTCGGCGGTGTCTCGATCGGCGCCGCGGTGGCGGCCGCGTGGGCGCTGGCCCATCCCGATCACACGATTGCCGTCCTGGCCGCACTGCCGGCCTGGGCCGGCGCCCCCGGGGCCGCACCAGCGGCCCTGGCGGCGCGGTATTCGGCGTCCCAGCTGCGTGCCGACGGTTTGGCGGCGGCGACCACGCAAATGCGGGCATCCAGCCCGCCGTGGTTGGCCGACGAGCTGACCCGGTCGTGGCGTGCCCAGTGGCCACAATTGCCCGACGCCATGGAAGAAGCGGCGGCCTACGTCGCGCCGAGCTGCGCCGACCTGACCCGGCTGGCCGCACCGCTGGCGGTGGCCGCCGCGGTCGACGATCCCATCCATCCGTTGCAGGTCGCCGTCGACTGGGTCGCCGCGGCGCCGCGCGCGGCGCTCCGCACGCTGACGCTGGACCAATTCGGCACGGAGTCGGCCGCACTGGGCGCGGCCTGCTTGGCCGCGCTCGCCGACCTGTAGCTGCCTGCCGGCGCCGCGCCAATCGCCCGACTAACCGCCGGTTGTGGTGCGCAGCTGCTGCATGGCCGATCCCTCGGCGCTTCGGCGCGCGGCGGGCTCGTTGGGCGGCTGCTGCGCCCCGTCCTCTTGCTGGGCCTGCTGCGCGGCCGCGGCCGCCCGCAGCTGTTCTGCCATCGGCTCGGGGAGCTGCACGGCCAAAGGCGTCCGTACCGGCAGCGGTGTGGTGCCGCGGCGAACCACGGTGTCGGCCAACGCCGCACGCGCCTCCTGGTCCAACGCGTCGATGGTCTCGTGCGGGCCGTTGATGACGCAGCGGATCATCCAGCGATAGCCGTCGACCCCGATGAAGCGCACCACACCGGTGGCGGTGCCGACCACTTCTCGACCCCACCGGCCGTCCTTGATGCTGACTTGGGCCGAGTCCTTGCGCAACGACTCGGCGAGTTCGCCGGCCACCTCACGCCACAGGCCGCCCGTCTTCGGCGCCGCGTAGGCGGCGATGGTGAACCGACCATTGGGTGTGACGACCCACACCGCGCTCGGCACACCGGTCTCGGTCAGCTCGACCTGCAGCTGACCGGCCTCCGGCATCGGAATGAGTACCGAGCCCAGGTCGAGTCGGGCCAACTCGGCGACCGCGGGGTCGTCGAAGTCGTCGATGTCAAACGGGCCCTCGAGCTCGTCGTCTGCTTGCTCAGCAGCAGCCTGCGCCTCGATGTCGTCGTCCGGTTCGGCGTGCTCGCCGGCCGGCCCGGCGGACGTGTGTTCGCTGTCGTCTTTGTCTGAGCGTTTACCGAATGCCATCACAAGCGCCGCTCCTCATCATCGCTCCGCTCTGCATCGTCGCCGGCGGTCACAAACTCGCATGTCCTCCGGAGGAACCGTGACCACCGTCGCCACGGGATGTTTCCGCCAGCCCGGCCTCGTCAAACGACGAGACCTCAACCAGCTCCACCAATTCGACTCGCTGCACCAGCAACTGGGCGATGCGGTCGCCGCGGTGCACCACGATGGGCTCGGCCGGGTCGAGATTGATCAGCGCAACCTTGATCTCGCCGCGGTAGCCCGCGTCGATGGTGCCCGGGCTGTTGACGATCGAAAGCCCCACTCGCGCGGCCAATCCCGAGCGCGGGTGGACCAAGCCCACCATTCCGAACGGAATGGCGACCGCGACGCCCGTTCGCACCAGGGCACGTTGCCCCGGGACCAGCTTCACGTCTTCTGCGCTGTAGAGATCGACCCCGGCGTCGCCGTCATGGGCGCGGCTGGGCAGCGGGAGTTCGGGGTCGAGGCGGACAATGGCCAGACTGGTCGACACGGGGCCACAGACTACCCTTG
Organism: Mycobacterium sp.; assembly: GCF_052145595.1. Taxonomy (GTDB): domain Bacteria; phylum Actinomycetota; class Actinomycetes; order Mycobacteriales; family Mycobacteriaceae; genus Mycobacterium. The sequence continues at coordinate 31,665 of NZ_JBKQOI010000266.1, read as the reverse complement.
ACCGCGTGTCCGGTACGCGCGTCGCGCCGCACAGCGTGCGATATCGCGAACGACTGTGGGTGCCATGGTGGTGGTGGCCACTGGCCTTCGCGCCGGCGGCGCTGGTCGCTTTCGAAGTCAACCTGGGTGTTGGCGCCCTACCCGACTGGCTGCCGTTCGCGATGCTGTTCACGGTGGCGGCCGCGGCGCTGTTGTGGCTGGGCCGGATTGAAATCCGCGTCACCGACGGCGACAACGGAGTGGAGCTGTGGGCCGGCGAAGCGCACCTACCGGTCAAAGTGATCGCCCGGTCCGCCGAGATAGCCCGCTCGGCAAAGTCGGCAGCCCTGGGCCGCCAGCTCGACCCCGCAGCCTATGTTCTGCATCGGGCGTGGGTCGGACCGATGGTTCTTGTCGTCCTCGACGACCCGGACGACCCGACGCCCTACTGGCTGGTGAGCTGCCGTCACCCGGAGCGGGTGCTGTCGGCATTGCGCAGTTGACCGATCAGGCTGCGCAGTCGGTACAGATCATCACGCCGTTCTTCTCACTGGCAAGACGGCTGCGGTGTTGCACCAGGAAACAACTCGAGCAGGTGAACTCGTCGGCCTGCTTCGGAATGACACGAACGGACAGCTCTTCACCAGACAGGTCAGCGCCGGGCAGCTCGAAAGATTCAGCGGATTCGGATTCGTCTACGTCGACCACCGCCGAGGCCGCCTCGTTCCGTCGTGCTTTGAGCTCCTCCAGCGAATCTTCCGAGACATCGTCAGTCTCGGTGCGCCGCGGAGCGTCATAGTCGGTAGGCATTGCCCTATCCCCTCATATGCCTGCGTTACCTCAAGCAACGCTTTGTACCAGCGTCGAACGCATCCACCAAATGATTCGTGCCCGTATCACAGACCCTTAACGTGTGATTTACGTCACACCCTCGGTTCGATCCCCGCCTTGAGCCTCAACCAGTGCGTTTAGAGTGCAGCTGTGGTCGCACAAATCACCGAGGGTACCGCTTTCGACAGGCACGGTCGGCCCTTTCGGCGACGCAATCCCCGGCCCGCCATTTTCGTAGTGGCTTTCCTGGTGTTGGTGACGGGCGTGGTGTGGACCGTGGCGCTGACGCGTCCGGCGAAGGTGCACGAGGCCGTGGTGTGCAACCCACCGCCGCAGCCGACCGGGTCGGCACCGGCCCAGCTCGGTGACCAAGTGCCGCGCGCCGTGATGATGGATGTCACACCCGCGAAACTCAGCGACGCCAAGGTCCGTGTCCTCAACGCCAGCGGCCGCGGTGGACAAGCCGCCGACGTCGCAGGGGCGATGAAAGACTTGGGCTTCGCGCAGCCGACCGCCGCAAACGACCCGATCTATGCCGGCACCCGGCTGAACTGCCAGGGCCAGATCCGCTTCGGTACGGCCGGGCAAGCCACCGCGGCCGCGGTGTGGCTGGTCGCGCCGTGCACGGAACTGTTCAACGACAACCGCGCCGACGACTCCGTCGACCTCGCTCTCGGCACAGACTTCAGCGCGCTGGCGCACAACGACGACATTGATGCCGTGCTCGCCAGCCTGCGCCCCGGCGCCACCGGGCCGTCAGATCCCACGCTGCTGACAAAGATTCACACCAGCAGCTGCTGACGGGTCAGCTCAGCCCGGGAGCGGCTCTAGGCCGTTGAACCGTGCCAGCGCCGCCAACAGCTCGTCGGCGATTCCGGGCGCGGCGGCCACCACCAATGCGGCGCTGCCCGCCGGGTCGTTGGGTGGAGGCGCCAACACGCGGGCCCCTGCCTCGGCCGCGATCAGCGCACCGGCCGCGCGATCCCACACCTGCAGTCCGTGCTCGTAGTAGGCGTCCAGCCGGCCCTCCGCGACCATGCACAGGTCGAGTGCCGCGGAGCCGATGCGACGCACATCGCGGACCACCGGCAGCATTCGCGCCAACAACGCCGCCTGGCTTGTACGGCGCCGCCTGGAGTAGCCGAAACCGGTGCCCAGCAACGACATCGACAAATCCTCGACGGCAGCGCACCACAACGGCTCCGTCCGGTGCCCGTCGATCACGTGGGCGCCAAGGCCGGTCGCCGCCGAGTACACCCGGCCGGCGACGACGTCAGCGACCGCACCGGCCACCGACACGCCGTCAACCTGCGCCGCGACCGACACCGCGTAGGCCGGGATGCCGTAGACGAGATTCACTGTGCCATCGATGGGATCGAGCACCCAGGTGACCGCGTCACTGGGCGTAGCCGAGGGATCGGCGGGTCCACCACCCTCCTCCCCGAGTATTGGGTCACCGGGCCGTAGTTGAGCCAACCGATCTCGCAAGAGCCGTTCTGTCTCGGTGTCGACGATCGTCACCGGATCCGTCGGAGTGCTTTTCGACCGCACCGCGCCATCGCCGGCCGTGCCCGCGTCGGTGCCGAACACCTCGGCGCGGCGACGTCTTACGAACTCAGCGGCCTCGGTGGCCAGTGTTTCGGCCACTGACCGCAACAGCGCGGGCTCGTCGTCAGGTCGCGTCACCGCTCTATCGCATCACAGTCGCCGCGGCTGCGCAGACGCCTCAAACCAGCCCAGCACCGGGCTTGACCTAAGTGCCCGGCTCCTCAGCGGCCGCAAGCCGCATCGTCGCCGGGCTAAGGTGAGCGGACAGCCTAGCCTCGCTGAGGAGTTTCGATGACCACCACCGAGTCGACCACGGATATCCCCAGCGCCGTCACAGTCGCTGGCACGCCGCAGCGTCGTGGATATGGCGTCGACGTCGGTGGCAGCGGCATCAAGGGCGGCATCGTCGACATGGACACCGGGCTGTTGATCGGCGATCGGATCAAGCTGCTGACCCCGCAACCGGCGACGCCGTCGGCGGTCGCCAAGACCATCGCCGAGGTAGTCAAGGAATCGGGATGGACTGGCCCGCTCGGGGTGACCTATCCCGGCGTCGTCACCGACGGCGTCGTTCAGACAGCGGCCAACGTGGACAAGTCCTGGATCGGGACCAACGCCCGCGACGTGATCAGCGCCGAGCTGGGCGGCCAGGAGGTCACGATCCTCAACGATGCCGACGCGGCCGGGCTTGCCGAGGCGCGCTACGGGGCGGGCAGAGACCACTCCGGTTTGGTTGTGCTGCTGACATTCGGCACCGGAATCGGCTCGGCGGTCATCCACAACGGCACGCTGATACCCAACACCGAGCTCGGACATCTCGAGGTCGGCGGTAGCGAGGCCGAGCAACGAGCGGCGTCATCGGTCAAAGAGAAAAACAATTGGAGCTACGAAAAGTGGGCCAAGCAGGTGACCAGGGTGCTGGTGGCCATCGAGAACGCGATCTGGCCGGATTTGTTCATCGCGGGCGGCGGCATCAGCCGTAAGGCCGACAAATGGCTGCCACTGCTCGAAAACCGCACCCCAGTGGTGGCCGCCACCTTGGAGAACACGGCGGGCATAGTGGGCGCGGCCATGGCTGCGACCTCCGATGTGACGCACTGAATTTTGCCCGGTAGGAAGGCACGACCGCGCACTGTCGTTACAATGGTCCTCGGCGACAGCCCGACTGATAGCGTGCGAGTACTCACGCTTAGATCAACGCCGACATTCGACATAGCAGACACTTTCGGTTAACCATGCCCAAACCCACCGGAAGTGAGTCCGACCGAAGGGGTGTAAGTGGCAGCGACGAAGGCCAGCCCGGCAACCGATGAGCCGGTGAAACGCACCGCCACGAAGTCTCCATCGTCCCCCGCTAAGCGATCGGCGGCCAAGGCCGCCAACGGCTCCGCCCCGGCAAAACGGGCCGCCAAGGCAGCACCAGCGGCACCGCGGGCCACCAAGGCCACCAAGGCCGCTAAGGCCACCAAGGCGACTAAATCGACAAAGGGGCACGAGGCCACAGCGGCAACCGACACCACCAAGAAAACGTCGGCCAAGAGCGTCGCTGCAAAGGCGCCGTCCACCCGCGGAACGAAAGCGGCGCGCCAAGCCGCTCCGGAGGATCCCGCAGCCGGCCCGGATACCGTCGACACCGACGGCTCCCACGTTGAAGTCGAGGAACTCGACGCCGAACCCGACCTCGAGGGTGAACCCGGCGAGGACATCGAAGACATCGACGCCGTCGACCTCAATCTCGAGGACCTCGAGGACGACGTGGTGGTCGTCGACGCAGACCTCGACACTGGTGACACCGCCGACGGCGTGGAAGCCGGGGCCGCAACGGACGCCGCGCCCGACGGGACTGCCGCCGACGAAGAGGAGATCGCCGAGCCCACCGAAAAGGACAAGGCCTCCGGCGATTTCGTCTGGGACGAAGATGAATCCGAGGCGTTGCGTCAGGCCCGCAAGGACGCCGAGCTCACTGCCTCGGCGGACTCTGTTCGCGCGTACCTGAAGCAGATCGGCAAGGTGGCGCTGCTTAACGCGGAGGAAGAGGTCGAGCTGGCAAAGCGGATCGAAGCCGGCCTGTACGCCACGCAGCTGATGACCGAGCTGACCGAGCGCGGCGACAAATTGCCGGCCGCGCAGCGCCGCGACATGATGTGGATCTGCCGCGACGGCGACCGGGCGAAGAACCATTTGCTGGAAGCCAACCTGCGGTTGGTGGTTTCGCTGGCCAAGCGGTACACGGGCCGCGGAATGGCGTTCCTCGACCTCATCCAGGAAGGCAACCTCGGCCTGATCCGAGCGGTCGAGAAGTTCGACTACACAAAGGGCTACAAGTTCTCCACGTACGCGACGTGGTGGATCCGCCAGGCCATCACCCGCGCCATGGCCGATCAGGCTCGCACCATCCGCATCCCGGTGCACATGGTCGAGGTGATCAACAAGCTGGGCCGCATCCAGCGCGAGCTGCTCCAGGATCTGGGCCGCGAGCCCTCCCCTGAGGAGTTGGCCAAGGAGATGGACATCACGCCCGAGAAGGTGCTAGAAATCCAGCAATACGCCCGCGAGCCGATCTCGTTGGACCAGACCATCGGCGATGAGGGTGACAGCCAGCTCGGCGACTTCATCGAAGACAGTGAAGCGGTGGTCGCCGTCGACGCGGTGTCATTCACTTTGCTGCAAGACCAGCTGCAGTCGGTGCTCGAGACGCTGTCGGAGCGCGAAGCCGGCGTAGTACGACTGCGCTTCGGCCTCACCGACGGCCAGCCCCGTACCCTCGACGAGATCGGGCAGGTCTACGGTGTGACCCGCGAGCGCATCCGCCAGATCGAGTCCAAGACGATGTCAAAGCTGCGCCACCCCAGCCGTTCCCAGGTCCTGCGGGACTACCTGGACTGATTTAGGACTGATTTAGCGCTCAACCGACTGCGAGTCGCTCCAACGATCCGCTCGGGTCGTAGTACAGCTCCTGGCGGGCGATCCGGCCGTCGCGATAGCGGTAGATCACCACGTACGTCGATCGCAACCGGTCCGTGCCCTGAGTCCAGTCGAACTGCACGCGTACAAACGCCGCGTCGGCGGCGGGCGTGATGGCTTGCTCCACCGCGTCGTAGCGGATGTCCGAGCAGGCACTGATGGTGAGTGCGATGAACTCGAGCGTGCGCTCGACGCCATCGATCCGGGCCGGCCAATCGAAGAGGCGTACCGTCGGGCTCACATACACCACGTCGGGCTGATAGAGGTCCCGCGCGACCGCCAGATCGCGGTCCGCGAATGCTCGCGCGAAGCAAGCCTCCTGCGCAAGAAGCGCGTCTTCCGAGATGCTGCGCGTGGTCATCGACGTTCCCTCTGCTAGACGATCCCGGTGCTGCCGAGCATGTTAACCAGGCCGCGATGGCGGCGCACTGACATGTGCGGCCGGCCATCTGCTCGGCTTCGTCGGCGGCCGCGATGAGCGCGGCGCCGAGCTGTCGAGCTGCCCCCGCGGAGAGCCGGGGCGGCCCGATCAACTGTCAGACGCGGACCAGGCCGATCTGGCGCTGTGTGGTCGCAGCTACAGCATGTGTCGGGTGAATGTCGAACCAAGAAAAGCTAGTGGATTACCCGTGTGAGAAGAGGTCATCGCGCGATACATTTACCAGCCCGGGGGTCGATGATGCGGTAGGAGACAGCGATGTCTTACCTGATGGTGGCGCCGGAGTTCGTGACGGTGGCGGCAACAGATCTGGCGAACCTCGGTTCGACGCTCAGCGAGGCCAACGCAACGGCCGCGGCCTCGACCACCGGGGTGGTGGTCGCCGCTGGTGATGAGGTGTCGGCGGCCATCGCGTCGCTGTTTTCCGGCCACGCCGAGGCGTATCAGGCACTCGGTGCGCAGGCGGCGGCGTTTCATGACCAGTTTGTGCAAGCGTTGACCGCAGGTGCGGGATCCTATGCCAGCGCGGAGGTCGCCAATGTTGGGGCGTTCGCCGCCAATCCGGCGACGATAGGGCAGGATCTGCTCAACGCGATCAATGCGCCCTTCCTGGCGCTTACTGACCGCCCGCTGATTGGCAATGGCGCCAACGGGGCCCCGGGGACGGGGGAAAACGGTCAGGGTGGCGGGTGGCTGTTGGGCAACGGCGGCGCTGGCGGCTCCGGCGCGCCCGGCCAGGCCGGCGGTAATGGCGGCGCTTCTGGGCTGCTGGGCTACGGCGGGGCCGGCGGGGCCGGCGGCTCGGGCACAGCGACCATGGCCGGCGGGGCCGGCGGGGCCGGCGGTAATTCCGGCGACCCGCTGTTGGGCTACGGCGGGGCCGGCGGCGCGGGTGGATTCAACGCGTTCGGCGTAGGCGGGGCCGGCGGACACGGCGGCAATGGGGGCCTGCTGTTCAGCGCCGGCGGGGCCGGCGGGGCCGGCGGGAGCGGCGCGAGCGGCGGGGGCGCCGGCGGGGCCGGCGGGAACGGCGGGCTGATCAGCGGGCTGTTCGGCACCGGCGGCGGGAACGGCGGGGCCGGCGGATTCAGCTTTACGGGTGCCGGCGGAGCCGGCGGACACGGCGGCCACGCCGGCCTACTCGGCGGCCCCGGCGGCGCCGGCGGGACCGGCGGAGCCAGCAACGCCACCGGCGGGGCCGGCGGGGCCGGCGGCAACGCGGGCCTGCTGTTCGGCGCCCCCGGCGCCGGCGGCGCCGGCGGATACGGCCACACGGTCATCGGCGGGGCCGGCGGAAACGGCGGCAACGCCGGCCTGCTCTCCTTCTCCAGCGGCGGGGCCGGCGGCGCCGGCGGATTCAGCGACAACACCGGCGGGGCCGGCGGAAACGGCGGCAACTCCGGCAACTTGTTCGGCTATGGCGGCATCGGTGGGGTCGGAGGGGGCGGCGCGACCGGCACGGGCGTCGGCGGGGCCGGCGGACACGGCGGCCACGCCGGCCTACTGGTGGGCGACGGCGGTGCCGGCGGCGCCGGCGGAACCGGCCTAACGACCGGTGGTGCCGGCGGTGTCGGCGGCAGCGCCGCGCTGATCGGCACCGCCGGCAACGGCGGCGACGGCGGGTTTGGCCCCACCCTCGGCAGCACCGGCCCCAACGGCGCCCCCTCACCGCTGCAGCCGGTATTTGGCGCAGTGAATGGCCCGGTCGAGGCGCTTACTGGGCGCCCGCTGATCGGCAATGGCACCAACGCGGCCCCGGGATCGGGGCTAGACGGCACGCCCGGCGGGTGGTTGATGGGTGACGGCGGCGCCGGCGGCTCGGGCGTGGCCACGACGGGCGGACACGGCGGCGCCGGGGGGGCTGCTGGGCTGATGGGCACCGGCGGCGCCGGCGGGGCCGGCGGCTCGAACGTTAGTGGTGTTGTCAACGGCGGGGCCGGCGGGGCCGGCGGGACCGGCGGGCTACTGTCCGGCAACGGTGGGGTCGGCGGCACCGGCGGGTTCTCGACCGCCGCCGGCGGGGCCGGCGGGGTCGGCGGAGCCGGCGGCCTGCTGGGCGCCGGTGGGGTCGGCGGTGGCGGCGGGGTCGGCGACGGCCCCGGCGGGGCCGGCGGGACCGGTGGGACCGGCGGGCTGCTCAGCGGGCTGGTCGGCGCCGGCGGCGGAGGCGGCGGGGTAGGCGGAGCCAGTGCCACTACCGGCGGGGCCGGCGGGCCCGGCGGCGCCGGAGGCCTGCTCGCCGGCGATGGCGGCGCAGGCGGGGACGGCGGGGTCAGCATCGGCAGCACCGGCGGAGCCGGCGGGGCCGGCGGTAACGCCGGCCTGCTGCAAGGCGCCGGTGGGGACGGCGGGCACGGCGGGTTCGGGGTGTCCGAAGGCGGGAACGGCGGGACCGGCGGCAATGCGGTACTGATCGGCAACGGCGGCGGTGCCGGCGGAGCCGGCGGAGACAGCCTATCGGGCAACGGCGGGGCCGGCGGGACCGGCGGCAGTGCCGGCCTGTTTTGGGGGCCCGGCGGGGTCGGCGGGACCGGCGGATTCAGCAACGGCACGGTCGGCGGGGACGGCGGGACCGGCGGCCAGGGCGGCGACCTACTCCTGGGCACCGGCGGGGCCGGCGGCGAAGGCGGCGGAGGGGCAGCGACCGGTGGCAACGGCGGCCACGGGGGCAACGCCGGCCTGCTCGGCGCCGGCGGCAACGGCGGCAACACCGGGCTTGGCCCGACCCCGGGCACCGGCGGCACCGGCGGCACGGGCGGGCTGCTGTTCGGCCCACCCGGGAATAACGGGATGACATAGCCAGCGGCTTCATTGCTGCGGCGGCGGCTGGACCGGCTCGAGCGGCGGGTGTCAGCGTTTGCACCGGCTCGAGACGGGTGGTCAGTCCAAGATATTGGCACCCATACCGTTCCGCCGCCAGCCGCATGAACGCTGTTGGGGCACAGTGCATATCGGTCCCTAGTGCGCGAATACCTCGACCGAGGACCGACCGAACTGCCCGACCTCTGATGCCGCACCTGTTGGTGCGCAAGCCAAGTCGGGCGTAGCCCGCCTGCGGTCTGGGGAAATTCGGCTGCGCCGACCGCCCCGCCGTCGTACCGTGACCTCATGTCAGCCAACCGCAGAGTGGTTTCTTCCGAATCCGATTTCGAATCGGCGGTGGGTTACTCGCGAGCGGTGCGCGTCGGCCCGCATGTGTCAGTGGCCGGTACAACCGGCGCCGGTCCTACCGGTGACATCGCGGCCCAGACCCGAGACGCTTTGCGCCGTATCGAGATTGCGCTCCAACAGGCCGGCGCGGCGCTCACCGACGTGGTCCGCACCCGCATTTACGTGACCGAAATCTCGCGCTGGCGGGAGGTGGCAGCGGTGCACGCGCAAGTGTTCGGTGCGACACGGCCCGCGGCCACCATGGTCGAGGTTTCCGCATTGATCGCACCCGAGCTGCTGGTGGAGATCGAAGCCGACGCCTACGTCGACTCCTGAGATGCGGCCGGCGGGAACGTGCCATTGGGTGACGGCCGATAAGCGGTGACCCTGATCACAGCGCCCACCGGCAGCGGCCCGTACAAATGCGGGAACAGCATCGACTCCGGATCCGTCGCGACCCCGGGCTCCCAACGCACCGGCGAGTCCAGTAGCGCCGGATCGATGTGCAACAGAACCAGGTCATCGCGACCGCGGTAAAGCCGGTTGGCCGGCAGATGCACCTGTTCGGGCGTCGACAAGTGGATGTACTCGGAGGCATCGGGGCGGATTCCGCCCCGGCTGCGGGCACGAGACCACTCCTCGATCCCACACAGGTGTACTAGCAGGTCAGGAGCGACGGTCACACTCGGTCACTGTAGAGAGCCCGCCGAAACAGAACATTTACACGTCGTGAGAAACGACACACCCGATAACGATCGGGGAACAAGGCAAAAACCCAATGCGTCTGACAGAGTGAATGTACGAGAACGGAGAAGCCATGACTGCAACTCTGACAAGTCCCGAGCTGACTAGAGCAGATCGCTGCGACCGCTGCGGCGCTGCGGCTCGCGTCCGTGCCAAGCTGCCTTCCGGACATGAGCTTCTCTTCTGCCAGCACCACGCCAACCAGCATGAGGCGAGACTGACCGAGTTGGACGCCGTGCTGGAGGTCAGCGAAGGCTAGGTCGACCGAACTCGCCCATAGCCAATGTGGAGTGCCCGGGCGGTTATGGGTAATGCTGGACTGGTATGAGCGCTCAGGTCGCGAAGCCGTCCCGCCACCACATCTGGCGAATCAGTCTCAGGACCCTGGCGAAAAGCTGGGACGACTCCATTTTCTCCGAGTCGGCGCAGGCGGGCTTTTGGTCGGCCTTATCGACGCCACCGCTGCTGCTGGGAGTGTTGGGCAGCTTGGCCTACGTGGCCCCGCTCTTCGGCCAGGACACCATGTCCGCGATCGAAAAGAGCATCATTTCGACGGCCCACAGCTTTTTCTCCCCGAGCGTCGTCAACGAGATCATCGAGCCCACCATCCGTGACATCACCGCCAACGCCCGCGGCGAAGTGGTGTCACTGGGCTTCGTGATCTCGTTGTGGGCGGGATCGTCGGCGATCTCTTCATACGTCGACGCCGTGGTGGAGGCGCACGACCAGACTCCGCTGCGGCACCCGGTGCGACAGCGCTTGTTCGCGCTATTCCTCTACGTGCTGATGCTCGTGTTTGTGGTAGCGACCGCGCCGGTGATGGTGGTGGGTCCACACAAGGTGAGCGAACACATTCCATACAGCCTGGCCAACATACTGCGCTACGGCTACTACCCCGCGCTGATTCTCGGGCTGATGGTCGGGATCATCGTTCTGTACCGGGTGGCGCTGCCGGTACCACTACCGACTCATCGGCTGGTTCTGGGCGCTGTGCTGGCAACGGCGGTGTTCCTGATCGCCACGCTGGGCCTGCGGTTCTACCTGCGATGGATCACCAGCACCGGCTACACCTACGGCGCCCTGTCTACCCCGATCGCCTTCCTGTTGTATGCGTTCTTCGGCGGCTTTGCCATCATGTTGGGTGCCGAACTCAACGCCGCCATTCAGGAGGAATGGCCCGCTCCGGCGACCCATGCTCACCGGCTACGCAACTGGGTGCTATCGCGCGTTCCCGCGCTCAAGCGGACGGTGGATTCCGCATCGAATCCCGCAACATCGGAGCCCGCAACCCAACAGAGCGACATCGCGACGACAGAGCCGCCGACCTGATCAGTCCCTTTTGAGCATCTCGTAGATGCGCTTGCACTCCGGGCAGACCGGCGAGCCGGGCTTGGGCACCCGCGTCACGGGAAATACCTCGCCGCACAACGCGACCACGTGGCTGCCCATCACCGCGCTCTGGGCGATCTTGTCTTTTTTCACGTAATGGAAGTACTTGGGGGTGTCGCTGCCGGTCCCGTCATCGACGCGTTCGTCGGTATCGGTGCGCTCGATCGTGTCGGTCTGCATGCCTCACATTGTGCCTCGTAACTCGTTCACACCGGAATCGTTCGCGTGTGGGAGAGTGGACATATGAAGCGCGGCTCCGAGCTGGGTTTCGACGACAAATTCGATGATGACGGCCGCCCGGTACTGATCACCACCGCCGCTCCCTCGTACGAAGAAGAGCATCGTGCCCGGGTGCGTAAGTACCTGACCCTGATGGCGTTTCGTATTCCGGCGCTGATCCTGGCCGCCGTCGCGTACGGCGCCTGGCACAACGGTCTGATCTCACTGCTGATCGTGGCGGCGTCGGTGCCGCTGCCGTGGATGGCCGTGCTGATCGCCAACGACCGACCACCTCGCCGTTCCGACGAGCCGCGCCGGTTCGCCGATTCCCGCCGACGCACTCCGCTGTTCCCCACCGCCGAACGGCCGGCGCTCGAACCTCCGCGACACCCCGAGCCGCACTCGGAGTCACCCGGCCAGCCGGACCGGGACTAGGCAGGGCCGGCCATAGTTCCGGCTCGCCTGCCACTCACCACACTTCTCAGGACATTCTCAGGTCGTCGGCACATTTCTGCACGTCACGGCGTGTGAGATGGCGCAGAGCCGGGAACTCTCAGGCCAGATCTGTCGTTAAACCCCATGACAGTACAAGCCGATCGGGAGGTCGCTATGGCACAGCCCACTACACGGGCCACCACAAGCAGGTTTGACAGCGATCTGGATGCGCAGAGCCCTGCAGCGGACCTAGTGCGCGTATACCTCAATGGCATCGGTAAGACGGCGCTGCTCAACGCGGCGGGCGAAGTTGAACTGGCTAAGCGCATCGAAGCTGGGCTCTACGCCGAGCACCTGCTCGAAACCCGTAAGCGCCTCGGCGAGAACCGCAAACGCGATTTGGAGGCCGTCGTTCGCGACGGCGAGGCGGCACGCCGTCACCTGCTGGAAGCAAACCTGCGCCTGGTGGTGTCGCTGGCCAAGCGTTACACGGGTCGCGGAATGCCGCTGCTGGACCTGATCCAGGAGGGCAACCTCGGCCTGATCCGTGCGATGGAAAAGTTCGACTACACAAAGGGTTTCAAGTTCTCGACTTATGCCACGTGGTGGATCCGTCAGGCCATCACCCGCGGCATGGCCGACCAGAGCCGCACTATCCGCCTGCCTGTTCACCTCGTTGAGCAGGTCAACAAGCTGGCGCGGATCAAGCGCGAGATGCACCAGAATCTGGGACGTGAAGCCACCGATGAGGAGCTCGCCGCCGAGTCCGGTATTCCGGTCGACAAGATCAACGACCTGCTGGAGCACAGCCGCGATCCGGTAAGCCTGGATATGCCCGTCGGCTCCGAGGAAGAAGCCCCATTGGGCGATTTCATCGAGGACGCCGAGGCGATGTCCGCGGAGAACGCGGTGATAGCCGAGCTGTTGCACACCGACATCCGCAGCGTGCTGGCGACTCTCGACGAGCGTGAACACCAGGTGATCCGATTGCGCTTCGGTCTGGACGACGGCCAGCCACGCACCCTGGATCAGATCGGCAAGCTGTTCGGTCTGTCACGTGAGCGGGTCCGCCAGATAGAGCGAGACGTGATGGCGAAGCTGCGCAACGGCGACCGCGCCGATCGGCTGCGGTCGTATGCCAGCTAAGGCCGCCAAGTAGACAACCTGGTAGCAGACGGTATGCCCGCCGCGGGAGCGGCGGGCATACTGCTTGGCTGGGAACCGTTGCACCCATTTGCGCAGCTTGCCAAGTAGACTCAGCGTCAATGGAGGGTGCTGAATGAACGAGCTGGTTGATACCACCGAGATGTACCTGCGGACCATCTACGACCTCGAGGAAGAGGGCGTGACGCCGCTGCGTGCCCGGATCGCCGAACGCCTCGAACAAAGCGGCCCGACCGTCAGCCAGACCGTGTCCCGCATGGAGCGGGATGGATTACTCCACGTGGCCGGCGACCGCCACCTGGAGCTCACCGACAAGGGCCGGGCGCTGGCCATCGCCGTGATGCGCAAGCACCGCCTCGCCGAACGATTGCTCGTCGACGTCATCGGGTTGCCGTGGGAAGAAGTGCACGCCGAGGCCTGCCGGTGGGAGCACGTGATGAGCGAGGACGTCGAACGCCGGCTGGTGAAGGTGCTCGACAACCCGACCACGTCCCCGTTCGGGAACCCGATTCCGGGCCTTTTGGACCTGGGCGTGGGCCCGGAATCCGGCGCGGACGATGCCGATCTCGTCCGGTTGACCGAGTTGCCCACCGGATCGCCGGTGGCGGTGGTCGTGCGGCAGCTCACCGAACACGTCCAGGGTGACATCGATCTGATCACGCGACTGAAGGACGCCGGCGTCGTTCCCAACGCACGAGTGACCGTCGAGACCAGCTCGGCCGGTGGCGGGGTCACCATCCTCATCCCGGGCCACGAGAACGTCACCTTGCCGCACGAGATGGCGCACGCGGTCAAGGTCCAGAAAGTCTGACCCCTACCCCACCCGGCGCCCGAACGCCCGTCGCGGCGGCAGCCGTACGCCCAACCGCTTGGCCAGTCGGTAGCCGGTGAAAGCCAGTTCGCGGATGCGCTCGGGCCGCAGGCCGGACTGCAATGCCGTGTCCAGCATGCCCGCCATCCGATGGTCGGGATCGCAGCGCAGCGCGGCGTCCAGCGACACCCCGGCAAGCGGCCCGTCGCCGCGGGCGTAGGCGCTGAAGGCGAGCAACACCAGCGCCTCGACCCGCCAGGGCTGGGGCAGGCTGCGCGCCAAGAGCGCCCACAAGGACTCGGCTTCGCCGGCATTCTCGCCGACCGCGAGTGCATACAGGGTGTCGCGCACCTGCCCGTCGGTCAGCGCGCAGCCCAGCTGCGCAAGCTCGGCGTCGGACAGCGCTTGGCCGCCGGCGACACGGGAGGCGGCGGCCATCGCGTTTTCCACGTCGCGGCGACCGCAGCCCGCGGGATCCGCGCGGTGCGCGACCTCCCGCGCCGCGGCCTGTTGCCGGATCGCATCGGCCAGCTCAGCGCTGCAGGCCGGGTCGTCGACCGCGATGACGGCCTGCAAGTCGGCGCGCCGCGGGTAGAGTCGCCTGCCGTCCAGCACCGCCGCGGCGGCCAGCGGCGACGCCGACGGATCGTCGACCATGCCGCCCGAACCGCAGCCGTCCACACAGTGCCAGCGCCCGCCAAAGGCTACCCGATCCACCACGTGGGCCGCCCAAAGCTCAATGTCGCGCTGCGCCAACGCTTCTGCGAGCACATCGCACAGCTGCCGGTATTCCTCGTTGCACCGCGGACAATGCGCGCCTTCCGCATCGACGATCACAACGATCGCGGCCTCGGGCTCGGCCGCGGCCGCAACCTCGGCGAGGTGCTCAACCCGATCGATGAGCTCCTCGGAAAGGTCGACCCGCATTACCGACCCCAGTTCGCCACCTCGCAATGACACCAGTACCAATGAATTTTCGGGAACGAAGCCGAGAACGGCCGGTAGCGCGGCGATCAGCGCTCCGGGCCGATTCAGCTCAAAATCTGCTCGATGAGTCGTCATGGGCACCAACGCTGACGGTCGGCACCGTCAGCCGGCGCTCACGCGAAGAGAATCAGCCGCCCGTCTGTGGAGAAAGTCTGGACTGTGGGCCTTATGGTCTATCCCATGGGTTCGATGCAGGAGTACGACATAGTCGTCATCGGTTCGGGACCGGGCGGCCAGAAGGCCGCCATCGCCTCGGCCAAGCTAGGCAAATCCGTCGCGATCATCGAAAAGGGCCGAATGCTCGGCGGCGTCTGCGTCAACACGGGCACGATCCCGTCAAAGACGTTGCGCGAGGCAGTGCTTTACCTCACCGGGATGAATCAGCGCGAACTCTACGGGGCGAGCTACCGCGTGAAAGACCGGATCACCCCGGCCGACCTGCTGTCGCGGACCCAGCACGTGATCGGCAAGGAAGTCGACGTGGTGCGCAACCAGTTGCTCCGCAACCGAATCGAGCTGCTGCTCGGACACGGCCGATTCCTCGACCCCCACACCGTCGTCGTCGAAGACCCGGGCCGCAAGGAGATGACAACCGTCAGCGGCGAATACATCGTCATCGCCACCGGCACCAGGCCGGCACGACCGTCCGGAGTCGAGTTCGACGAAGAACGGGTGCTCGACTCCGACGGGATCCTCGATCTCAAGACGCTGCCGGTCTCGATGGTCGTCGTCGGTGCCGGTGTGATCGGCATCGAGTACGCCTCCATGTTCGCCGCGTTGGGCACCAAGGTGACCGTCGTGGAGAAACGCGACGACATGCTGGACTTCTGCGACCCCGAGGTGGTCGAAGCGCTGAAATTCCACCTGCGCGACCTGGCGGTGACATTCCGGTTCGGCGAGGAAGTGACCGCGGTCGACGTCGGCTCTGCGGGCACCGTCACCACGCTGGCCAGCGGTAAGCAGATTCCCGCCGAGACGGTCATGTACTCCGCGGGACGCCAGGGTCAAACCGATCACCTCGATCTGCAAAACGCCGGCCTCGAGGTCGAGAGCCGCGGACGGATCTGGGTCGATGAAAGGTTTCAGACCAAGGTGGAGCACATCTACGCCGTCGGCGACGTGATCGGCTTCCCGGCGCTGGCCTCCACCTCGATGGAACAGGGACGGCTGGCCGCCTACCACGCGTTCGGGGAAGCGTGCGAAGGCATCACCGACCTGCAGCCGATCGGCATCTATTCGATCCCGGAGATCTCCTACGTCGGAGCCACCGAGGTGGAGCTGACCAAAGACGCTATTCCCTACGAGGTGGGGGTGGCCAGGTACAAGGAGCTGGCACGCGGCCAGATCGCCGGCGACTCGTACGGCGTGCTCAAGCTGCTGGTGTCCACCGAGGACCGCAAGCTGCTCGGGGTGCACATCTTCGGCACCAGCGCCACCGAGATGGTGCACATCGGGCAGGCCGTGATGGGCTGCGGCGGCACCGTCGACTACCTGGTCGACGCGGTGTTCAACTATCCGACGTTCTCCGAGGCCTACAAGGTCGCCGCGCTGGACGTGACGAACAAGATGCGGGCGCTCAGCCAGTTCCGCCGCTGACCGGGCCGTCCCGCTAGCAGGTGTCGACGAGGTCGTTCGGCACAGTATCGCCGGGGCCCCCGGCTTCCGCGCGGGCCAGCAACTGGGCGATGTGTTCGTCGAAAGGCGCCGAGTACGAGACGTTCTCGGCGCACCCACCGCGCTCGAAACCACCGATCAGCCCAGTGATCGTGGTGCCGCTGACCCATGGCGAGCCACTGGTGCCGCCCACCAGCCCTTCGCATGCCACCGAGGGAAACCCACTGTCGTTGACCGAAGTGGCGGCCTGACAGCCAATCGGCGAGCCACCCACGCCGGCCGGATACCCCAACACCGTGACGTGACTGCCCGGCGGGGGTGCCGTGCCCAGCATCAGCGCCAGGCCGACATGCGACTCAACCGAAGTGCCCGCCTCGTTGCTGACACGCGCGATCGCGTAATCCGCGCGCGGATCCTTGCTGGCGGTCCAGCGTGGATCCAGGTAGATGGCGTCAGCAGTCCATACATCGGCGGGCGCGGCATCACCGGTAAGGCCGGGAACGAAGGTTACCCGGGAGGCCCCGGCCAGGCAGTGCGCCGCGGTCAGCACCAGGTTCCCGCCCGGCGAGTGCACCACGGAACCCGTGCAGACGTGCAGGGGGCCACCGTCGACGAAGATCGCCCCCACGCGCCCGTCCGGGTCCACCGGACTCGCTACCGCCTTTGGGGCCCTTTGCTGGGCCTGGCTGAGCTGCTGCACCGGTCCGCTGGTCCGCGTAGCGGATACGGTGGGAATCGACGCATGATCGGCGGGCCGGGTGCACGACGTCAGTAACGCCGCCAGGCCGACCCCCGAGCACAGCAACACCGTCGGTATGCGCATTTGGTGTACATCATGCCCGACCACGCGGCGGCAGGCCGAGTTCAACGCGTTCCCGCGTGCCCGTGGGTTTGCTGGCCAACGTGGGCGCCGTTGCAAAATGTCGTATGTGGATGATGTTCGAGCGTTATCGCGTTTCGAACATGACGACGGACACATTGGCGGTTGGGTTATTGGTGTCCGCTGATTTGGGGGACACTGGTCAAGGCACCCCGGACAGATCCCCGAGAGGAGGAAACGCCGATGGCCCACGCTCAAAACCCAGACGACGAGTACTACCAGCCAGGGCAGCCCGGCATGTACGAGCTCGAGTTCCCGGCACCCCAGTTGTCGACGGCCGACGGCCGCGGCCCGGTTTTGGTGCACGCCTTGGAGGGCTTCTCCGACGCCGGTCATGCGATACGGCTGGCCTCTACCCACCTCAGGGCCGCGCTGGACACCGAGCTCGTCGCATCCTTCGCGATCGACGAATTGCTGGATTACCGCTCGCGGCGGCCGCTGATGACCTTCAAGACCGATCACTTCACCAATTACGACGATCCGGAGCTGAGCCTGTACGCGCTGCGCGACAGCGTCGGCACGCCGTTTCTTTTGCTGGCCGGCATGGAACCGGACTTGAAGTGGGAGCGTTTCATCACCGCGGTGCGATTGCTGGCCGAGCGGCTGGGTGTGCGTCGAACCATTGGCCTGGGCACCGTCCCTATGGCGGTTCCGCACACGCGGCCGACCACGCTGACTGCCCATTCCAACAACGGGGAATTGATCGCCGATTTCCAGCCATGGATCTCGGAGATCCAGGTTCCGGGCAGCGCGTCCAATCTTCTGGAATACCGAATGGCCCAGCACGGTCATGAGGTGGTTGGGTTCACCGTCCACGTCCCGCACTACCTGACGCAGACCGACTACCCCGCCGCCGCCCAGGCTTTGCTTGAGCAAGTGGCCAAGACCGGGTCGCTGGAGTTGCCGCTGTCCGCGCTGACCGACGCGGCGGCAGAGATCCGGGCCAGGATCGACGAGCAGGTCCAGGCAAGCGCGGAGGTCGCTCAAGTGGTGGCTGCGCTCGAGCGCCAGTACGATGCCTTCATCGACGCTCAGGAGAACAGGTCGTTACTAACTCGCGACGAGGATCTGCCTAGCGGCGACGAGCTTGGTGCAGAGTTTGAGCGATTCCTTGCCCAGCAGGCAGAGAAGAAGTTCGACGACGACGACCAGGCTTGAGCTCTTCAGACGCCCTTAGCTGGCCCGACAACAAGGTTGGCGAGATGACCGAGCGGAAGCGCAAGACCAATCTTCGCCCGGTGCGTGAAGTGACGGCGCCCACGCTCGAATTTCGCACCATTCACGGTTACAAGCGGGCGTACCGGATCGCCGGTTCCGGGCCGGCGATCCTGCTGATCCACGGCATCGGCGACAACTCCACCACCTGGAACACCGTGCAGGCCAAGCTGGCCCAGCGGTTTACGGTCATCGCCCCGGACCTGCTCGGCCATGGCCTGTCGGACAAACCACGCGCCGACTACTCGGTCGCCGCCTACGCAAACGGGATGCGCGACCTGCTCAGCGTGCTCGAAATCGAGCGGGTGACCCTGGTGGGACATTCGCTCGGCGGTGGGGTGGCGATGCAATTCGCCTATCAATTCCCCCAATATGTCGACCGGTTGATCTTGGTGAGTGCCGGCGGCGTCACCAAGGACGTCAACGTCGCCCTCCGGTTGGCCTCGTTGCCGATGGGCAGCGAGGCGCTGGCGTTGCTGCGACTGCCCCTGGTGTTGCCGGCCGTGCAGATAGCCGGGCGGGTGGTCGGCCGGGCGCTGGGGACAAACGGCCTGGGCAACGACCTGTCGAATGTGCTGCGGATCTTGGACGACCTGCCCGAACCGACCGCCTCGGCGGCCTTCAGCCGGACATTGCGGGCCGTGGTGGACTGGCGCGGACAGATAGTCACCATGCTGGACCGGTGTTATCTGACCGAAGCCATTCCGGTGCAGATCATCTGGGGCACAAAGGATGTGGTGGTGCCCGTCCGTCACGCGTTGATGGCGAATGCCGCGATGCCCGGCTCCCGTCTGGAGATCTTCGAGGGCTCGGGGCACTTTCCGTTCCATGACGACCCGGCCCGCTTTATCGAGGTCGTCGAGCGTTGCATCGACACCACCGAGCCCGCCCAATACGATCAGGCCAAGCTTCGCGGACTGCTTCGCACCGGGAGCGGCGAGAAGACCGTCACGGGCTCGGCCGACACCCGCGTCGCGGTTCTGGAGGCCATGGGCTCCGACGAACGCAGCGCCACCTGACCTACCGACGTCGGTGCGTCCTCGTCCCGAGGTCGTACAGTCGGGCCATGGGTATCGACGTCGCGGTGGTGCGCGTGTTCACCGATCCGGAAGATCGGTGATCGAAACCACTTGGAATCCCGAAGGCTGGGTGAGGGTCGGCGGGCGCGTCGTCAATGACGGAGTCAGACAAGTGATCTGACGCGGTTCAGTGCTGTCGGTGCAACACCGCGGCGAGGTGGTTCTGCAGCTGTTGCCCGACCGCACCCATCCGCACCGTGTAGGAAAGCTCGTCGCCGTCGATGCGAATTGAACGGCCAAGCGCGGTCACCTCTTTGGCGGTCGGGGCCAACCCGATCGCCGTTGTCGACAAATCGAGTTCGATATGGTCGCCGGTCACCGTATACGTGCCCACCTCGATTTCGGTGATGCCGTTCGGGTGGGCCAGAACCAGCTCAACGTGACCCGGTTGCGGCACGCGAAGATATCCCGTCTCGGCGTGCAAGGGCTTGCCGTCGGCTGGCGCCTTCGTCTTTTGCGCGTACGCCAGAAACGGTTTGCCCACATGGGAGAACGCGACTTCCTCGAGATACTCGAAAGGCTGGATCGTTGGGTATTTGCCCTCGCCGCGGCCGGCCCAGGTCCCAAGCAATGGTGCCAGCGCCGCGAGATCGGGATGCAAGTCAGCGGACATGCAGACCGGCTCAGCTCGGACTCGATACTTTGCGGTGCGCGCGCAGCGCCTCGATCTCGCGCTCGAAATCGTCCGCGGACGAGAACGACCGGTATACCGACGCGAACCGCAGGTATGCCACTTCGTCAAGGTCACGCAACGGCCCCAGGATGGCCAGACCGACCTCGTGACTCGGGACCTCTGGGGACCCCGCAGCGCGCACGGTGTCTTCCACTTGCTGGGCCAGCAGATTCAGCGCATCGTCGTCGACCTGCCGACCCTGGCATGCCCGGCGGACTCCGCTGATGACCTTCTCTCTGCTGAAGGGCTCGGTGACACCGCTGCGTTTGACCACGGCCAGCACCGCGGTTTCCACGGTGGTAAATCGGCGGCCGCACTCGGGGCACGATCGGCGGCGCCGAATGGCCTGGCCTTCATCGGTTTCCCGCGAGTCGATCACCCTGGAATCGGGATGACGGCAGAACGGACAATGCATGACCGCTCCTTCGCCGTGCTGTTCGGTTGGCACTCAGAGCGTACCCGCGCGCGGGCCCACGCGGCTAATGCGGCCGCGACACCTGCGTGCCCGCCGCCGCCAGAGCCGAGGAGCCTTGACGGAGAGCGCATTTCAATGCACCCTGCTGCGGTCAGCCGACCGGCGCGATCAGGGTCTGGCCCGCGACCAGCGACGGCGTGTTGAGGTCGTTGAGCTCGCGGATCCGCTCGGCAACTTGGCGGGCCGGCGCGTCCGGTGCCACCCGGTGAGCGACGTCCTGAAGGGACTCCCCGGCATCGACCCGCACGACGGCGAGCCGGTCCGGTACGTGGGCGGCCGATCCCGCGCCGTCACCATTGACGATCTGCCCGATGTTCGCGACGAGGCCCAACCACAGGGTGATCATCCCGGCGGCCAGGGCCAGCCCCAAAGTACTCGCCACCGTGACGGGACGCCTGCGATGAGGCGCGAAGGACATCGCGACGCCGGTCCCGTAGTAGCGCGGTGGCGCACCCGCCGGCCTCGGCGGGCCGGGCCTACGAGAGCGGACCAGCCCATCCCGGCCACGAAGGCCCTGCACCGGTCCGTTGATCGGGCGCCCAACGCTGCTGGTACGCGGCGTGACTGTGTGGATGATTGTCATCTGCGTTCCTCCGGTCAACTAATTCTCGCTCGTGTGTTCGACTATAGTCGCTCGTGTGTTCGATAGCCGAACATTTGAGCGAAGCGTGTCGGACGAGCGAAACGCTAGACCACAGCACCGACAAGTTCGTCGGTGCAACCTACTGACATGGGCCTCGAATACCCCGCCTTCCCGAGAGTTACACCTTTGTTATTCGTCTCTCGTTCGTGGGCTGCGGGGCCTGTTCGGCGGGGTCCCCAAGTGGCTCGACACGCCAGTCGAACACATGTTTGATTATTGGCCGATGTCCGGCTACATTCAGTGCATGAGCGACAGCAACGACACCTCATCCGCCGCCGCGGACGGCCGATTGCATTCCGTGGATCCATCGCTGACCGAACGGCAGCGCACCATTCTGAACGTCATCCGTACGTCGGTCACCAACCGCGGTTATCCGCCGAGCATCAGGGAAATCGGCGACGCCGTTGGTCTGACGTCGACATCCTCGGTGGCCCACCAGCTGCGCACCCTGGAGCGCAAGGGGTACCTGCGGCGCGACCCCAACCGCCCCCGAGCGGTCGACGTCCGCGGCAGCCAGGACGCCGTCGCCGCGGCCGCCGTCACCGAGGTCGCCGGCTCAGACGCCTTGCCGGAACCCACCTTCGTCCCCGTCCTGGGGCGCATCGCGGCCGGTGGGCCGATCCTTGCCGAAGAAGCCGTCGAAGACGTCTTCCCGCTGCCTCGTGAGCTGGTCGGCGAGGGCACGCTCTTCCTGCTCAAGGTGGTGGGCGACTCGATGGTCGAGGCCGCGATCTGCGACGGCGACTGGGTGGTCGTGCGGCAGCAACACGTCGCCGACAACGGCGACATCGTCGCGGCCATGATCGACGGCGAGGCCACCGTCAAGACGTTCAAGCGGGCCGGTGGTCAAGTCTGGCTGATGCCGCACAACCCGGCGTTCGATCCAATCCCGGGTAATGACGCAACCGTGCTTGGCAAGGTCGTCACGGTGATTCGCAAGATTTAGCGCACCGCAGCGCGTCCGGCGGAGTCTTGCTGCAACCCCAGGGCTCAGTCGGCCTTGATGAAGCCGTTGGCTTGCGCGACTTCCTCGCTGGACAGCCAAATTTCGGCCAGGGTGTCGTGATAGAGCTCGCTGCCGGGGGTGTAGTACAGGCCGAAGCTGGCATTGGCCTTGATCGGATAACCGTCGGGCACCTGGTACGGGTCATCCAGCGGCAAATGGATCGTCGGGCGCGCGCCGCGTCCGGGCGCCGCGTTGGCTGCTCCGGGCGCCAATTCCGACGCGTCTTCGGTATCCACCGCTGCGTGTCGTCCGATTCGAGGCTCCGTGGCGGCCGCGACGGCCTCCTGGACGCCGATGTCGGAGACATGGGTATCCGGGGCGGCGGCCTCCTCGTACGCGACATCCGGAACGGCATGCGGGACCGCGACATCCGGATACTCGGTATCCGCGTAGCCGGCGTCTGCATCGGCGGCATCCGGGTACTCGGCCTCCGTATAGATGGCCTCCGTGAAGTCGGACTCTTCCGGGGCCTCCGTGTAGATGGCCTCCGCGTAGGTGGCCTCTTCGGAGACCTCGGGATAGCCGGCCTCCGAGTGATCGGCCTCCTCAGAGACGACGGGTATCGAGTCGGTCTCCACCGCGTCGGGATCTTCCTCTTCGATCCCCCCTAGCCCCTCTAGCCCCTCTGGCTGACCCTCGAAATGACCTGAGTCCTCCTCGGAGTCGTACGGCGCTTCGTCGCCGTACGCGCGGGCGGGTGCGACATCCTCGGCCAGGTCGGCAGCGGGCCCGGCGCCACGCTGCCAACTGACTCGCGCCGCGGGGCCGGCCTCCGGTGGCGCCCCGAGCGGGAAGTGCTCGGTGGCGAGATCGGCCTCATCGCGCCCCCAGTGCCCGTCAAACGCGGCGTCGTAGCCGGCGTCCACTTCGCGCTCGGGCTCGCGGGCGGCGGCCTCCCGGCCGGCGCGACGCCGACGACGCCATCTGAATGCCACCAGTACCGGCAACAAGAGCAACAGCAGCAGGGGGATGGCGGCCAGCAACCACCACCAGCGCCACGTGAACTTCTTGGCGTGGGAGGGCATCGCCGAAGTGCTCGGCTGGTTCTGGCCCGACACTTGCAGACCGGACAACAAGGGAGCCAGGTTGGACGGATCGGTGGTGAACGTGTTTTTCGCCCGGTTCCACGAGATCTTGCCGCCGGTGAACTGCTGCGAAATCACGTCGCCGTCCACAGCCTGATCACCAACCGGGGCGCCCAGCTTGCCGACGGGACCGCGGAGCTTGTCCCACGCGGCCTTCATGGCGCCCCGCACCACGAACGCGCCGTGGTCAGGGGTCCAGAAGATCACCGGCTTGTCAGCTGCGGAGAACGTGGCAATCCGGCTGGCAGGCCCGATACCGCCGTCGGACTCGTTGGCGGTGGGGAAGCCGAGGTCACTGCCGACCGGCCCGCCCAGCGACTCGTACTTGGCCAGGATGTCGCTCTCGACGGCGTTCGCGCCGGTGGCCGGGGTGAAGTACACCTTGCCCCCGGCGAAGTTTTGTCCGATTCCGTCCCCGCCGATGGGATACTGCCCACCCTGCTTGGCGCCCAACGGACCGGTGACGCCGCCGGCCGCGCGCCAGGCCATGTTGATGGCCGCGGTCGGATCGATCGGTACCTGCAGACCCTTGAGTTGGTCGGCCAGGGCCGCCGGGTTGGTGGCGAAGTCCTTGGTTTTCCTGTTCCAGGAAATCTCGCCGCCGCTGAACTTCTGGGAAGTGACCTCACCGTCGTAGGTTTCGTCCCCGATCGGGACTCCGAGGACGCCTCCCGAGCTGCCGAGTTTGTCCCACGCGGCGTTCAGTGCGCCGCGCACGACGAACGCGCCGTGGTCGGACGTCCAGAAGATCACCGGCTTGTCGCTGGCGGAGAACGTAGCCACTCGGCTGTCCGGTCCCGCGAGGCCGGCAACCTCGTTGATGGTCGGGAATCCCAGATCACTGCCAGCCGGGCCGCCCAGCGACTCGTACTTATCCAGGATCGGCCCATAGACAAATTTGGCACCCGTATCCGTGGTGTAGAGCATCTTGCCGCTGTCGAAGTCCAACGCGAATCCGTCGCCCACGGCGTAGACGTCGCCCTTGCGGGCGCCGAGCGGTGAACTATCGCCACCGGCCTTCTCCCACGCGGCCATGATGGCGGCCTCGGCGTCGCCTATCGGAGAAGCGGAGGCCGCAGGCGCCAGCAGTGCGGCGGCCACCGCCGTGGTCGCGATGCCGACCAGCGCGCGCCCGAACAGCTTGCGCATTCGACCTTTCTGCCCGTTCACTAAGCCTCCCAGCCGACGGATAGGCCCCCATCTTTGACCGCGCCCGCACCCTGCAGACCCTGCGAGCGGGTCCCACCCGCTCCGCGGGAAGTAACCCCATTACGATTCGCATTATCCCCGGGCTCGCATAACTTTGCTCCACCCAACGAGAAATGCGAAGTTACATTACGAATTTTACAAAACGGATGCCCCACTGATGTCGAAATGATGCCGGGCCGCGTCCGTGTCGCGACCAACTTCGCGGCGTTCCGGTTATTGTGCCGCGCATTGGGAAAGCACTCGCCGGCCGCGCGCGGCCCGAATGCCGCCGCCCGAACAGGCACCGCTGAAGTAAATCTCCGAGCACCCGTGTGGACCCTCACCAGCGTCGTGGTCGCCCGGCTTGACGACCTGTGACCCATGCGGTCGAGACACGCGAAACGCATGTGCTGACGGTACGCGAGCCCGTTAGTTGGTAGGCGATCTACCCGACGAATAGACCGAATTCGGCCATTCAAGACTTTGCCGCGACCTAATCAATGGGCCCGGAAGGCGACCACTTGTTCGTCGCTCCGGTCGTCATCAATGCGGCGACGCCCCGGTTGCCGAACAATGGCTGCGGATGTTCCGAGACGTTTTGGGGCGGGCCGCCGCGGCGGGCTAAACGCCAAGGCTGCGGCCGATGATCTCCTTCATGATCTCGGTCGTGCCGCCGTAGATCGTCTGCACCCGGGCATCGAGATAGGAACGGGCGACCGGGTACTCGCGCATATAGCCGTAGCCTCCGTGCAGCTGCAGACAACGGTCGATCAGGTGCACCTGCTTCTCGGTGGAGTACCACTTGGCCATTGCGGCCTGCTCCGCCGTCAGCTTTTTATCCAGGTGCAGGCGGACGAACTCGTCGACCATCATGCGCACCACGGTGGCCTCGGTCGCCAACTCCGCGAGTACGAAACGGCTGTTCTGGAAGCTGCCGATCGGCTTGCCAAAGGCTTTGCGCTCCTTGGTGTATTGCAGTGTCTGTTCGAGTACCCGCTCCATCGCCGCGGCCGCCATGATCGCGATCGAGATCCGTTCCTGCGGCAGGTTCTGCATGAGGTAGATGAACCCCATACCCTCCTCGCCGAGCAGGTTTTCGGCCGGAACATTGACATCGGCGAACGAGAGTTCGGCCGTGTCCTGCGCGTCCAATCCGATCTTGTCCAGATGGCGGCCTCGCTCGAAGCCCTCCATCCCGCGTTCGACGACCAGCAGCGAAAAGCCCTGGGCGCCCTTGTCCGGATCGGTCTGCGCGACCACGATCACCAGGTCGGAGTTGATTCCATTGGTGATGAACGTCTTTGATCCGTTCAACACGTAGTGATCGCCCTGTTTGACCGCACGGGTCTTGATGCCCTGCAAGTCGCTGCCGGTTCCCGGCTCGGTCATCGCGATCGCGGTGATGATTTCCCCGGTGCAGAACTTGGGCAACCAGCGTTGCTTCTGCTCTTCGGTGGCCAGGTTCAGTAGGTATGGCGCCACGATGTCGTTGTGCAAGCCGAAGCCGATCCCGCTGTAACGCCCGGCGGTGGTCTCCTCGGTGATGATCGTGTTGTACCGGAAGTCGGGGTTGCCGCCGCCGCCATACTCTTCGGGCACCGACATACCCAGGAAGCCCTGCTTGCCGGCCTCGAGCCACACACCGCGGTCGACGATCTTCGCCTTTTCCCATTCGTCGTGATGGGGCGCCACGTGGCGATCCAGAAACCCCCGGTAGGACTCACGGAACAATTCATGCTCGGGCTCGAATAGAGTGCGCTCGTACTTGACGGCACTGCTCATGGATAACCTCCGCTGACCTCCGGCGAATGGGAACTCTGCCGCCCAACATATACCAACCGGGTGGTTGGTAGGCGGCCGGTCGAGGTCGCGTCCGCGCGTTCCGGGCGGCGCCCCCCGCGTCAGTGGGCGGAGAACTCCCGCAGGCTCGCGGCCAGCGCCACCGGAACCCGGGCCTTGATCCGGGTCCCGTCGGAGTTGTGCTCCTCCTGCTGGACCCGCCCGCCGGCGTGCAGCCGGGCCACCAGGTCACCGCGGTCGTACGGAATGACCACGTCGACGGCGGTGTCGGTGGGGACGGCAATCTCCGTCATCCGCCGCCGTAAGGCGTCGATGCCTTCGCCGGTGCGTGCGGAGACGAACACCGCGCCGGCCAGCCCATGGCGAAGTTTGGCCAGCATCAGATCGCCTGCGGCGTCAATCTTGTTGACCACCAGCAACTCGGGCGGTGGAGCGCCCTCATGGTCGGCGATCACCTCGGAGATCACCTGACGGACCGCATTGATCTGGGCGACCGGGTTGACGTCGGAGCCGTCGACCACGTGCACCAACAAATCGGCGTCGACGACTTCTTCCAGCGTGGAGCGGAATGCCTCGACCAGCTGGGTGGGCAGGTGCCGGACGAACCCGACGGTGTCGGTCAGCACAAACGGCCGGCCGTCCTCGAATTCCGCGCGCCGGGTGGTCGGTTCCAGCGTCGCGAACAACGCGTCCTGCACCAGCACCCCCGCACCGGTCAGCGCATTGAGCAAGCTCGATTTGCCGGCGTTGGTATAGCCGACGATGGCGATTGACGGCATGTCGCTCTGCAGCCGGCGGCTGCGCTGGGTGTCGCGCGCCTGTTTCATGTCCTTGATCTCGCGGCGCAGCTTGGCCATTCGTTCCCGGATGCGACGCCGGTCGGTCTCGATCTTGGTCTCACCGGGACCGCGCAGGCCCACCCCTCCGCCGCTGCCCCCGGCGCGGCCACCGGCCTGCCGTGACATCGACTCACCCCAACCGCGCAGCCGCGGCAGCATGTACTCCATCTGAGCCAGCGACACCTGGGCCTTGCCTTCCCTGCTGGTGGCGTGCTGGGCGAAGATGTCCAGGATCAGCGCGGTGCGATCGATGACTTTGACCTTCACGGCCTTTTCCAGCGCGGTCAGCTGCGCCGGCGAAAGCTCACCGTCGCAGATGACGGTGTCGGCCCCGGTTGCCAGAACTACTTCACGCAACTCCTGCGCCTTGCCCGAACCGATATAGGTCGACGGGTCCGGCCGGTCACGGCGCTGGATGAGTCCTTCGAGCACTTGCGAGCCGGCGGTTTCGGCCAGCGCGGCCAGCTCGGCCATGCTCGCCCGGTTGTCGGCGGCGCTGCCCTCGGTCCACACCCCCACCAACACCACGCGTTCCAGCCGCAGCTGGCGGTACTCGACCTCGGAAACGTCGGCGAGTTCGGTGGACAGCCCGGCGACCCGGCGCAGCGCGGATCGGTCGTCGAGGGCGAGTTCGCCGATGCTGGGCTCGTAGGCCGGCTCAGCGACAGGCTGATCGTGAAAGGGAATTTCGGGATGTGTCATAAGCAATTAGCAATAGTGCACGCTAAATCGGTGTCGTGCACCTCAATTAACGCTGCTGTGCGCGCCACCATTCCTCGCTGATCTCACCGCGGGCCACCAGCACCGACGGTCCACGCAAGTAGCTGGTGGCGTCGGTGATGGTGACCAGGACATCACCGCCGGGCACCCGCACGGTGAGCGTCCCGGTATCGGCACCGGAATCGGCCAGCGCGGCGACCGCGGCCGCAACCGTTCCGGTACCGCAGGAACGGGTTTCACCCACCCCGCGCTCGTGGACGCGCATCCGGACCACCCCGCCCACCGGGGCGGTGAGCACTTCGACGTTGACTCCGTCGGGGAACTGGGCGCGGTCGAACTGCACCGGCGCACCCACATCCAAGGCCGCGAGCCCTTCGATGCTCAGCCGCGGATCCACGCAGGCCAGGTGCGGGTTGCCCACGTCTACCGCCAGGCCGGTGAACCGTCTGCCACCGATGACGGCCTCCCCCGCGCCGATCCGGTTGGTCTTGCCCATATCGACGCTCACATCGGCGTTGGTCTCGTCGACGTGGTGCAGGGTGACCAATCGCGGGCCGACCAGCGACCCGACGACGAACTCGTCGCGCGGCTCCAAGCCGCTGGCGCGCAGGTAATGCGCGAACACCCGCACGCCGTTGCCACACATCTGCGCGGCCGACCCGTCGGCGTTGCGGTAGTCCATGTACCAGTCGTTCGCGCTGACGCCGTCGGGCAGGCGATCCAGCACACCGGCCGTCGCGGCGGCGCCCGCGGTGGTGATCCGCAACACCCCGTCGGCGCCCAATCCGCGGCGCCGGTCGCACAACGCGGCCACCCGGGCGGCGCTAAGCGCCAGCTCGGCGTCCGGGTCGGGCAGTAGCACGAAGTCGTTCTCGGTGCCGTGGCCCTTGGCGAAGATCACCAGATCAGAGTACTTGCCGCCAGGCCTGCAACGCGCCGTCCACGACGCGGGCCGGGTCGGCGGGGTCGAGCCAGCGCACCCGGTGGTCCCGACGAAACCACGACCGCTGCCGTCGGACATAACGTCTGGTGCCCGCGTACGTCTGCTCCCGCGCGTCGCGCAGTGCGGCGACGCCAGGACCGGCTTCGCCGCCCGCGTCGAGCGCCGCCAGCACCTGGGCGTAGCCCAGGGCGCGCGCGGCGGTGACCCCCTCGCGCAGGCCGCCGCGCAACAGCGCGCGCACCTCCTCGACCAGGCCCTGTTCAAACATCGTGTCGGTGCGCCGGGCCAACCTCTCGTCGAGAACCGTTGTGTCACAGTCCAGCCCGACGATGACGGTGTCCCAGCGCGGAGCGCCGATGCGCGGCGCGGACGCGGCGAACGGCTGCCCGGTGAGCTCGACGACTTCCAGCGCCCGCACCGTGCGCCGGCCGTCGGTTGGCAGGATCGCCGCGGCCGCCGCCGGGTCGCGGCGGGCCAGCTCGGCGTGCAGCGTGCCCACCCCGACCTCGGCGAGCCGCCGCTCCCAGCGCGCCCGCACGTTGCGATCGGTCGCGGGAAACGACCAGTCGTCGAGCAGCGATTGGACGTAGAGCATCGAACCGCCCACTATCACCGGCACCGCGCCGCGAGCGGCGATCGCCTCGATATCGGCGGCGGCGGCCCGCTGGTAGCGCGCGACGGTCGCGGTTTCCCTGACGTCCAGGACGTCGAGCTGATGATGCGGAATGCCGCGGCGCTCTTCGACGAGCAGCTTGGCGGTGCCGATGTCCATACCGCGGTACTGCTGCATCGCGTCGGCGTTCACGATTTCCGCGCTGATTTCGCCGCTGAGCCGCTCGACGACGTCGAGTGCCAATTGCGATTTGCCGACGCCGGTGGGCCCGATGATCGCGAGCGGTCGCACGGTTAGCCGCCTCACAGCTGCCAGACGCCGGCGAAGTAGCCCACGCCGTAGGGCGCTCCCCGGTAGAGCTCTTTGGCCGATCGCGGCCCCGGCTCGGTCAGACCGGCCAGCACCTGGAACGCGACCCGCCCCAGGATCTGCGGTGGCAGCCGCGTCAGGGTGGCGACGTCGCCGTTTGCCAGCGCATCGTCGAGGGCCAGTTGCGCGCCGACGTTGCCGGGGTCATAGCCGCCGGGGGCGGCCGGCGTCAGGGTGTTCGCGCCGTCGGCCACGACCAGCACGCCGATCGGATCCGCCGCGCGGTCGAGCTCGGCGCGCAATTGCCCGCCGCGGGCCAGCGCGGTTTCGGCGTCATGGTCGCTGCGGTAGACGCGAACCTGCACGCTGGCGTCGGGCCGGGCCTGGCCCCGCACCCAGGCGGCCAGCAGCGCGCACACCGGAAACTCGACCGGTGACCCGGCGCCGTCATCGGCCCGCGGGGAGAGCCCGACCCGTACGTCGACGCCGAAGCCCGCGAAGGTACCCAAGTTTGGGCCATCGGGGCCCAGCACGTCGTCGGCCCGGCCCGTTCCGACCGCGACCCAGCGCGGTGGCAACAGGGCGGCCGCGGCCAACACAGCGGCAGCCAGGTCAGCCACCTCGGCGGCGGCGGCTCCGGCAAGCTCGGGAACA
Organism: Mycobacterium sp.; assembly: GCF_052145595.1. Taxonomy (GTDB): domain Bacteria; phylum Actinomycetota; class Actinomycetes; order Mycobacteriales; family Mycobacteriaceae; genus Mycobacterium. Next base: position 1,269 of record NZ_JBKQOI010000266.1, on the reverse strand, counting down.
AGCACCGGCGCGGACGGAACGATCGCGATGGCGCTGAGCACGCCTACCAAAGTAACTGGCGCCCCACGCGGTAAGAGCGCGCTAGCCCTGGCCCGACCGGGGACTAGGTGATTGTCCGGCTTCCCTCCGGCGGAGGGACCCCGCGAAGCGGGGACCCCACCCGGGGGAGAGATCCGCGGACCGGGGCGTCCTCCGCAACCAAAGCGTCTCCCGGCCGGGGATTGTCGCCGGTCTCCGCCGCCATCGAGGCGGCTTCGCCGCGGGCCAGTGCGACCGTCGCGATAATCACCATGGCCACCGCTGTGACCAGTACGAACGCTCCGGGCCCTTGGGCCTCGAGCGACTCACCGAGCACGGTAACCCCGAGCACACCGGCCACCACGGGCTTGGCCACGGTCATCGTCGGCAACGACGCGGTCAGCGCGCCGGCACGGAAGGCGGACTGCTGGAAAATCATTCCGCACAGTGCCACCAGTAACCAGGGATAGAACTCGGGCGCGCGCAGCACGGCCCCGAAGCCCCCTTCGGCTACCTCGACGACTCCCTTGGTCAGCACGGCGAACAGCGCCAACGACGAACCCGCGACCACCGCCAGCAGCACCGCCGCGATCGGACGACCGGACCAGATACGCGCCGCCAGCACGCACAACACCAACGTGGGGCCCATCACCAGGGCCACGATGATCCAGGTTTCCAGCGACGCCCGCTGCTGGCCGGCCGTCGGGTCGCCGACGATGATGACCACCGCCAGCGCCGCGGCGAGGACTACCGCCCACATCCATTCCCAGCGGGTGACCCGGTGATGGGTCAGCCGCGCGTAGATCGGCAAGGCGAACAGCAACGCGGTCACCTGCAGCGCCGTCACCAACACCACCGACCCCCACGCCAGTGCGCCGGCCTGCAGGCTGTAATTGACGATCGCCGCCAGGCCGCCAATCCACCACCGCTTGTCGCGCAGCGACATGCGGAACAGCTCCAGGTGGCCGACTTCTTTGTCGGTGATCTCCTGTGCGGAGCGCTGCCGGATCACATCGCCGATCGCGGAGGCCAATGCCGCGCACAACGCAATCAGCGCCGCGACATCGACTTTCGACATGGGGACCCCCTCACCAGCGTTCCCATCAGCCTTCCCCGCGAAAGCTGTGTGTACACGTGTTGTTCGGTCACAGTTCAACGACAACTGTAGTGCGGCACCGCCGGGGGGTCGACCCCGGCGAGCCGCGATGGCCCCTCAATACTCACCCAAAAAAAGATGCACCACCGGTGTGT
>NZ_JBKQOI010000265.1:0-18531 GCF_052145595.1 Mycobacterium sp. | reverse complement strand
AAACCGGATCCTGCAGGGAGCAAGCGGATACGCGGCGACGATCGTCAGCGGAACGGTGACGCGCCGAAATGATGTCGACACCGGGGCGCGGCCCGGCCGGCTGGTGCGCGGAGCGCGTTAAGGGTCCCGCGCGTCAAACGCCCATGAAGGCAGTCGCCGGCAACCCGGCTCGCACCCGCGACGAGGACGCGATCGGAACGCCGCCCGCGTCGCCGACACTGGTGCCGGCCGAACGGTATTACTCTCCGGCGTTCGCCGCGCTCGAGATCGAGCGGATGTGGCCGAAGGTGTGGCAGGTCGCGTGCATGGTCGATCATGTGGCGGAGCCGGGCGACTACTTCGAATACCGTTGTGGCCCATACGGTGTGCTGATCGTCCGGGGAGACGACGGCGTGTTGCGCGCATTCCAGAACGCGTGTCGCCATCGCGGCAACTCACTGTGCGTGGGCTCGGGATCGGGATTGCGCGAGCTCAAGTGCGGCTACCACGGCTGGACCTGGGACCTGGCCGGCGCGCTCAAGCGGGTGCCCAACCGCAAGGGCTTCGGCTCGCTACGAATGTCCGACTTCCCGCTGGTGCCGGCCCGGGTCGAGGTTTGGGACGGGCTGGTCTTCGTCAACCTCGACATGGGCGCGATGCAGTTGACCGAGTACCTCGAGGCGGTGCCCGAAGACATCGCCTGGTGCAATCTGCGCGACTTCCGTTGCTACGCCACGCTCACGGTCGAGGTTGACGCGAACTGGAAGACGATCGCCGATGGCTACAGCGAGACCTACCACATTCAGACCCTGCATCCGGAATTGCTGCGCTGTGTCGATGACATCCATGCGCCACAACAGATTTGGGGTCACACGGGCAAGTCCGACCAGCCCTATGGTGTGCAGAGCCCACGCTTTGACGACGCGCTGAGCGACGAAGAGGTCTGGGACGCCTACGTCTACACCCAGGGCGCGCTGATGGGCGCGGCCGAAGGCACACCGTTCCCCAGCGACGAACGCCGGCCCGGCCAGACGGTTGCCGACCTGATCGCGGCACGCACCCGGGCGTTCGCCGCGCAGCGCGGGGTCGACCTCGACTGGGCGGACACCGACCGGATCACTCGGCTGCACCAGTACAACGTGTTCCCGAACATGACGTTGCTGGCCAACGCCGACCACTTGACAATCATGTGCTCGCGGCCCGGTGCCAATCCCATCTCCAGCCCCGACACTGGCGAGCTGGTCATGTTCTTGATGACGCGGATGCCGCCGGGTGCGGAGCGCAACAAGCCGACGGATGTCCGCACGACCGCCGGCGAAGCCGAACCTGGCTTGGTGCTCACCCAGGACATCCGGCTGCTCGCGGGCTTGCAGCGCGGCCTGCACCAACCCGGCTTCACCAATTTGGTGCTCTCCGGCGAGGAGCGGCGCGTGATCAACATGCATCGCAACCTCGAGCGCTACCTGGACCTGCCCGAGCCCGAACGGATGAGTGGCGGCGCGCCCGATCAAACTCTGCCAACATAATTGGCGCAGAAACCCCGAAAGTGCTCCGAAGCGAACTAGAATCCCCGCTTGTGACGACCCCGTCAAACGCCTGGGGCAACGAACGAGGGCAACTTTCGCATCACCTACAGATGCGATATCAAGCTCTCGGCCAGAGACGGGCGCGACGGCTGTGCCAGCGCTTCGAGCGCGTCGGGGTCCAAACCGCGCCGGATCGCCTCAAGGCGATGCTGGCGGGCGTGCCCGCCGCGGACGACGAAGTCACGGATGTCAACTTCGCTCTGATCGCGATCGAGCTTAACCGCGAGGCTCGCGTCGCGAAGTTCAAGCGGCTCAAACGACGCGGCACCCGTTCCCTGATGTTTGCGGGCTTGGTCCTGGTGGTATTGAATTTTCTTTTCTGCGTCGCCTACGTTTTGCTGAACCTGGCCCAACAAACGACCCCGTTGTGAATCGACGCCAAGTCAGTTTCTGGGTCAGTTCCTGGCTCGCTCGTTGTGTCTGACCTGGTTGAAGGGCACGCCGCGGTCCGCGGCGTATTCGCGCGGGAAGCCCAAGACTCGTTCGCCGATCACGTTACGCGCCATCTCATTGCTGCCCCCGCCGAGCGCGACGGTCTGGCGGGACAGGTAGCGCTCCCCCACCTTGAGCAGGTGGTGGTCATCCTCGACGACGCCGCTGCTTCCGGTGATCTCCATCGCCGTGTCCACCTCCAGACAGGTCACATCGGAGTGGAATAGCCGGATGATCGACCCCGCCGCCGGGGGCAGCGACCCGTCGCGCATGGCCCGGGACACGTGGTCGACAAGTCGGTCGCGCACCATCCGCCGGGCCAACACCCGACCCACCATGTCCTGTGTGGCCTCGCTGTCGGCCGAGCCGGCGGCCTCGGCCAGGGCGAAGAAGTCCGTCAGTGCGTCCTCGGAGCGTTCGCGGCCCCGGCCGCTGGCGTATTCCGACCCGTGTCCAACCGCGCGCCGCTCGTGATGCAGCAGCCGCGACGCGACATCCCAGCCCTTGTTGACCTCACCGACGACGGCGTCGTCGCCCAGCCGCAGGCCGTCGAAGAATTCCTCGCAAAACTCCGTCGACCCGTCGACCTGCCGAATGCGGCGCAGAGTTACGCCGGGCGCGTTGATCGGAACCAGGAACATCGTGAGGCCCTCATGCTTGGGCACCATAAAATCGGTGCGGGCCAGCAGCAGGCCGTAATCGGCGGCAAACGCGCTAGTGCTCCAGGTCTTGGCGCCGTTGATGATCCACGTGTGCCCGTCGTGGTCGGCGCGGGTGATCAGCCCGGCGAGGTCCGAGCCGCCGCTGGGCTCGGAAAGCAGTTGGACCAGCACCTCTTCGCCGCGGAGTGCCACCGGAATGTGCTGGCGTTTCTGCGCTTCAGTGCCGGTGTCGAGCAGGCTCGCGCAGCAGATCGTGAAGGTTGGCGTGTTGAGGATCAGCGGCATCTCGTAGCCCGCGGTCTCGGCGTCAAACGCCTTTTGGTAGGCGACGTCCAGGCCGAGCCCGCCGTATTCGCGGGGAAAGCAAATTCCCGCGAAGCCTCCCCCGTGGAGCCGCCTTTGCAGGTCGCGGGCCCGCTGCCAAGCGGCGTCGTCACCGCGGCCGGCTAGAGGTGGGCGAGCGGGATCGAGCCGCGGCATATTCTGGGCAAGCCATTCTCGGGCCCGCGCCGCGAAGGCCTCCACGGATTCGGTCATGCCGCCGATCCCGAGTTTCTCAGTCGGGCGTATATGGCCCGATGGTGTTCGGCGGGCGTTCCAAACATCCCGCGGTACAGAGTTATTCGGCGCACGAACATATGCAGGTCGTGTTCCCAGGTGACGCCGATGCCGCCATGGAGTTGCACACATTCTTGAGCGATCATGGTGGCGTGCTCGCCGAGGTAGGACTTGGCGGCGCTCACCGTCAGCGGCGCGTCGGGGTTGCGGGCGGCGACGTCTGCGACCGCACCGTCGGTGATCGCGCGGCAGGCCTCCAGCCACATCTTCATGTCCGCGAGGCGGTGTTTGAGGGCCTGATAGGACGCCAATGGGCGGCCGAAACTGTGCCGGTCCAGCGCCCACCGGATGGTCATATCCAAGACGGTGTCGAGGATCCCGACGATTTCGGCGCACTGCAGCACCACGGCGATCTGCGCCTGACGATCGATCAGGGCCGGCGCCTGTGCCACCGACCCGACCGCCGCGGAAGCTTCGACACGCACACCGTCGAAATGCACTCGCGCGTAACGTTTCACGAGATCCAACGATCGCTGCGGGACCACGGAGACGCCGGGTGCGTCGGCGGGCACCACGAACTGGCGCGGCCCGTCTTCGCTGCGCGCCACCACCAGCAGCAGCGTGGACTCGGCCCCCGCCTCCACCCGATCCTTCACCCCGTCGATGCGGTAGCCGTCGGCGGTCGGTTTGGCGGTGACGGTCGGCTGCTGCGGCGAGAACGGGCGGTTCGGCTCATCGACCGCCCACGCCGCCACCGCCTCGCCCGACATCACGGACTCGATCGTCGGTAGGTGTTGGTCGCGGTTGTCGGCCTCGGTCAGGGCGGCCAACACGATGCTGACGGGGTACAGCGGCCCGGGGGCCACCGTGTGTCCGAGGTTTTCGGCGATCAGCGCCAGGTCTTTGAGGCCGTCGCCCGACACGCTGCCACCACCGAGTTCCTCGGGCACCAGCAGGCCGGCCCAGCCCAGTTCAGCCGCGCGGACCCACCAGGCACGGTCAAAGGAGAGGCCTTCGGCGTGCAGGGCGCGGACCCGCTCGAGCGATGCGTACCTGTCCAAGAACGCGCGCGCGGTGGAAACGAACAGCTCCGCTTCCGGTGGGGTGGCGTCAGCCATCACGGTGTTCATCCTCGATTCCGAACGTGTTGACGGCCACGGCCAGCAAGCAGTAACCACCCACGGTGAACACTAGATCCATTCGTTGCCGGTCGTCGAAGTGCCAGCCCAGCTCTGCCCACGTCGCATCGAGAATCGTGCTGTGCTCGTCGAGTTCGTCGACCGCACGGACCACCACGCGGTCCAGGTCATCCGTCATCGCGTCGTACCGAATCGCGTCGATCTCCGCGGTAGAGAGCCCGGCCCGCCGGGCGATCGGGATGTGGTGTGACCACAGGTAGCCGCAGTCGCGCCGGTGCACGACCCGCAGCAGGGCGATCTCACGCACCCGCGCCGACAGGGTGGAGTCGATCAGCAGGTAGGCGTTGAACCGCAGGTATGCCCGGGTCAGGTCGGGGTGGCGCGCCATCGTCGCCAGAATGTTGCCGGCGTCGCGTGCATTGGTCCGCTCGGGCGGTAACAGTGCCGTCAGTGCGGCGCGCGTTCGATCATCCCATTCCTCGTCAGGCAGCGGCGTCAGTCGCGGCGGGCGTTGGGTGGACACTATGCGTCTACTCGATCGGTTCGTCGCCCAGCACAGTGGTGCGCAGCATCTCCCGCGGTGAATCCGGGTCATAGGGTGCCGCTCGGTGCAACACCCCCTGGTTGTCCCAGATGACGGTGTCACCCACCGACCAGCTGTGCCGATAGATCTTGTCCGGACTGGTTGCGCGGTCCAATAATTCGGCCAGCAACGCACGGCCCTCGTCGAGGTCCATGCCGACCACATAGTCCGCCGAGGCGCCCAGGACAAGCGATTTGCGGCCGCTACGATGGGTCCAGACCAGCGGGTGCTCATGCGTGCGCCGTTGCCGCCAGCGCTGCACCTGCTCCGGCGTGGGCTCGGGGGTGATGCGGCGCTGTGAGGCTTCCAGGGAATGCACCACCCGCAGCGAGCCGAGCCGGCGCTTTTCCTCGTCGCTCAATTCTTCGTAGGCCGCATACGAATTCGCGAATTCGGTTTCGCCGCCGCGCTCGGCCACCGCGACCGCCGACAGCAGGGTGGCTTTCTGCGGGCACTCCTCGCCGAGGGGAGTACATCCATCGATGTGCCAATCGAAGGTGGCTCGCAGGTAGGCGGCCGAGGAGTTCTTCGAGGTGTCCAGCGTGATCGGGTAGATGCCCGCGACCGGATGGTGGCCGTCCGAAGAGTGGTCGACCTCGCCGAGCCGGCGGCAGAACTCCACCTGCGTTTCGGGGTCCAGACCCAGCTCGCGGAAGACCAATACGCCGTTGTCTTCCAGCGCCGCCAACACTGCCCGCCCGAGCAGGTCGTCGGACGTCAACCGGTCGGCCTCGATGCCGACAACCTCGGCGCCGACCGACGACGTGAGCTTGTTGAGGGTGAGCACACTCATCGCGTGTCCTTTCTGATGGGCCCGGCGGTCAGGGCACTGGTTCGCCAACGCGGTCAAGGACGGCGTCGGCGGAGTCGGTCGGCTTGGGCTGACCGAAGACTTCGACGGCCATCGCGACCATCACCAACGAGTAGATGAGGCGCAGCAGGTGCACCGCATCCTCGGGCAGGTCATCCAAAGAGAACTTGTCGCAGTACTCGATGGCTTCTTCCACGCGGGGGAAAAACGCATCATAGAATTCCCGCATCTCAGCCATGCTGCTGGCCGACCGCTGATTCCAGCGTTCGGCTTCGGTTGGCAGACACCACGTTTGAGCGAAGCCCTCGAGTTCGGCGAAGGCGCTGGGCAAAAGAGATTCGGTCATCGCTCACACCCCCACCGGCTGGGTTTCGCGCTGATACTGCTCGACCCAATCGACGACCTCTTTGTGTAGATGGCGAACCAGGATCTCCTGGTCGTTGAGCGGGAACTCGTCGACGATCCCGGTTTCCAGCGCCGCCTGGGTGCCGCCGAGCATACCGGCATCCTGCAGGGCGAACTCCTTGAGCACCACCGCGGCCACTTCGTGCTCGATGCGTTCCCGCACGCTACGGGCCGGATGGAAGGCGGTGTAGGCCTCGAATCGGTGCGTGTTGTGGGACGTCGGCCAGTACCGGTAAACCAGATACCAGCCTCCGTAGATCAGGATCTCGAGGTTGGGGAAGATCTGAAAATTGCTGATGCCCCACGGATCGATACCGCCGGGATTCAGCCCGGCCGGCATCTCGCCGATGTCGGGGGTACGCCAGGGCCCGACAAGCCCGCTGCGAGTTGCCCGTTCGATCGGATACATGTATTCCGGGGCCATCAACCAACGGCGGGTGCCCGCGGTCGACACCACCCGGTGCGGTCCGTCGATCTGGAAGTGGGCGCATTCAAACCCGGCATTGGGGTCGCGCACGACGGCGGGGACTTGCTGGGGATGCAGCGCCGGGACGTGGTAGTACTCCTGGAACGCGTCGGCGAAGATCTTCCAGTTGCTGTTGTTGTGCGCCAGGAAGTCGTACCGCTCCGTCAGCTTGCCGAACGGGTAGTCGTCCAGGCCGGTGATCATCGGCCCGAGGAAGTCACGCAGGCTCTGTCGCGGCTGTTCATCGAGGTTGATGAAGATGAAGCCGTTCCATACGTCGCAGTGCACGGGGCGCAGGCCGTAGTCGGCGGGGTCGAGGTCGAAGAACTCCGGGTCTTGCTGCACGAACGTCAATGCGCCATCCAGGCCGTAACGCCAGCCGTGGTATTTGCAGGTGAACTGCCGGCACGTCCCGTTGGTCTCCTCATGCGGAAAGTCGTTCCACACCAGCTTGTTACCGCGATGGCGGCAGATGTTGTGGAAGGCCCGGATCACCTCGTCTTTGCCTTTGACCACGATGATCGACGCGGGCGCAGCCTCGATCTCCTTGGTGAAGTAGCTGCCCACGCGCGGCAGCTCCTCCACGCGGCCGACGTTCAGCCAGGCACGTTTGAAGATCGCCTCGCGTTCGAGCCCGTAGAACTCCGGTGATGTCGAGTCGCGGAACGAAATCGGGCCGATGCCCAATTCCGGATAGTGCTCGGTCCAGCTGCCCTCCGCCGGCTTAGGCCATCGACCCATGAGAACCTGCCTCTCGTTGACGCCGTGTCGAACCGTGTTGTGCCGGCTCTCTCACATCACTGCCCCGCCGTTCACCCCGAGGACCTGACCGGTGATAAACCCCGCCTCCTCCGAGCACAAGAAACCCACCGCCGCGGCGATGTCGTCGCCGGTGCCCAGGTGCCCGACCGGAATCCTGCGGGCCAGCTCCTCATTGGCCACCACGTGCCCCTGGGCCTGCGACTGACGCTGCATCGGCGTTTCAATTCCCGATGGGGGGATGTTGTTGACGGTGATTCCCAGCCCCGCATATTCATTGGCCAGCGATTTGGTCAGCGTGATCACCGCACCCTTGGAGGCCGCGTAGTGTGCCATTCGCGGCGACCCCCGCTGCGCGCTGGATGACGAAATCATCACGATGCGGCCCCATTTGGCCGCGATCATGTCGGGCAGCGCCACCTGACAGCAGTGGAACGTGCCGGTCAGGTTGACGTCGATGATGCGGGACCAGGACTCGGGCGTGATGTCGATAAACGGTGCGAAGCCAACCATCCCCGCGCTTGTCACCAGGATGGTCACCGGTCCCAACTCGCTTCGCACCTTGGCGAAGGCCTCCTCCACCGCCGGGCGGCTGGTGACATCGGCCGCCACACCGAGTGCCTCGACCCCTTCTGCGCGAAGCTCTTCAGAAACTCGTTGCGCCGCTTCGCCGTTGATGTCGAGTACCGCGACCTTGTGTCCGCGTCGGCCCAGCTCGTGGCACGTAGCCTCCCCCATGCCCGACGCGCCGCCGGTCACCACCGCCACCCGTGTCATTGCGTGTGCCTCATTACTGACCGTCCCGTCACTCGTAGACCACCGTTACTGTTTCACTAGTCGGCAGCGACTGGCAGGTCAATACCCAACCCTCGGCTACTTCCTCCTCGGTGAGCGCATCGTTGGTGATCATGCGTGCGCTGCCGTTAGTCAGCCGAGCCATACACGTTCCGCAGTTGCCGATTTCACAAGACGACGGCGCAGACAGGCCCGCGATGCGCGCCGTTTGCAGCAAGGTATCGCCCTCTCGGTACCTCACGGTGGTGGTCTTGCGGTCGAGTTTGATCGTCACCTGCTCCGTCGTCGGGCCGTCGATGCCCGCTGCGGCGTCGACGTCGCCGCTTGCACTCGCTTGTCCCATCCAGGGGAGAATATCAAGTACTTGTCATATTCATCAACTACTTGACATCCGCCGGCTAAGCCTCGGTGTGTTCGGTGAACAAGATATGCCCCGTGCCCTTTTCGACGACACGGGCAAGCAGGTCGTGCAACAGCTGTTGCTCGTCGGCTGTAAGCACCCCGAACACGCTCTCGTGAGCGGCGATCGCGTCGGCCAGCACCGCCGTGGTGACGGCTCGTCCCTCGTCGGTCAGGTGCGCCTGCATGATCCGTCGGTGCTGCGGATCCTGTTTGCGCTCCACCAGACCACGACGTTCCAGTGCGGCCAGCGCGAGCTGGGCACCCTGCGGGCTGATCAACAGTCGCCGGGCAAGCTCGGCGCCTGACAAGCCGGGTTCGTTGGCCAGCTGACGCATCAAACCGATCTGCGCCGTCGTCACTCCATGGCCGCTGATCGCCTCGTTCACGGTCGTCAGCGAGAAGTGAAAAGCCTGCTTCAGCAGCCACAGAATGTTGTCAGTGATTTCCATGCCCTGCTCCGGGATCGTTCCGGTAGATGCGACCGTCTTTCATGACGAACCGGACGTCGCAAGTGGTCGTGATGTCCTGTGCGGGATCATCCGGCACGGCAATGATGTCGGCGAGATAACCGGGCGCGAGGCGGCCCAGTTCGTGGTCGGCCTCGATGAGCTCGGCGCTGGTCACCGTCGCCGCGCGGATCGCCTGCATGGGTGTCATACCTCGCTCCACCAGCGCGCACAGCTCTTTCGCGTTCTGCCCGTGCGGGATCGCGGGTGCGTCGGTGCCGCAGGCGATGCGCACGCCGGCCGCAATCGCCTTGGGCAGCATCGACTTTGCCCGGGGAAACACCTCGTTGGCCTTCTTGCGCAACTCGGGTGCGATCCGGTCGACGGCCATCGCGTCAGTCAGGTAGGTCGTCGACACCAGGAAGGTGCCGTGGTCGACCATCATCTGAATCGTCTCGTCGGTGGCCAGGAACCCGTGTTCGATGCAGTCGATACCCGCCCTGATACAGGCGCGGATGGCGGTGTCGCCGACGGCGTGGGCGGCAACCCGGATCCCGGCGCGATGTGCCTCGTCGGCGATGGCGGCGAACTCCTCGTCGGAGTACTGCTGGGCCCCCGGTGCCGTGCTGTGCGACATCACACCGCCCGAAGCGGACACCTTGATCACCTTGGCGCCGTGGCGAATCTGGTAGCGCACGCACGCGCGTACGTCGGGCACCCCATTGGCTATGCCTTCCGCCACGCTCAGCGGCATTATGCCGGGCGCCAGGCGCTGAAATACCGTCGGATCGAGGTGCCCACCGTAGGGCGTGACGGCGTGGCCGGCGGGCACGATCCGCGGGCCGGTGTGCCAGCCCTGGTCGATCGCACGCTGCAGAGCGACGTCCAGCAGGTAGCCGCCGGTCTTGACCATCAGACCGAGATTGCGCACCGTGGTGAACCCCGCGTTCAGGGTGGTGTGGGCATTCACGGCGCCGCGCAGCGTGCGGTAGGCCGGGTCGTCTTGCACGCCGTGCATCGGGTTGGGCAGACCCTCCGGTCCACCGGGCCCGCCGATGAGCAGGTTCAGCTCCATGTCCATCAGCCCCGGCAGCAGCGTGACATCGCCCAGGTTGATGTCGGTAGCCGAATCTGGGAGCGGCTCAACCGGATTCACGGCGCTAATGCGGTCTTCCTCGATCACCAGCACGGCCGGTGAGCGGACCTGGCCGGCGTCGATGTCGACCCAGCGGTCGGCCCGCAGGACGATGGTCACGGGACGGGTTCGGAGACGCAGTCCAGGCTGGACGCACCGGAGTCAGGTACCCGCGGCTGCTTCCAACATTCCACCGGAAACGACACCATGATCATGGAGTACAGCAGGTGCATCAGGTTGATGACGTCCTCGGGCAGATCATCGAGCGGGAACTTGTCGCAGTACGCGATGGCTTCTTCGGCCCGCGGCGTGATGGCGTCGTAGAAGGCTTGCATCTCGGCCATCGAACTGCTCAGCCTCTTGTGATAGCGCTGCGGCTCGCTGTCGAGGCACCAATCGGAAAACCGTTCCAGGCCGGCGAATTCGGTTGGCAGTCTGGCACCCACGGCTATACGCCCGCCGTGTTGCGCTGGTAGTCATCGATCCAGGCGGCGGTCTCCTTGTGCAGATGCCGCAGCAGCACCTCCTGGTCATTGAGCAGGAATTCCCGCACCGCGCCCGACTCGACCACGGATTGGGTCGCTTCCAGCGTATTGGCGTCCTGCAGCCCGTATTCCTTGAACGTCACCGCGGCGAGCTCCTGGGCGACCCTTTCGCGCGGCGTGCGTGGCGCAGGGAAGTACACGGTGCCCTCGAACAGGTGGGTGTTATAGGACGTCGGCCAGTAGTGGTAGGTCAGGTACCAGCCCTGGCCCCAGATCAAGATCACGAAGTTCGGGAACAGCTGAAACGAGTCCAGTCCCCACGGGTCACACTTGGCCGGATTGACGCCGGTGGGCAGCTCACCGAGATCGGCCGTGTCCCAAGGCCCGAACAACCCGCTTCGGCAGATGTCTTCGATGGGCTTGCGCATGTCGGGGTCCATCTCCCAGGCCCGTACCCCGGAGGTGCTGACCAGGCGATGGGGGCCCTCGATGCGATAGTGCGGCGCCTCGAAACCGGCTTCGGCCGCGGCCTTGGAGTAGGTGGTGGGTGACTGGTTCGCGTGCAGCACCGGTGCGTGATAGAACTCCTGGAAGGCGTCCATGTAGAGCTTCCAATTCGCGTTCACCTGCGAGCGGTAGCACCACCGTGAGGTCATCTGGCCGAAGGGGTAACCCTCCAGATCGGTGATCATCGGCCCGAGGAATTCTCGCAGCGACTGCTCGGGTCGCGGCGCGAAGTTGACGAAGATGAACCCTTCCCAGACGTCGCAATGCACCGGCACCAGCCCGTACCGGTCCTTGTCGAGATCGAAGAACTCGCTCTCCTGCTGCACATGGGTGAGCTTGCCGTCCAGGTCGTAGCGCCAGGCGTGGTATTTGCAGGTGAACTGCCGGCACACACCGCTGGTCTCCTCGAGCGGCATGTCATTCCATACCAGCTTGTTGCCCCGGTGCCGGCAGATGTTGTGAAACGCGTTGACCTTGCCGGCGGAGTTGCGGACCACGATGATCGACGTGTTGACGACCTTGAGTTCCTTGGTGAAATAGCTGCCCGTGCGCGGAAGGCTTTCCACGCGACCAACATTCAGCCACGCCCGTTTGAAGATCGCCGCGCGCTCGAGCTCGTAGACCTGCGGGCTGATGGAATCCTCGTAGGACACCGGCCCAGTGCCCAGCTCGGGATAGTGCTGTGTCCAGCTGCCTTCGGACGGTTTGGGGAAGCGAGCCATGTCTGCTGACCGTATATGCTCAGCATCACAATCGCAAGTAGTTGATATTGCTAGCGGCTGGTGGTTGAGGAGGACGTTCCGTGCGCCAACATGACACGCTGTTCATTGGTGGGAGATGGTCGTCACCGAGCACCGATGACACGATCGCGGTGATTTCGCCGTACACCGAATCACTCATCGCGCGGGTGGCTTCGGCCGGCCCCGCCGATGTCGACGCGGCCGTGACGAGCGCACGGACAGCGTTCGATACAGGCCCGTGGCCACGTCTGGATCCCTCCGATCGCATCCACGCCGTGCGCCGGCTCGCGAAACTCTATGCGGCGCAACGCTCCCAGATGGCCGACCTGATCACCGCCGAAATCGGCGCACCCACTACCTTCGCCCAGCGCGCTCAGGTCGGGCTGCCGTCGATGATGATGACCGCGTTCTGCGACCTCGCCGAGACCTTCGGATGGCAGGAGACCCGACGTGGTTTCTACGGTTCCGATCTTGACCTTCGTCGCGAACCCGTCGGTGTCGTCGCCGCGATCGTCCCGTGGAACATGCCGCAGTTTCTGATCGTCACCAAGCTCGTCCCGGCGCTGTTGGCCGGCTGTTGTGTGGTGGTCAAGCCAGCGCCGGAATCGCCGCTCGACGCGCTCCTGCTAGCGGCGATGCTCGAAGAAGCCGGCCTCCCGGAGGGTGTCGTCAGCGTGCTGCCCGGCGACGCGAAACTCGGCGAGCGGCTCATCGGCCACCCCGGTGTGGACAAGGTGTCATTCACCGGTTCCACCGCCGCGGGCAAGGCGGTCGCGGCGGCCTGCGCGGCCGACCTCAAGCGGGTCAGCCTCGAACTTGGCGGCAAGTCCGCCGCAATCGTCCTCGACGATGCCGATCCCGCCGCGGTCGCGTCGGCCATCCGGTCGGCGAGCCTGTCCAACTCCGGCCAGATCTGCAATGCGCTCACCCGAATCCTGCTGCCCGCCAACGGCAGCGATCAGTTCGTCGACGCGTTGGCAGCCGAAATGGAGTCGCTGCAGATCGGCGACCCGGCCGACCCGGCGACGCAGCTTGGCCCGCTAGTGGCACGGCGCCAACAGGAGCGGGTCCGCAACTACATCACCGAGGGCCAGCGGGAAGGTGCGCGTCTTGTCATCGGCGGCACCGATCTGCCCGACGGCATCGAGCGCGGCTGGTACGTGAAGCCGACGCTGTTCACCGACGCCGACAACGCCATGCGCATCGCCCGCGAGGAGATCTTCGGCCCGGTCCTGACCGCCATCCCGTACCGCGGCGAAGAAGAAGCCATCGCGATCGCCAACGATTCCGACTACGGTCTGGCCGGTTCGGTGTTTACGGCCGATCCCGGTCGCGGGGCCGACATTGCGGGCCGGGTGCGCACGGGAACCTTCGGCGTCAACCAGGGCTACACCAATGGACCCGTTCGCCCCCTTCGGCGGGGTCAAAGCCAGCGGCTACGGACGTGAACTCGGCACCGAAGGGATCGACGGCTACACGGTCATCAAATCGATCTCCACAGCAGCCGCGCAGTGATGCCGCCCTCAACGCGGAGCGACGATGCCGTTGTCGCTATCAATCTGACTGATATATGTCAAGGTAACTGACATGACCCGAGGGTGCGGCGCCGTAGCAGAGCTCTCCCCTAATCGCGGTCGTGATGGCACACGGTTTCGAGTTTGAGACCGAATGGGTCATACCAGAAGGTGGCGTAGTAGTGGCCGGGGTACTGCGGGAAATGCTGAGGGGGATAGACGACCGTGCCGCCGATCTGACTGACATGGTCGTGCACTGTGTGCACCAGGGATCGGCGCCGGACGATGAACGCCAGGTGCTGCAGGCCGGTCCGCTGTGCTGAGTACTCGCCCGCCTGAGTTGCCGGGTAGAAGAACAGGTAGGTGCCCGGCTTGTTCTCGGCAGGCTTATAGGCAAATTCGTCGGCGGCATCGAAGAACGGCTCGAATCCGACGAGGGGCATCAACGCGTCGTAGTAGCGCTTCGCGGCGGCGAGATCAGGAACGTTGATGCCCAGGTGGCCAAGCATCGCATCAGTATCCGTTCTCAGCGCTGCGTGGCATTGCCGGCGTGTGCTTGGTCGCCTTCATGCTGGGCCGCGCCCATCACCGGCCAGCTGCAGCAGAAGGCGCGTGCCGCCCAGCGGGCTGGCATGCAAAGACGCTTTGCCGCCGTGCAATTCGGCCTGCTGGGCGACGAGCGCCAGCCCTAACCCGGAGCCCGAACGCGAAGCCGTCGACCCGCGGGAGAAGCGTTCGAAGACCGTGCTGCGTTCCGATTCCGGGACCCCGGTGCCGTTGTCGTCGATGGCGATTTCCACACCCGCTCCGGAACTGCTTACGGTGAGCCGGATTTCGGTGGCGCCGCCGTGCTTGACGGCGTTGGCGATGGCGTTGTCGATCACCAACCGCAGCCCGGTGGGCAGCCCCAGCATCAATACCGTGGGCGACGGCACCAGCGACACCTGCACGTCGGGGTAGATGCGAAGCGCGTCGTGTGCGGCACGATCCAGGAGCTCGGTGATGTCGAAGGGGACAAAATCGTCGACGGTGATCAGTTCGCCCTGCGCTAACCGTTCGAGCGCCGTTAAGGTCGCTTCAATCCGACTCTGGGTGCGGATGACGTCGCCGATCACCTCTTGACGCTGCTCCGGGGGCAACTCCAGGGTGGACAACACCTCCAGGTTGGTGCGCATGGCCGTCAACGGGCTGCGCAGCTCGTGTGAGGCGACGGCGGCGAAGTCCCGGGCCGACTCGAGCGCCGCCTTGGTGCGCTGTTGCTCGTTGCCGATGCGAGCCAGCATTCCCTCGACCGCCTCGGCGATCTCTACCGCCTCACGCACGCCGCGGACCTGGACTTCGTCGGGGCTGGACTGAGCATTGATGGCGCGTGCCTGCTGGGCCAGCAGCAGGAAAGGATTGACCATGATCAACGAGATCACCCAGCCGACAAGGATCGTGCCGCCGATCACGCTGCCACAGATCAACAACACCCGCAGGTGCAGTTCGTTGATCCGTTGCTGAGCCTCAGCCAACGGCGCCGCGAGGGCAATCGAGGCCGGACCCGCGGTGAAGGTGCGGACGCGGTATTGCACGCCGTTGATGGTGGTGTTCGCGTATCCGTTTGGAAGTTTGGGCAGAACGATGTTGCCGGGCACCGACACCGCCACGTCCCCGATGCGCGCGGTGCGCACCAGGCTGCCGTCCGGCATGGGCCGATCGGGATTGGTGAGTTGCGCACTGTTGATCAGGGTATCGATATCGCCCAGGCTGCTCACCGAATCGAGCCGGCGATCGAGCTGACTGTATTGATCGTTGGTGACGCCGATCCACACCCACGCGCCCAAAGCGAGGACGAGAGCAATCACCGACAGCGCGGAGACGATGACGATGGTGCGCAGTGAAAGCACCCGCATCGGCAGCCGCACATGCCGAAACACCGGAAAGTCTGACTCCATCAACGAGCTCGCACGGCCAAGCCGACGTCGCGGGTTCCCACAAAAGCAACGGTAACTTCCATGGTTTTCCAGAGTTGCCCTGGGCTGAGGTGAGTGAGTACTCTCTCACCGTGCTCGCCTCGGGACGCGATCGGCTGCTGGCCGAAGCGCTGAAGCTCTTTGCCGCCAAAGGGTACGCGGCGACGTCGGTGGCCGACATCCAGCGGGCGTCCGGGCTGGCGCCGGGGTCGGGCGCGCTCTACAAGCACTTCGGCTCCAAGCGCGAGCTGTTGGAGGCCGCGGTTGCGCACCGGATCGACAGCATCGTGGCCGCCCGGGAGCAGTACGACACCGGCGAGCCGGACGGCGTCGCGCGGGCGGTGCGGGTCGCGGGCCGGCTGATCTGGGACAACCTCAAACAGAGCGAGGACTTGCTCAAGGTCATGCTGCGTGAACCCGACGAGCTCGGCGACCTCGACCAGAAGATGTGGCAGGTCATCACCGACAACGTCTATCAGCGGTTCGCCGACGAGCTGGCCGCGTCCAATCGTGTCGGCCGCACCCGCATCCCTGATCCCGAGGCGGCCGCGGCCGTCGCAATCGCGTCGCTGTCCTATGCCGCTACGCTGCGAGCGTTGACCGGCCGCCTGCCCGGCAACATCGATGAAGACCGTTACTTGGAGGCGTGGGTCAACCAGACGCTCAGCGTCCTCACGCAATACCGGAGCCCCGAAAATGTCTGAACATCAACCGGTTTCAGGAGTAAAGCCATGACGTTTTCACTGCAATTAAGCGACGACGTGATCGAAGTCCGCGACTGGGTGCACCAATTCGCAGCCGAGGTCATCCGCCCCGCCGCCGCCGAATGGGACGAACGCGAGGAGACTCCGTGGCCCGTGATCCAGGAGGCCGCGAAAGTGGGTCTCTACTCCCCCGATTTCGTCGCTCAGCAGGCGGCCGAGCCGACGGGACTGAGCATGCTCACCACGTTCGAGGAGATGTTCTGGGGTGACGCCGGCATCGCGCTGTCCATCATGGGCACCACGCTGGCCGCGGCGGCGTTGGCCGGCAACGGAACTCCTGAACAGATCGGCCGCTGGCTTCCCGAGATGTTCGGTACGCCCGGCGACCCCAAGCTCGGCGCGTTCTGCTCATCGGAGCCCGAAGCGGGTTCTGACGTCGGGGCCATTCGCACTCGTGCGCGCTACGACGAGGCGGCCCGAGAGTGGGTCCTCGACGGTACCAAGACCTGGGCGACCAACGGCGGTATCGCCAACGTGCACATCGTGGTGGCATCGGTCTATCCCGAACTCGGAACACGCGGCCAGGCGACATTCCTCATCCCGCCGGGCAGCAAAGGTCTGCTCCAGGGGCAGAAATTCAAAAAGCACGGGATCCGCGCTTCGCACACCGCCGAGGTGGTGCTCGACAACGTCCGTCTGCCCGAGGACCTGATTCTCGGCGGCCGGGAGAAGTTCGAGGCGCGGATCGCTCGGGCCAAATCCGGGGCCTCCGTGGGTGGACAGGCGGCGATGAAGACCTTCGAGCGCACCAGGCCCGGTGTCGGCGCGATGGCCGTCGGCGTGGCACGGGCCGCTTATGAATACGCTCTCGAATACGCCTGCCAGCGCGAGCAATTCGGCCGCAAGATCGGTGAATTCCAGGCGGTGGCGTTCAAGCTGGCAGACATGAAAAGCCGCATCGACGCGGCTCGTCTGCTGGTGTGGCGGGCCGGCTGGATGGCGGCCAACAACCAAAACTTCGACTCCGCCGAGGGCTCGATGGCCAAGCTGGTGGCAAGCGAGACCGCGGTGTATGTCACCGACGAGGCCATCCAGATCCTGGGCGGCAACGGCTATACCCGCGACTACCCGGTGGAGCGGATGCACCGCGACGCAAAGATCTTCACCATCTTCGAGGGAACCAGCGAGATCCAGCGCCTGGTGATTTCGCGGGCGCTGACGGGACTGTCCATCCGTTGAGAAACCAGCGCGCCGGCTTCAGCCGGCGCCTCAACCAGCTGTCGTGATCGAGTCGTCCGTGATCCCCGCCGCGCGGCGCGCGGCCAGCCTGCGTTTCTGCGGCTCGATGGTGTAGCGGGGGTCGCGGGCCGATTCCTTGCCCGCCTCGAACACGCCGAACCGGGTCAGCGCCGACGCCGTCAGGAGCGCCAGACCGGATAGCGCGGCGACGCCGCGGTGCCGACCGCCGAGCAGCGCGCCCAAGCCGCCCGCGATGACGAGCCGTTCGCTCCACCGCAGCATCTGGCCGGGACTGCCGTGATGCAATGGCTCAGCGACCACGGGATCCATCCGGCGTTCCATGACTTTCGTCGCGACCAGGTCACCAATCACACCAATTACGGCCAGCTTTCGGGCCGGTCCGGCCTCGGACACCGGCGTGGTGATCATCGCCAACCCCGATGCCGCCAGGCTCGCCGAACTGACGAAAACGAACGGAAGATCTTCGTGCGCGGCGTTCCATGTCGGTGTCGCGGTGTCGGCGAGCAGCACGGCGGTGTAGACGGCGAGCGGCGGCGCGAAGAGTGCGGCTTCCAGTCCGGCGGGTCCTTCCACCGCGCGCAGCACTGGCCGCAACGGGCCCAACGGAAGTCGCTCCCCCGTCATCCGGTCGATCTCGGACACCGCGGCAATCCCGATGCCGGCGCTGAAGGAGCTCAGAATCCATGAGCCGAGGCTCATCGGCGAGGTCAGCTTGAACGTCCGCATCATATTGACGAAGCGCTCGGGCCGGCCCAGGTCCTTCACCAGCGCGACCGCGCCCAGCATCACGGCAACCAGGGCGGACAGCCGGGCGTTGCGGCGCAGCTTCGTGCGCCCGGTCAGCTGGGCCCCGGCCGCCAGCAGGCCGGACCCGCCCGCGACACCACCCAGAAACAGGTACGCCGCGACCTCATGGCCCCAGGGCGCGGGCTTGACCACCGGACGTCCGTAGTACGAGGTGAACTCGGCTTCGGGGACCATCGGCATCTCGCGCGAACCGTCTCCGCCGCCCCGACGGCCCGGGCGATTGCCTTTCTTGCGTTTGCCGCCCGCGGGCTCCGGCGAGCGGAAGCTGTCGAATTCGGAGGTGCTCAACGCTGCCTCACCGGCCTTTCCAGAAAGCCAGCGCGGCCGCGCCGAACATGCCGGCCGCGGCCAGTCCCGCCCGTTTGAACATCTGCATCAGGTCAGCCGTGCACACCCGCGGG
>NZ_JBKQOI010000264.1:0-10458 GCF_052145595.1 Mycobacterium sp. | reverse complement strand
AACGTGACGCCGACACGATCCTTCTCCACGATGATTGCACCGAGGCCCTTGGCCCCGGGCTCGTCGGTGAGCCGCGCGTACACGAGGTAGTAGTCGGCCTCGCTGGAGTTGGAAATCCAGCGCTTGGACCCGTTGACGGTGTACGTGCCGAACGCGTACTTGGCGCGTGTCGTCATGTCCGTCGCGGCCGATCCCGCCTCCGGCTCGGAGATCGCGACGGCCATCGTCGCGTCACCGCTGACGATCTGCGGCAGAAATCTCGTCCGCTGGGCGTCGCTACCGAGCAGGTTCACGACCTGTGCAGGCCCAGTGTTGGCCTCGAAGACCTGAAACGCGGCGGGGCGGCATTCCTTCGCGAGCTCCTCCACGACCACGAGGGCTTCGAGCAGCGTCGAACCGCTACCGCCGAACTCCTCTGGTAGGGCGATTCCAAGGAAGCCGAGCGAGCCCAGGTAGCGCCGCTCATCCCTGGGGAATCGCACCCGCCCGACGTCCCATTCCTCGGCACGGGGCGCATACCGCTCCCGCGCCACCTGGCGCGCGAGCTGGCGGATCTCCCGATGTGCCTCATCTCTACCCAAGGCCATCAGACTCCTCTTTCGATATGAACCATGATATTGGTACACATGGATACATAGTCAAGGAGCAACGGGCGTAAGTATGATAACCATAACTAGCAGTTCGGGAGGATCGGATCCTATGGCTAGAGCCGTGATCATCGATGCCGTCCGTTCGCCGATGGCCAAGGGCAAGGCCACGGGGGCACTGGCCGGAGTACATCCGGTCGACCTGCTCGGGCAAGTGCTCGCCGCGATCGTCGCGCGCAACGACATCGATCCAGCGGCCGTCGACGACGTGGTCATCGGCTGCGTCGGGCAGAACGGCGAGCAGTCGGCCACACCCGGCCGGCAGGCCTCGCTATCGGCCGGGTTCCCGGCCGAGGTGCCGTCGATGACGATCGAGCGTAAGTGCGGCTCTGGCCAACAGGCGATCGACATCGCCGCATGGGGAATTGGCGCCGGTGTGTACGACATCGCCCTCGCCGGCGGTGTGGAGTCGATGAGCCGCGTCCCGATGAGCTCCAACCGGATGGGAGCCGACCCCTTCGGCCCGCGAGTCCACGCCCGGTTCCCCGATCTCGTTCCGCAGGGTCTCTCGGCCGAACTCGTGGCGGGGAAATGGTCGCTCACCCGAGAGCAGCTGGACAGTTACTCCGCCGAGTCCCACCGGCGCGCGGACGCTACGCGCAGCAACGGCGGGTTTCGCGACGAAATCGTGGCGATAAGCGTTCCCGACACCGACCGCGCCTTCGACACCGACGAGAGCATCCGGCCGGGCACTACCGTCGAGTCCCTCGGCTCGCTCAAGCCGGCCTTCGCCTCCGACGAGAACCGCGCACGCTTCCCCGACCTCGACTTCATGATCACCGCCGGCAACGCCTCACAGATCACCGACGGGGCGAGTGTCCTGCTGCTCATGAGCGAGCAGCGGGCGACAGAACTGGGACTCCGCCCGCGCGCCCGGATCGTCGCATCCGCCGTCTGCGGCGACGACCCGACGCTCATGCTCACGGGACCGATCCCCGCCACACGGAAGGTGCTGGAACGCGCGAAGCTTGAGCTTGATGATATCGACGCCGTCGAAATCAACGAGGCGTTCGCCTCGGTACCTCTGGCCTGGGCCACCGAATTCGACGTCGACCTCGCCCAGGTCAACCCACGCGGCGGCGCGATCGCTCTCGGCCACCCGCTCGGCGCGTCAGGAGCCCGGCTAATGACGACGCTCATACACCACCTCGAACAGACGGGCGGCCGATATGGGCTCCAGACAATGTGCGAGGCAGGCGGCATGGCCAACGCGACGATCATTGAGATCCTCGACCCCGCCCCGCAGAACGGCTGAGGGTCCGCTAAACGATCCTCGCCGGCCGACGCAGCGTGCCATTCCTGTCTGGCGTCGCCGAACTTCGTTCGTATCCACGACGCCGCGAAAACCCGGAGGGCGCCCGACCATGACTACTACCGACGTTGACCGACCCGTCCTCGTCGAATACGAGGATGGCGTGCAGATTGTCACCATTAACCGTCCAGAGGTCCGCAATGCGATCAACGAGGCTACAGCGCAGGGCATCGCCGCCGCGATGGCAGAACTCGACGAGCGCGACGACCTAGTCGCCGGCGTGATCACGGGTACTGGAACCACGTTCTGTGCTGGCATGGACCTAAAGGCGTTTCTGCAGGGCGAACGGCCCTCGATCGAAGGGCGAGGATTCGCCGGTATCGCTCAGCGCCCACCGGCCAAGCCCCTCATCGCAGCGGTCGAGGGTCATGCCATTGCTGGCGGCTTCGAGATCGTGCTCGCGTGCGACCTCGTGGTCGCGGCCAAGAACGCGACCTTCGGACTGCCTGAGGTCAGGCGAGGACTGCTGGCCGGGGGCGGGGGCCTGCTGCGCCTTCCCCACCGAATCCCGTACCACGTGGCGATGGAGTGGATACTCACCGGTGACCTCTATCCGGCGACAGCAGCGCACACATACGGATTGGTCAATCGGCTCGCCGAGCCGGGCCGTGCGCGCGAAGCCGCCATCGAACTCGCCCGCGTCATCGCCAAGAACGGGCCCCTAGCGTTGCGCGCGAGCAAGCAGATCATCACCGCGTCACGCGACTGGTCTACTGACGAACAGTTCGCTCGCCAGCAG
Source organism: Mycobacterium sp. (assembly GCF_052145595.1). GTDB lineage: Bacteria > Actinomycetota > Actinomycetes > Mycobacteriales > Mycobacteriaceae > Mycobacterium. The sequence continues at coordinate 7,760 of NZ_JBKQOI010000264.1, read as the reverse complement.
GAAATCTACGAACCCGTCCGGTCATCTCAGGACGCCCGCGAGGGCGCTACGGCTTTCAAGGAGAGGCGCCCACCGAAGTGGCGCGGGCACTGAATCCATACCGGCCTACGTCCGGCTCCGCGAACGGCGGGTAAACACGCTAGGATTGCGGAAAATCGGCGAACCATCTGTAAGGTAGGCAACGATTACTGACCAAGTGGCACGAGCCCCGATATCTGCGGGCCCGCACCTCATATCGCCGTCCCAGGAACCCACGTGATGGCCGCCAACCGCCCACCCAAGGCCGCGATGTTGGTGGCTCAGCGCATCGTGCGCGATATCGTACGTGGAGGCCTCAAGCCCGGCGACCTGTTGCCGCCAGAACGAACGATGCTCGAGAATTACGAGACAGGCCGCGGCACGCTGCGCGAAGCCCTTCGGCTGCTTGAGTTTCAGGGTGTACTTGCCCTTAAGCCGGGTCCCCGGGGCGGCCCAGTGGTGCTCGACCCAGACGCCTCATACCTGGCCAGCTCCTTGGTGCTGCTGATGCAGCTCAAGCAGGCGCCGTTCCGCAGCATAGTCGAGGTACGCTCCGCGCTCGAGCCCATGATCAGCTCACTTGCGGCCACCCGGATCGACGACAAGTCAGTCGCCGAACTCCTCGGCACGATCGAGGCGATGCGCGAAAGCCTGGGCGATCAGCAGATCTTTCTGGAAGCGAACAAGCGGTTCCACGACATCATTGCGTGGTCGTCGGGAAATGCCTTGTTCGGCTACATCATCGAATCACTGCTCGGGATTATGGACGGAACCGTGATCGGTATCGACTATCCGAGCCCACGCCGCTCGGCGATACTAAAGGCGCATGAAGCCATCTACGGAGCCATCGAGGCGCGGGACGCGTCGGCGTCGGAGAAACTCATGCGCAAACACATCGACGAGTACACCCGCTACGCCATGCGGAAGTTCCCCGAGGTACTTGACGAGGTCATCCAGTGGGACCGGTCGTCGCTGCCCTGAGGTCCAGTCTGAAGCGGACGTCCTGCCTACTCCGTTCGTTCTGAATACGGTCATTAAGCTTCGGTTTGGCCTGGCGGCAGCAGTCGCATGCCCGACATCGAGGTCGAACGACGCGAACTGCAGTCTGGATTAGGCTGAACCGTCCCGAGCGGCGCAACGCGTATGACCTGGACATGGCGAAGGCCATTACCGAGGCTACGCAGAATGCGTCGTCAGCCGAGGACGTCGTTATTGCCCGAAGCGATCCAACAGTGCCGCTGCAGGCGGTGGTAACGAGCTGGTGGTTGCCTGCGGCTTGGCCATTGACGCCGTCCGGGCGTCACCCTGGTTCCCGGGAAGGCCAGAATCTCTCGCTCGTCCTCCGTGCTGATCATGTCGACCACGCCGCGTCTCCCTTCCCTTAAATCGATGCATATGATATTACTCTTATTTGAGTGCAGGCAACGGGTGGCCCGCACGGAGACGGGCCTGGCCGACTCGGACGTGACGACCACCGCGAGAACCTCGTCCTCACCGGCCTCCTGCTGGGCAGGCACGCCGAGAACGGTGCACTCAATGACGCTCGGGAAGCTCAGGACGGCCTGCTCGACCTCGTACGAGCTGATGTTTTCGCCACGACGACGCAATGCGTCCTTATATCGGTCTACGAAGTAGTACCACCCCTCTTCGTCCCTCTTGAGCGCGTCGCCAGTGTGGAACCACAGGTTCCGCCAGGCCTCGGCCGTCTTCTCCGGCATCCCGTAGTAACCGAGGCTGCACGTCCAGGGGTACTTGTATCGCAGAACGAGTTCTCCGGTCTGGCCGACCGGGACCTCCTCGTCCGTGTCGGGGTCGACCAGCCGGATCTCGAAGAAGTCACTTGCAACCAGGCCTGCAGCCCCGGGCGGACGGATCTCCCCGTACGGCGACAGGATAGGCGCGCACGTCTCGGTGAGACCGAAGGCATCGACCATTGCCTCGATCCCGAATCGCGCCATGAACTCCATCAGGATCGATGAAGCAGTGGGCGCCGCGTATACCGACCGAAGCTTATTGTCGGCGTCGTCGGGCCGGGCCGGCTGCTTCCAGACGAAGTCCATCATCACGCCGATGAGGTTGGTGACGGTGATGTCGTTCTCGCGTAGGTGGTCGACCCACCGGCTCGCCGAGAACTTGGCGCGGATCACCAGGCGTGCACCGGCTACGAGCGCCGGGTAGGCCGCCATGAACTGCGCGTTCCCGTGAAACAACGGCGTTGTAGTCAGATACGTGTCTTCAGGCGTAATTCGCTGGAGGCTCGCGACCTCTTCGCCAAAGAAGAACATCTGGCCGTGCGGCATCGCAACACCCTTGCTCGGGCCGGTGGTGCCCGAGGTGTAGAAGATCGAAGCCTGCTCCCCCGGCGTGAGGTCGACGGGCTCCGCGCTACCCGATCCAAGAAGTTCGTCCCACAGGCCGGAGTTCCAGCCCGCGTCACGCAACGCGGCAACAGCAGCAGCGCCGGAACCGGTATCGATGACGTAGAAGGTTTCAACGGTCGGGATCTGCTCCTTGATGGCCACGAAGCGGTCGGCAAAGGTGTCGTCGGTGACGACAAATCTGGCCTGGGCCAGCACCACTTGATGGCGCAGGAAGTCGCCCTCGTAAGCGGTGTTGATCGGAGCTTCGATGAGCCCTCCGATGCCAGTTCCGAGCCAGGAGAACACGAACCGCGATGAGTTGGCCGCCATGACGACGACACGGTCCCCGCGCCGCGCACCCGCCGCGGTGAAGCCAGCGAATACCTGCTGCGCCCGGGCGAAGGCTTCGCCGTAGGTGAATTCGACGCCCTCCTCCGGCGCTATCAGAAAGACGGAGTCGGGTCGCTCCCTCGCATGATGGCGCAGCACGTGCGCGAGTGTCCAGGTAGCGCGGTCCGGAAACCTCAGGTCAAGGTCGGTGTACGTGCGGGTCACGCGGAGTGGCACCTCTCCTGAAAGGCGGGCAGCACCCGCTGGGCGAACAGTTCTAGAGAGTGCAGAACGCGGTCCTGGGGCAGATCGAACCACTGCATGCGCAAGATCACCATGGTGACGCCGGCCGCCTCGATGTCCTTCAGCTTGAGAATCGCGGTGCTGGGGTCGGTGAAAAGATATGCGTCGCGTGCCCGTCGTTCCGCCTCGTCAGCGCCCGCGAGGTGCTGGTAATCGACGGTGTCGTCGGGACGGTTGTACCGGCCGTACTCGGCGGACAGGCCCCCGCGGGCGGCAGAGCCCAGTCGCCAGGCGGACTCGGCGTCCTCGTCGAGCAGGATTTCTCGGCGGACCACGAGTTCCTGGGCCTCGGGACGACCGTTGGCGCGCCTCGCCTCGCGGTACAGGCCGAGCAGCTCGCGCAGCCGCTCTACTGTGACGTGCGGCGGGATGATCCATGCGTCGCCCAGACGGGCCGCGCGCTCGACGGCCTTGGGCTTACCGCCGGCCCCGATCCAGACCGGAGGCCCTCCCGTTTGTACGGGCGGCAGACTGATCTTCTCGTCGGTAAACCGGAAGTACTTGCCATCGTGACTAACCCGGTCGCCGGTCCACAGCTTCCGCATGATATCGACGGATTCATTGAAACGGCCTAGTCGCTCGGTCATCGATACGCCGAACGCACCGAACTCATTCTCGCGGTATCCGAGCCCGACGCCGGCGACCGCTCGGCCGCCTGACAGATGGTCGAGGGTGGAGAATTCCTCGGCGGCGGCAATCGGATGCCGCAGCGGGAGGATGAGCATATTGGTTCCCAGACGCATCTCGCCCGTGTAGGGCGCGAGTGCCGCCAGCAGAAGCAACGGCTGAAGGGTCGGCATGCTACCCAGATAGTGCTGTAGAACCCACACCGATTCGATGCCGCTGCGCTCGGCTAGGCCAATCTGCTCCCGCAGATCACCGATCCTGGCCGCCGGGGCCTTCCCCGGCGGGAAGTCATTCATGATCGCCAGGCCAAAACGCAACGCCATGTTAGCCGTCCTTGATGGAACTGTGCCGACCGTGGCCCTGTTCTGAGTATCAGTATAATCGTTAGCACCTATTGGGCAACCAGGAGCTTCGCCGCCTCTGTAACCAGCCGCAGTACACGGTCGGCGGCTGCACCGCGACCAGAGCAGCGGACCGTGCACCAGCCTCGTGACGCTTAGGGCGATGGAGAGGCCACACAAGCACGTCGCTGCAGGACGGCACCCTTCTTCTCGCCCACGGAACCGATGCCTTCGCATTCGCAGTGGTTCGACGCCGGAGGATCCGAGGTCCATGCGGCACTTAACTCGCGTCGGTGTAGTCGTAGAAGCCGCGACCGGTCTTCCGGCCGAGCCAACCTGCCGCGATCATATTGCGCACCGTCGGCGTCGGCTTGAACCGATCGCCATGGGCCGCCTCCAGCGCAGTGAGCACGTGGTAAAAGGTGTCCAGCCCGTTGAAGTCCCCGAGTTCCAGCGGGCCCATTGGGTGGTTGAAACCCAGACGTATCGCCTTGTCGATCTCCTCGGCGGTCCCAAGCCCCTCCTCGAGCATTCGCACGCACTCGAGCCTTAGGATCGCCGAGATCCGGCTGGTCAGGAACCCTGGGCTATCCTTCTGGCAGACCACGACCTCTTTGCCGAGCCCCTCCGCGAACGCCCGCGCCCGGGCCAGCGTCTCGTCGGAGGTCTGAAGCCCGCGGATGAGCTCGACCAATCTCATCATTACCGGCGGGTTGAAGAAGTGGATGCCGACGAAGTTCGACGCCCGATCACCGAGTGGCGCCGCCAGCGAAGTAATGCTGGTCTGCGAGGTGTTGCTGCCAAGCAGGGTGTCGGGCCCGGTGCAAGCAACCACACGCGCGAAGATCTCGTGCTTGAGGTCGATGATCTCCGGAACCGCCTCGATGACGACATCAGCCGGGGCAGCGCCGTCCTCGATGTCGATCAGCAGCGTCAGCCGCGACCACACCCCATCGAGCTGTTCCTGGGTCAGGGTGCCCTTCTTGGCGAACCGACCGAGGCTGTTCGCGATCGACGCGCGGCCCTGGTCAAGCGCCTCCGGGGAGACATCGACCAGCCGGACGTCGTGGTCGGCCATGGCCGCCAGCTGAGCAATGCCGTTGCCCATCTGGCCGGCGCCGACGACGCAGACGGTGAGCGGTTGGGTCATCAGATACCTCGTTGCTGTTCGCGGTTTCGCATCAGCTCGGCGGAGCATCCAGCACGTCATCGATGCCATCGCCGAACGATGCGCGTAGTCGGCTGCCCCAGACGAAACGCGGGACTAGCTCGACGAGCAGCCCCTCGTCGGTGGTGACGTAACACATGTCGAGGCCGTCGGGCAGCGGTCGTCCACATCCGGTACGAGCGTCCCGATATGGACTGAGGACCGACCACGTAGGCCGTCATTGCGATCCGTCGTTCTCGCCGTTCACGATACATTATTATCATAAGTAGAATTATTGGATCAAGTGCAAGAAGAAGTTGGATCAAGTACAAGAAGAAGAGGGAGATCGCTGGCTGGCCGACGCGTGCCGCCCGGACGTCCAGGCTGCCTACCTATCGGCCACGGAGGGGGCAACGGACTGACGGTAGGTTGTGCCAAACATGCAGGCCCGACGTGCGATGGAGGGTCTGGCCACCTTCTGCTGGAACAACCAGGAGCACCTCGAGGCCTACTACGCGACCCCCTGCATGGGCACGATCGTGCATACGCTGAACATCCGGCTGCCCGCCCAGCAGCTGCGGTGGCCGGACGTTCGATTCTGGCTAACAGCGATTGCCGACCGACCGCATGTGAGGGCATGCGGCACTATCTCCGCGCGACCGTCACGGTCGAGCGTCACGACCAGGCCGGAAAATGCTGGCCCAGCGGGCCGTGCCGTGTTCTACTAGCACGCCTCGACCAAGGCGCGATTCGATCAGGATTTCGCCGCTCGGCCTGCCCCGCGCACCGCCGATGCCTTTCGCCGATACCTCGACACCGCCGCCCGCGTCGTAGTCGAGATCGAGCCGGTGGAACGCCGACCACAAATCACGCCCGCCGACCGGCCTGAAGACGGGCGCGGCGGTGCTCAAGGCTGACCGCCGTCCACAGTGAGCAGCGAGCCGGTTGTGTATGTGGACGCCGCTGATGCGAGATACAGGGCCGCGCCGACGATCTCCTCCGGTTGCCCTGCCCGCCCGGAGGCAAAGGTTGCTGCTCGAGCCGCAAAAGCATCCATGTCCCAGGCCTTGCTGACGTCAGTGAGAAAGGTGCCGGCGACGATCGAGTTGACCCGGACGGTCGGTCCGTAGGCGTGAGCGAAACCGACCGTAAGTGCGTTGAGAGCCGCCTTGGCCGCGGCGTACGGCAGTTGGTGAGGCCTCGGGTGGCTGGCCATCGCCGCGGCGCTGGAGATGTTGACGACCGAACCGCCGCGGTCTTCGGCCATCCGTGGCCCCACCAGCGCGGTGAGCCGGAAGGGCCCCTTGAGGTTAACGTCGAGGACCTTGTCCATGAGCGCCTCGGTGACGTGGCCGACCGTATCGTAGACCGGGGACATGCCAGCGTTGTTGACGAGCACGTCGAGGTGACCGAACCGCTCGTACACCGCATCGACGAACGGCTCCAACGCGTCCCACTGCCCGACATGCAGGCCAATGCTGAGAGCCCTCTGCCCCGTGGTCTCATGCACGTGCTCGGCCAATTCAGTGCAAGTCTGCTCGTTTCGACTTGCGATCACCACGTCCGCACCGGCTGCGGCGAACGCCAGCGCCATGGCCCGCCCCAACCCGCGACTCCCGCCGGTCACCACCGCGACCTGGCCGCTCAGGTCGAACAGGAAACGTGGCGGCTGCATCGGCACCTCCTAGCCGGGCGATCACGAGGTCGCTGATCATAGTCAACGGAGAACTGGGCTGGCCTCAGCCGCTTCTCGTTACGGCACGCCCGAACGGGAAACGTAAGTCTTTGCGCCGTCCCGTGGTCAATGTAACGGACCCTGGCAGATATAGCCTAACCATCTGCATAGATTACCGGAAGCCCTCGGTCTCAGGGACAGCCATGATCCAATGCCGACCTCGACGGTCAATTGGGTTCGTGCCTTGGCCCCGGGCCCGCGTCACGGCGCGGACACCCCACTCTGACCCGGACTGTGACCCGGCCGGTGCAGGCGTCAGCCTGGTGTAGGCGGCGGGCGGTCAACCAGAAGCCGCCGAACTATACGTCGGCGAGCAGCTCCAGCGCGTCGGCAACCAGCTCCTGCGCCTCGAGACCAAGACCGAAGGGTCCGAGGCCCCGCTCCCCCTCTCCGACCTGTGGGTCGCGGCACTCAAGCTCCGCAGGCAGCAGCAGGACACCAATCGGGAACACGCGGGAGACACCTGGATCGACACCGGCCTGATCTTCACCTCGGGGCGGCTACGACGGTTAGTCGGCAGTCCGTGGCAAAGGTACAGAACAGGACGTTCTGTCGCCTCGGCGAGTGGCTGGCGCGACTTGACACATCGGCCTCACGGATGTTCAGCCAGCCCCAGATTCCGGTCGTGGGTTGGCTGGGTGTGGCGCTGCCGGTCGCGGAGGTTGCGGCCGTTCAGGTACGCGGCCACGGCCAAGAGGGGAACGTGGATGGCGGGAAGGTTGTGAGCGAACCAGCGCGGCAGCCAGATGTCGGTTACCGAGCCGTCCGCGGCCCCGATCTTCTCAGCGAGCTGGGTGAGCGGGCAGCGGAACCCGTTTGCCGCAAAGATGAGGCTCTCGCCGGCTACGACCGCGCCCGCCAGGGCCGCGCCGCGACCGGTGCGCCTGGCGGCACCCGCG
>NZ_JBKQOI010000263.1:0-6799 GCF_052145595.1 Mycobacterium sp. | reverse complement strand
AGCGGGCCTTCGAACTCCTCGACGTATCCCACCGCCACGGTCTGGCGTAGTCAGTAGCCCACACCCACCAGATCACAAAACCCCACGTCAACACCCCAACCCGTCAACACAGCAGGGGGAACTTCGGACTAGCCAGCGCGGCGGCGAGGCCGACCCGCGGGTAGTGAAATAGACCACACCGGCCACCGGCAAACCAACGGCGGCAACCCCGTGGGATTGCCGCCGTTGGTCGCGTTGCTATGGGTTAGGTGCCCTGGTTGGCGCCGGTGCCAGTGGCGCCGGTGTTGGGCGTGGCGCCCAGCGTGCGCTGCAAGTCAGGCTTCATGGCGTTGACCTGCGCGCCCCAGTATGGCCAGTCGTGCGTGCCGTTGGCGTCGAAGTTGAACAACGCGTTGTGACCACCGGCGGCGTTGTAGGCGTCCTGGAACTTCAGGTTGCTGGTCCGCACGAAGCCCTCGAGGAACTTGGCGGGCAGGTTGTCGCCACCGAGGTCCGACGGCTTGCCGTTACCGCAGTACACCCAGATGCGGGTGTTGTTGGCGACCAGCTTCCCGATCTGCAGCGACGGGTCGTTGCGCTGCCACGCCGGATCCTCCTTGGGTCCCCACATGTCCGAGGACTTGTAGCCACCGGCGTCGCCCATGGCCAGGCCGATCAGCGACGGCCCCATGCCCTGGGACGGGTCCAACAGCGCCGACAGCGAGCCGGCGTAGACGAACTGGTCGGGGTGGTAGGCCGCCAGGATCAGCGCCGACGACCCGGCCATCGACAGACCGACCGCGGCGCTGCCGGTCGGCTTGACCTGCTTTTGAGCCGACAAGTACTGCGGCAGCTCGCTGGTCAGGAAGGTCTCCCACTTGTAGGTGGTGCAGCCGGCCTTACCGCAGGCGGGCTTGTACCAGTCGGAGTAGAAGCTGGACTGCCCGCCGACCGGCATGACAACCGAAATACCGGACTGGTAGTACCACTCGAACGCGGGTGTGTTGATGTCCCAGCCGTTGTAGTCGTCCTGTGCGCGCATACCGTCGAGCAGGTACAGCGCAGGCGAGTTGGCGCCACCGCTCTGGAACTGGATCTTGATATCGCGGCCCATCCCCGCGGAAGGAACCTGCAGGTACTCCACCGGCAAACCCGGGCGTGAGAACGCACCCGCGGTCGCCGAGCCCCCGACGGCGCCGATCAGACCCGATAGCAGCGCCGCCCCAACGGCCCCCACCACGAGCCGGCGTGGCATACCAGCCACGGCGCCGCGAAACTTGTCGACTAGCGTCATCCTTGCTTCCTCATCCTTTCGGCGCATCCTTCGTCCGTCCGGACGAAGGGTGCATCCTCGAATTGGGTCAGCCTGCATGCGCATACCCAATTGCACGGCTCCTCCTCAGGCCGTCCCGGCCCGCATCGTCGCCGCGCTCAGCGCAGCAGTGCCCGTGTAGTCAACCACACCTTGGCGCATCCCCTCTCATCGAGCGAGTCAGGCAAACCGTCATTCGGCGGCGTTTCCCAAGGATTTTCGGGCTGTACACGTGCACAACAAATCGCATTTCCGCATGTGCTTGACCAGCGCGGCCCACTGATGAGAGGGCAAATGTGAAGTTGCTGGCAATATCTGGGGACCGCCGAAGGTGATCGGTTCGAGATCTGCCGATAATTATTTGTCGGGTTGCTCACTCGCGCGGAGGCGGCGGGATCGGCTCGGGCACCGGAAGCCCGCACCTGGCGAGCTCGTAGAGCGGAACACGATCGATCCGGTACCTGGTGAATTCGAAGGAATTCGCGACGTTGGAAACGAAGCGATGCAAGGTCATTGGGGCACGCACCGAGCTCAGCACCGTCTGGGTCTCGGGGCACTGCAGCGCCGCCACCGCCTGGGCGACCCAGTTCGGGTCCAGGTAGCCCGGAATACCCGGGGGCAACTTGACCCATGGACCGTCGGCAATCACCCAGTCCGGGAAGAGGTTTTTGTCGTGCCCGATCCGGCCGTGCTTCAAGCGCTCCGTGTGCTGGGCGATGGGATTGGCCAGCCCGATCTGGTCGATGACCCTGACATCGAGGCCGACGTTCATGCCCAGCATGCCGAGGTTGGTGAAAAACACCGCGTGTTGCGGCTTTTGGGGTGCCGTGCCATTCGGGGGACCTCCGGGCGGCGGCATCATCGGCACCAGATCCCACTGCGTGTAGTTGCCGGAGGGCAGCAACAACGCCCCGTCCGGAGTGTTGTCGAGCGCTGTCAGGACCGCTGCCATCCTCGGATAATCCAGGTAGTCGGCGGCCGTCAGCGGATGTGCGTGCCCGGTGGCCTGCGCGTAGAAGCGCCGTTCGTCGACGATTCCGGAGTAGGTGACGTGGGTGGCGTCGTCGCCCATCCCGGGTGAGTTTGCTGCCCACAGCGACCAGCCCGCGATCCCTAACCACAGCAGGCTGGCGGCACCGGCCAGCCAATAACCCGTCTCGCGCGAATAGTCCTTTCCGTCCGGGATCACCACCGGGATGACGGCCATCGGCGCCAGCAAACAGAACAGCGGCGCGAGCAACACCCGCCCATGCATGAAGTCGCCGCCTTGCCGAATCCAGTAGAGCGCCTGCAGAAGTCCGCTTACCAGAACAAAGGCCACCGCGGCCGGGGGGCTTTGCACCGCCCGGGCCACCCGGCCGTAATTGGGCGCCAGCGCGGGGCGTAGGAATGACGGCCGGCGGCGAGCCGCCGTCAACAGCAGTCCCAGCGGAACGAGGAGCACCACCGCGACCCATACCGCGTAGGGCGAGTTGAAATTCGAGAGGTAGATCATGCCCTGGGCCCACTTGTCACCGGCTGCGTCCTTGGCCAGGGCGGTGCCGGGCACCAGCAGGCCGTAGTAGCCCATCCGGAAGATCTCGTAGGCGACCGGCAGAAAGCCCCCAGCCACCACGATCAGCACGCGACGGCGCCAGGTGCGGGCCGCGATCAGCATCATGATCAGCGCCAGCCCGCCCATCAGAGCCAGGTCGGGCCGAACCAGAACGCTGCAGCCCGCGACGAAGGCCAGCGCTTCGGTGAACACCCGGCTATCCGGACGTGCTCGCACCGGCTGTGACCAGCAGACCATCATCCACCACAGCAACCCCAGATAGGCCAGCGTCAACCCGCTCTCCAGGCCGGACGTCGCGAAGTCACGCGACGGTGGCAACGCGACATAAACCAACGCTCCGGCGGGCAGCATGATCGCCCGACGTCCCCGCAGGCTGGGCGCGAAGAGCCGGCCGGTCCCCAGCATGAGCAGCGCCACGCCCAGCACCGAAAGCACCAGGGCCAGCGCCAAAGCCACGTATTCCATGCGCATCGGCCCGCCGACCCAGCTGCCCGCGTACAGCAGATACGTCCACGCCGTGGAGGTGTTCGCCTCCACCCGCTCGCCCTGGTTGAAAACCGGCCCGTTGCCGGCCAGCAAATTGCGGACCGTGCGCAGCACAATGAGTCCATCGTCGGCGATCCAGCGCCTCTGCCAGGCCCCCCAGGCGAACAGCGCGCCAACCACCGCCACACTGATCCACAGGCTCACCCGCACCGCGGTGTCGTACGCGAAGGGCGGCCGGCCGACCCGCCCGACCACCGCACGGCGCCGCAGCACCCCCACCTTCAGCCCTGTCAGTTGGGGGCTAGCCGAAGGCAACGGCGGCTCCAACTGTTGCTATCCAGGCCAGCGCCAACAGCTGCAACACCCGGTCACGCAGCGCGATGTCTTCGGGCTCCCCGGCCAGCCCGCCGTCGACGTCGACCGCGTAGCGCAGGATCGCGATGGTGAACGGAATCATCGAAACTGCGAACCAGGACCCCGAATGGCGGTCGCGCTCGAACGCCCACAGCCCATAACACAGCACCACCGCGGTGGCCGACATCGTCCAGACGAACCGCAGATAGGTGCTGGTGTAGCTCTCCAGCGCCTTGCGTATCTGGGCGCCGGTGCGCTCGGCGACCTGCAGTTCGGCGTAGCGCTTGCCGGCCACCATGAACAGCGAGCCGAACGCCATCATCAGCAAAAACCATTGCGACAGTGGGATATTCGCGGCCACGCCGCCGGCGATGGCCCGGATCAAAAACCCCGACGACACGATGCAGATGTCCATCACCGCTTGGTGTTTGAGGCCGAAGCAGTAGCCCAGCTGCATGCCGATGTAGACCGCCATCACCACTGCCAGGTTGGGCGTCAGCAGCCAGGCGATCGCCAGCGAAGCCACGCCCAGCACTGCTGCCAGGCTGTAGGCCAACCACTCGGGCACCACCCCGGCCGCGATCGGGCGGAACCTCTTGGTGGGATGCTCGCGGTCGGCCGCGACATCGCGCGCGTCGTTGATCAGGTAGATCGACGACGCCGCCAGGCAGAACACCACGAACGCCACCGACACCTTGGTCAGTACCTCGGTGTAGTCGTAGCGGACCGGGCCGCCCAGCGCGGCCAGCGGCGCGGCCAGCACCAGGACGTTCTTCAGCCATTGCCGTGGGCGCATCGCCTTGACCACCCCGGCGAGCAGGTTCGCCGGCGGTCCGGTCACCACGTCTTCACTCATTCGGCCACATCTCCCGCGCTCGGACGGCAATCCCCGCGATGGCCGCACCCAGGGCAACACCGAAGGCCACGTCGCTGGGATAGTGCACTCCCAGCACCATCCGCGACAGTGCCATCGGGGGTATCAAGACCGCGGGCAGCGGCAGCCCGGTAGCCCGGCCCATCAGGATGGCCGCGGCCGTCGTGGAGGTGGCGTGCGCGGACGGAAAGCTCAGCTGGCTGGGCGTGCCGACATTCACCGCAACGGCCGGGTGATGCGGCCGCTGGCGCCGCACCAGTCGCTTGATCACGACAGCGGCCGCATGGGCGACGAATGCGCCGGCCCCGGCGACCAGCCAATCCCGGCGACGCCTCGGCATCAGCACCGCCGCGACCAACGCCACAGCCAGCCAGCCGATGCTGTGCTCCCCGAAGTGGGACAGGCCTCGCGCCGCCGCTAGCACACCGGGGCGGTCAGCCAGCACCGACTGAATGACAACCAGCGCGGCGGCTTCGCCGCGCGGGGCCGCCGATTCAGCCATGCTCTGCTGCTGGCAACAACGCCGTCTCCCACTTCTGCTTGCTGGACAGCACGGGCAACGCGTCTCGATACGTTTTGCGCATCTCGTCGAACCGGCTCGCCAGCCGGCGCTGACGGCGCAGCGACTTGAGCAGCAACGAGAACATCTTGCGTCGGTCTCGCTGGCGGTACACGACCCCGCACCCATCGGCGGTCGTGACGGTGGCGCCGTCGACCGTGCACAGCCGGAACCAGCGCGCGTCCTGGGTCGGCACGTTGAACTCCGGGCGCTGGTGGTGGGCCGGGTCGGCAACGGTCAGGTTGTGCACGATTCCGCGGGCCAACCGGTAGCCGATGGACAGCGGGTTCACCGGTGGCTTCATCACCTTGTTCTTATTCAGCGGCGGCGGCAGTTCGCTGGCCGCCGACAGCACGACCGCGTCCGGGTATTCCTTGCGCATCCGGTGCACCTCCGGCAGCGCGGTTTCCAGGATGGAGAAGATGTGCTCAGGACCGGCCAGGAAGTCGTCGATGGCCTTGTTCTGGATTGCGACGGTTGAATATTCAAGACAGGCAAGGTGTTTCAGTGTCGCCTTGAGGTGGCTGCGGACCAGTCCGGTGACGTCACCGTCCCAGTGCATCGCCGCGACCACCAGCCGGTTGCGCAGGTGGAAGTAGGCCTGCCAGTCGATGGCGTCGTCCTTGTCGCTCCAGGCCATGTGCCAGATCGCCGCGCCTGGCAGCGTGACCGTCGGGTACCCGTGCCCGGCGGCCCGCAGGCCGTAGTCGGCATCGTCCCATTTGATGAACAGCGGCAACGGCTGTCCGAGCTCTTCGGCGACCTGCCGCGGGATCATGCACGTCCACCAACCGTTGTAGTCGACGTCGATGCGCCGGTGTAGCAGCTTGCTTTTCGCGTTGTTGCCGTTCAACGGATATTCGGCGAAGTCATGGTCGTACTCGGCGTGCGGCGCGGCGGTCCACATGAAGTTCGACCGGTTTACCACTTCACCCATGATGTGCAGGTGCGACGGCTCCTGCAGGTTGAGCATCTGGCCGCCCACCAGCATCGGGCTCTTGGCGAAGCGGTGCATCGCCAAGACCCGCAGAATCGAGTCCGGCTCGATGCGGATGTCGTCGTCCATGAACAGGATCTGTTGGCAGTCGGTGTTTTTCAGCGCCTCGTACATCACTCGGCTGTAACCGCCGGAACCCCCGAGGTTGGGCTGGTCGTGGATGGACAGGCGATTGCCCAGCCGGGCCGCCGCGGCGGGGAAGTCGGGATGATCGCGCACCTTGCGGACGCCTTGGTCGGGCACGATCACCGCACCAATCACCTCGTCCACCAACGGATCCGCGGTGAGTTCGGCCAGCGCGTTGGCGCAGTCCGCGGGACGGTTGAACGTCGGGATGCCGACGGCGATGTTAGCTTTGCCCGGGGCGGGTTCTGTCGCGTACCAGCCGCCGCTGAGCAATTTGACCGCGGTGTCGGTGGTGATGTCGAACCAGACCCAGCCGCCGTCCTCGAACGGCCGCAGCTCCACCTCGACCTCCACCACCGCGGGCTTGTCTTCGGTGCCGGCGAACTGGCGGCCCTCGACGAAGATACGCGCACCGGTGGCCTTGGTGCGGTAAACGTCCACGCGCCCGGCGCCGGTCACCTCGACCCGCAAGACCACCGACTTACATATCGTCCAGCGGCGCCAGTAGCTGGCCGGGAACGCGTTGAAGTAGGAGGAGAACGACACCTCGGACTCCG
>NZ_JBKQOI010000262.1:0-2655 GCF_052145595.1 Mycobacterium sp. | reverse complement strand
TCGAACGGTCCGGCAACCGCCATTCGACGTCGAACCTGGGTCCACGGGTCGTCTCTCGTCGGGTGACGGCCATTCTTTGTCCTCTCCGCCGGCGGAGCATTGCTCCGTTAAGCCAAGCCGCGCAGGGCCATTGCCGGGAGCGTTAGGCGTAGCCCGCCTGAGCGGCTGCTTGATTCATCGTCGCGGATGGGACCGAAATCCTGATGGCTACCGTTCGGCAACAGCGCGGCGATCGTTGCACTCCAAGGCGATCCGCGGGCTCATTGTCGCGGCTTTGAGCGTGACCATGGTGCTTCAATCAGATGCGGGCCGACTGGATCCACTCGTCGACATCGACTCGTGTCCAGCGTCGATGCCGGTCACTCAGCCGGATGTGATGTGGGCCAGGAGCTTGTATCCCGCGTTCCCGCTTCGCTGCCCAGTCGTGCAGGGTGGACACCGGCACGCCGGTCAAGTCATGAACTTCCTCGGCCGTCAGCATCTCCCGGCCGTTGGTTCCATTGTTGGTCATCGTCGCTCGCTAGAGGTGAGAGGGCATATAACTTGCGGGGCCGCTTCGTCGTTGGGTGGCCTTGTGCTTACTGTAAGCAGCTGTGCACAGCTCTCTGTGCACAATTTTTCGTAGATGGATTCGCCTTGTACTGGTCGACTGGCTACGAGGTAGACCAATCGAAAGAGGGCCTTGCGGATCCAGCGTGCGCGCAGGACGAGACTGGACAGCCGACTCGCCTGTGTCTGGCCGCCGCTAATGCTCGTCAAACTCGGCTCACCGTTGACGCCGCCGATGCCCTGGCAGTAGTCCGCGAAGCGTGGGATCGCGTAGTCGGTGTCGAACACGGCAACTGCACTCAATTACTAGCCGACCAAACACCCAGTTTTCCCAACACTTCTCAAAAACACCCAAACTCTCCTAACATCACTCTTCGTCGCTCCATACCTCTCAGCACGTCCCGAAAACAACTACGACACATACGGTTACAGCAACAACACCCCTAAAATACTGCTGGCACATTGGCACAAAGTGGTGCAATACTGATTTGGGGCGCGCTGCACGCGCGCCAAATACCAGCTGCTACAGCTGGTTTCGCCATTTAAGGTCGTGAGGTGGTCACCGGTGTTGACGATCTCACGGCTATCGCATTGGAGCATCAACTATTACAACGACACCGCCCGCCAAGCTCGGCAGGCCGGCGACTGCGGTCGACACGAACACCATCGCCAAAAACAGCAGACCGCTGCCTAAAAGCACCGATGCGAAGAACCGATCCTCGTAGCGCCCGAGGTTGTCCCGCACGACGCCGATGAACCACAGGAAGGTGATACCGGCGAACGGCATCAGCTTCGTCGCCGTCGAGATGCCGTCTCTTTGTGAGTCGAGCCATTCCGTCGAGTCACCCACTCCCTCCGGCATCTTCACGCGGATCAGGATCAGCGTGGCGCCGAAAAGCAAGGCGAACAGAACCCCGGCCACGGCCGCCGCTCGCGGCGTCGTCAACTGGTGCAGGCTTGGCCCTGCTGCGTGGGCGGGACCGTTGAGTGTGGACACCGCGTCATCGTGTCAGACCCGCCGCGCCCGTGCGCGATTTCAGGTCCGGGTGCCAGGAAACCGGGCGGCAATTCAGGAATTCACTTTCGGCGTCAACGTGCTATCAGCCAGCGCCGATACGCTCCGACGATCACGTTCGTTCCTTCGGTGTGAGCACGAGGTTGGCGACGGCTGTGGCGACGAGGAGATGAAGCGGTTAGTCGTTGGCTTTGGTCCTGGGCTGCGGGCCTGGGCGTTGTCATGGCGCTCGCGGCAGTACCCGCAACGGTCACGACGATCCAAACGCCGGGGGTCAGCAGGGCAGACGTCTGCGCAGAAGCCGGCTGACGGCACGTCGAAGTCGGCGCCTGGGGTCTGTGCGATCACACCGTTATTCGGCGCTCCGGTGGGCTGTCGGTTGGCGTGTCGTCTTCTTGCTGGCAGAGTCGAATGCCCGGCGCAGCGGTGAGACTGTGCAGGATCAGGCTGAGCGTGACGATCACAACCACGGCCTGAGTGATCAACGTGCCCTGTTGTATCTCGCCTTCCTCGATCACGATCAGGCCAAGCACGAGTGTTCCAATTCCCCGGGGGCCGAACCATCCCATGAACAGTTTGCTGCGCCTCGGCAAACCGCTACCAGCCAACGCGATCGCGAGTGATGCGATACGTACCACGATCAACGCGAGAGCTGCGAAAACAACAACTCGCCAACCAGCGTCGCGCCAGGCCGGCACGACTGCCACCGCGCCGAAAAGCGCGAACACCAGCAGTTCCAGAAGTTGGCCAGCCGCGTCGGAGACCTGTGTCGCCGCCGCCTGGGTACCGCTGCGGCGTGAAACAACTGCGTAGGCCAACCCACCGACGAAGGCGGTGACAAACCCGCTGCCGTGCAAGCGCTCGCCAAGGCCGAAGCAGACGAGCGCGAGCGCAAGGGTCGCGAGCTGCGCCCAGGTGCCACTCATCCACCCGCGCGCACTGGATCGTGAGATCACCACGCCGCCGATCACACAAATGAGCAGGCCGACCGCCAGCGAGGCGAACTCGGTGCGAAACGCGAACCAGGCCCAGCGGACCGGAGCGCGATCAGTCTGCTCCGAGGCGAGCGCCAGCGCGGCCAGCAAAGCGGC
>NZ_JBKQOI010000261.1:0-18042 GCF_052145595.1 Mycobacterium sp. | reverse complement strand
ACACCTTGCCGCCACGCTTGATGTGCCGGTTTATGGCGATACGAGCGGACTCGATCTGCCGGTTGGTGACGTAGGCGTGCTCCAGCGCTTGGATGCCGTAGTCGCCGAAGCTCACCGACGTGCCACCGCTGGCAATCCCGCGCTGGCGCGGATGGTGTTGCTTGCGGTGCTTGACTCTGCGGGGAATCAACATGATTCAGCTCTCCGTACTCTGCGCCTCGACAGCAGGCGCCTCAACTGGTGCCGCGGCTGGCGGAACAGAAGTCTCCTCGGCACTCGACGCGGCGCGTCCGGCCTCGGTACTGGTCGCCGTGGTTCCGGCGGATCCGCTACGGCGCGGACGGGTGCCGGACGGTCGCTCGCGGCGGGGACGCTCGGCCCCGGCCGACGGCGCAACCAGCTCGCGCTTGCCACCGACGATGTCGCCCTTGTAGATCCACACCTTCACGCCGATCCGGCCGAAGGTGGTCTTGGCCTCGTACAGGCCGTAGTCGATATCGGCGCGCAGGGTGTGCAGCGGCACCCGGCCCTCGCGGTAGAACTCCGAGCGGCTCATCTCCGCGCCGCCGAGGCGGCCGGAGCACTGCACCCGGATGCCCTTGACGTTGGGCTGACGCATCGCCGACTGGATGGCCTTGCGCATCGCGCGGCGGAACGCCACCCGGTTGCTCAACTGTTCGGCGACGCCCTGGGCCACCAATTGTGCCTGCGATTCCGGGTTTTTGACTTCCAGGATGTTGAGCTGGACCTGCTTGCCGGTCAGCTTTTCCAGGTCGGCACGGATCCGGTCGGCCTCGGTGCCTCGGCGACCGATGACGATGCCGGGACGCGCGGTGTGGATGTCCACCCGCACCCGGTCGCGGGTGCGCTCGATCTCCACGTCGGCGATCCCGGCGCGCTCGAGCCCGGTGGACAGCAGCCGACGGATCGCGACGTCTTCCTTGACGTACTCCGAATACTGCTTGTCGGCATACCACCGAGACTTCCAGTCCGTGGTGATGCCCAGCCGGAAGCCGTGCGGATTGATCTTCTGGCCCACTAGTCTGAGCCTCCCTTCGCCTCAGAAGTCTCAGAAGCTGGCTTAGCCTCAGCGGATTTGGCTGAAGCTTTCGTAGCGGGGGCCTTCTTGGCCGGCGCCTTCTTGGCCGGTGCCTTCGCGGCGGCCTTGCTGGCCTCGGCACGACGGGCCCGCGTCGACTTCGCCGAACCCGGATCCTTGACCGGCCGGCTTTCCAGCACGACCGTGATGTGGCTGGTGCGCCGGCGAATCCGGAACGCGCGGCCCTGGGCGCGCGGACGGATGCGCTTGGCGGTGGGTCCGTCGTCGGCGTAGACGGTGGCAACCACCAGAGTCGCCGGGTCGAGCCCGTTGTTGTTCTGGGCGTTGGCCGCGGCACTCGCGATCACCTTCGCCACCGGCTCGCTGGCGGCCTGCGGCGCCCAGCGCAGGATGTCGAGTGCGTCGGTCACCGACTTGCCGCGCACCAGGTCGATAACCCGGCGCGCCTTGGTCGGCGACACCCGCACAAAGCGTGCTTTGGCGACCGCCGACGGAAATTCAGTAGTGCTGGTCATCGGCGCTTGGCCTTCCGATCGTCCTTGATGTGTCCCTTGAAGGTGCGGGTCGGCGCGAACTCACCAAGCTTGTGGCCCACCATCGCCTCGGTGACGAACACCGGGACGTGCTTGCGCCCGTCGTGCACGGCAAAGGTGTGGCCGATGAAGTCCGGAATGATCGTCGACCGACGCGACCAGGTCTTGATGACCTGCTTGGTGTTCTTCTCGTTCTGAACGTCGACCTTCTTGAGCAGGTGGCCGTCGACGAACGGACCCTTCTTCAGGCTGCGTGGCATGTGCTACTCCTGGGACTTCCTAGCGAGAGTGCTTCTTGCCGGTGCGCCGGCGTCGGACGATGAGCTTGTTACTGAGCTTGTTCGGATGGCGGGTGCGCCCCTCGGGCTTGCCCCAGGGGCTGACCGGGTGACGGCCACCCGAGGTCTTGCCCTCACCACCGCCGTGCGGGTGATCCACCGGGTTCATGACCACACCGCGGACCGAGGGACGCTTGCCCTTCCACCGCATGCGACCGGCCTTGCCCCAGTTGATGTTTGCCTGCTCGGCATTGCCGACCTCGCCGACGGTGGCGCGGCAGCGCACGTCGACGCGACGGATCTCACCGCTGGGCATCCGCAGCGACGCGTAGCTGCCCTCCTTGCCGAGCAACTGGATGCTCGACCCGGCCGAACGCGCGAGCTTGGCGCCGCCGCCCGGCCGCAGCTCCACCGCGTGGATCAAGGTACCGGCCGGGATGTTGCGCAGCGGCAGGTTGTTGCCCGGCTTGATGTCGGCGTTGGCGCCCGATTCCACCACGTCACCCTGCGAGAGCCCAAGTGGGGCAATGATGTAGCGCTTCTCGCCGTCAAGGTAGTGCAGCAACGCGATGTTGGCGGTGCGGTTCGGGTCGTACTCGATGTGCGCGACCTTGGCGTTGACACCGTCTTTGTCGTTGCGGCGAAAGTCGATCACCCGGTAGGCGCGCTTGTGCCCACCGCCCTGGTGGCGGGTGGTGATCCGGCCGTCCGTGTTGCGCCCACCACGACCGTGCAGCGGGCGCACCAACGACTTCTCCGGGTTCGACCGGGTGATCTCGGCGAAGTCGGACACGCTGGCGCCGCGGCGACCGGGTGTCGTTGGCTTGTACTTGCGAATTGCCATGTCTAATCAGGTCTCTCTCTCGCGCGCGGCTAGGCCGGCGCTCCGAACAGGTCGATCGGCTTGCTGCCCGGCGCCAGGGTGACGATGGCACGCTTGATGCTCTTGCGCTTGCCGTAGCCGGTCCTGGTGCGCTTACGCTTGCCCTGCCGGTTAGCGGTGTTCACCGATGCGACCTTGACGGAGAAGATCTTCTCGACAGCGATCTTGATCTGCGTCTTGTTCGAATCGGGGTGCACCACAAACGTGTACACGTTGTCGTCGAGCAGTCCATAGGACTTCTCGGAGATGACCGGCGCCAGGATGATGTCGCGGGGGTCAGCGATGGTCGCCATCAGGCCGAAACCTCCTCGGCAGTCGTCGTGTCGGCTGCAGTGTCGGCGGCCGTATTAGCAGCTATGTAGGCGGAGAGCGCCTCGACGCTGAACACCACGTCGTCGGCGCGCAGCACGTCATAGGTGTTGAGCTGGTCTGGCGCCAGGATGTGCACACCGGGCAGGTTGCGCACGCTCTTCGCACCCGCCTCGTCGCTGCGGCCGATGATGACCAGCACCTGCTTGCGATCGGTGAGGCTACCCAGAAATGCCTTGGCGCTCTTGGTCGAAGGAGTCTGGCCCGCGACCAACTCGGTAATCGCGTGGATGCGCCCGTTGCGCGCCCGATCGGACAGGGCCCCACGCAACGCCGCAGCGATCATTTTCTTGGGTGTGCGCTGGCTGTAGTCGCGCGGCTTGGGACCGTGCACGACGCCACCGCCGGTGAACTGCGGGGCCCGCGTCGAGCCCTGCCGGGCCCGTCCGGTTCCCTTCTGCCGGTAGGGCTTGCGGCCGCCGCCACGGACGTCGCCGCGTGTCTTCGTCGAGTGCGTACCCTGCCGAGCCGCCGCCCGTTGTGCGGTGACCACCTGGTGCATCAGCGCGACATTGGCCGGAGCATCAAACAACTCGGCCGGCAGCTCGATGGAGCCGTCGACCTTGCCGTCCGGCGTCTTGACATCAATTTTCAGCGACTTCTGGGCTGCCATTACTTCTCACCTCGTTTGATCGCGCTGCGGACCATCACGAGTCCACCGGTGCGGCCGGGGACCGCACCCTTGATCAGCAGCACGCCGTTCTCGGTATCGACCTTGTGCACCAACAGGTTCTGAACGGTCACCCGATCGTTGCCCATCCGGCCGGCCATCCGGGTGCCCTTGAAGACGCGCGCGGGAGTGGCGCAGCCGCCGATGGAACCCGGACGGCGGTGCACCGCCTGGGCACCGTGGCTGGCGCCCTGGCCGCGGAAGCCGTGGCGCTTCATGGTGCCGGCGAAGCCCTTGCCCTTGGAGGTGCCGGTCACGTCGACATAGCTGCCGTCGGCAAAGATCTCGGCCGTCAACTCCTGGCCAACCTCGTATTCGGCCGCCGCGTCCGGGTTGTCCAGGCGCAGTTCGGCCAGGTACCGGCGCGGGTTGACGCCCGCGGCGGCGTACTGACCGGTCACCGGCTTGTTGACCTTACGTGGACTGATCTCGCCGTACGCCAATTGAACGGCGCTGTAGCCATCGCGCTCCGGGGTCCGAATGCGGGTCACCACGTTCGGCCCGGCCTTCACCACCGTCACCGGCACGACGCGGTTGTTTTCGTCGAATACCTGCGTCATGCCCAGCTTGGTGCCCAGAATGCCTTTGCTTGCCATTGGTCTGGATCTCCTACTGGATGTTGACGTCGACACTGGCCGGTAGATCGATGCGCATAAGCGCGTCAACGGTCTTCGGCGTGGGATCGAGAATGTCGATCAACCGCTTGTGAGTGCGCATTTCGAAGTGCTCCCGCGAGTCCTTGTACTTATGCGGGGAGCGGATGACGCAGTACACGTTCTTCTCGGTCGGCAGCGGCACCGGCCCTACGACGCTGGCACCGGTGCGGACGACGGTCTCGACGATCTTGCGCGCCGATGCGTCAATAGCCTCATGGTCGTAGGCCTTGAGCCTGATGCGGATCTTCTGTCCCGCCACGCTTCTCCTACCCTCACTCTTCTTGAGGCCCGTGTCCGGGCCTGGTGCCCCCGGCGCGCCGATCCGCCCGGCCCGTCTTGGGCCGATCGAGCGTCGCGCCGGATACTGCGCCGCTGTTTACCTGTCGTGGTCCACCGGTCCCCGCGGTCGGGCGTGTCGCCCTTACGCAGCCTCGGCGCGGCCGATTTCAAGGCCAAAATTAGTCGCGTTCCAAGGATGGGACCGGACGCGCCCGTTTGGGCGCTGGTCGTATGCCCAGCCAGGCGCAAACCCGGCGCAAGGCAACCTGAACAGTATGCCCCAGATCGCGGTATCGGCCAAATTTCAGGGCCGCGGATGGGTATGCGCCGTTTCACCCGCCTCACCAACGGTTTCTCCAAAAAGGTGGAGAACCTAGCGCACGCGGTGTCGCTGCACTATATGAACTACAACTTCGCACGCCCCCACGCCACACTCACCAAAGCCGCCGGCGCAAAAAGCTCACACCCGCGATGGCCGCAGGCGTTGAGCGCCGCGTCTGGACGCACCGCGACATCGCCGCACTACTCGACTGACGCGGCCCGTGCCTTACCGCCTGTGAAGGCTTCCCATCACCACGCGTGTACCCATCGCGGATAGCTGGGTATTTGTGGTATTTGTGGGCATGCGTTTCATCTATGTCGTTGCGGCGGTCGGCACAGCCATCGCCGTCCTGCTCGTCGCCCCGGTTGTGCTGATCGGGGCGTCGTCTGCTCACGCTGACACTGGCGTCAATGGTTACGCTCGTTGCCTAGGAGGCGACGCGAAGCCCCCGCCGCCGGGGGTAAGTGCAGAAGATTGGTTTCCCAGCGTTCATGTGATGGCGACGGATCTCGATTCCGGTGATTCCCCTGCCCAAGTAGTTCAGATTTTAATCGGTATGGGAGTCAAGCCGAACGATGCCGCTACCCAAGTGAGGTGTTTTATGGCCAACGAACCGCGCGGAGCAGGGTATTGACGATGGAGGTTTTCTGCTCTCTGCGCGTGATCGTGTCTTGATTGTTTTTGGTTGAGACCTCGTTGCCCCCCAGGAACCCGATGAGACCAACTACGAGAGCAACTATCGCGGTCACGACGACCTGCACCAAAGTGATGTCCTTGCCTCCCCCCTTGTCGCCCATGTTGAAGCCCAGGTGACGCAACTGTGACAACTACCCCACTAAACGGAAACAAACTGACCTTCAAACTGACCCACTACCGGCCGCTACGCGCCACACCGTTCCCGATCGCTTTGGCTGACGCCGGCACCGCACCAATAAGGATTGCCGCCCTGCCAGCCCGGGAAGCCTTTCAACACCGTGGCCTTCAGTAGGCCGGGCGCCTGCCATACCAGCTGAATCGAGTCGCCCACGGCCGTCGACGGACCCGTACTCGGGTTAACCGAGGTTGTCTGGCCGTTGTGTAGGCCGTAGCTCACGCCAGTGACCGTGAGGGTTAGCTGCGTGTCATCGCCAGACACGACTCCCAGCGTGTCGGTCTCCGAGCAGGCGGCCTGGGGCCCGGCGCTGCACGGGCCCATGCCCAGGCTCGCGACGATGGTGGCCGTCGTCGGGGTGATGTCCAGGGTCGCATCGTGGACCTGCCAATGGCCCACGAAGCGGGCGCCGGCCGTCGCCGGGGGAGCCGCCGAAGCGGCCGGGGTTCCCGTAGTCGAGGACGCGACAATGCCGGAAGTATTCTTCGAGCACCCCGCCGTACCGAACGTAATCATCGTCGCGGTGATGGCGACCATCCATCCGAGCTTCACCATCGAGTTGTTTGCCGTCATCACGCTGCCCCTAGGGATACGCCTCAATGAGGGCTACGCTTACGCCTCAGCTGCGCCGCCGCCGCGAATCATACCGGAGGGCATCATGAACACCGCTTCGAAATTGGCCGCCACGTTGGTCGGGGCGGCGACGGTCGTGGCCTTTGTCGGCTGCTCGAGTTCCCACACGGCCACCAGTTCCGGCACACCGACCAGTTCCGCCACGACCACTGCCGGGCAATCCGCGTCGTCGAGCCCGCCGCAGGGCACCTCATCTGCCTCACCGGCGCCCGGAGCCGCGTCGCACGGGTCGGCGGGCGGCGTCGACGTCACCATCACCGCACCGGGGCCCACGACGGTCCGGCCTGGCGGACCGCCCATGCCGTTCAGCGTCACGCTGGTCAACACCACGACCGCCGGCCTCGCCCAGGTGGGCATGGTGGTATCTCTGGGCCACTGCTCGTGCAACCCGTCCGGCGCCGCGATGATGCCCGCCGGGTCGATGCAGATGCTTAACACCGACACCAACGCGTGGGTGACGGTACCGTACGTCGCCGAAGGGACCGGCACGGATTTCCTCTCCCAAACACTCGTCCCGCCGTTCGTGATCACTCAAGGTCAGACCATCACCTATCAACTCCAGCTGCAGCTCAACGCCAACCAGAATTTCACCGTCGGCAACGGCGCGTCCGCCATCGACGTGACGATGACGAACGTCACCACGAACACCGCGCTCGGCGTCAGCCCCACGGCATCGCTGCCTATCGCCGTCGAACCGTAACCGGATTCACAGCAGCCAGGCCCGGCGCGCCGGATGGTCTCCGCCCGGCGCTAGCCGGCGCAGAATCTGCGGCCAAAGTTCACCAACCCATCCGCTGAAAACGCCCCATGGGACCCGGGCGGGCGATAGCATCCGCTTGTACGGAGTTCGTTATGGGGAGGCGGACGATGTCGATGCTGTTCGGGGGAACGAAATGTCCTACGTAATCGCAGCACCCGAGTATGTGGCAGCCGCCGCAACGGATTTGGCGAATATCGGATCGACGATCGACTCCGCCAATTCCGCGGCTTTGGGCCCGGTGTCAAGCGTGCTGCCAGCCGGTGCCGACGAGGTATCGGCGAGCATCGCGGCGCTGTTCGACGCACACGCGCAGGCCTATCAGGCGCTCAGCGCCGCGGCAGAAGCGTTCCACAGTCAGTTTGTCCAGCTGATGACTGGCGGCGCGGCGGAATATGCCCTCACCGAGGCGGCCAACGCCTCGCCCCTGCAAACCGTTGGCCAGGGGGTGCTGAGTGGGGGCGGTGTCTCCAGTCAAGCCCCCAGTCAGGCTTTAGCGACCGCGCAGCCGCTGATCGGCAGCGCGGCATCGGCGGGTTCGGCGGCGGCTGGGGTACCGGCGGCAGCGGCGGGGTTGGCGGGCGGTTCGGCGACCGCCGCACCCGCGGCACACCTGGCGACGGCGGCTCCGCCGGTGTCGGCTGCACCCGCTGCGCTCGCGCCGACGGCTATGCCGGCCTCGGTGGCCTCGGCGGCGGCGCCGGCCAGCACGCCGACGGCGGCGATGCAGGCGGCAACGCCCGCTTACGCTCCGGCAACGACGCAGGCGGCGACGCCGGCTGCGGCGGAACCGGTCAGCGCGCCGGTAGCGGCGGTGCAGGCGGAAGCGCCGGAACTCTCTGCGCCAACGGCCGTGCCGGCGGTCGGTACGCCGGTAGCGGCCGCGCCAACGGCGACGGCGGCCTATTCCCCGGCAACTCCGCCGTATTCTCCGGCGGCGTCGCCAAAGGAGCAACCGGCGGCGGGGCAGGTCGAAATGCCGCCCCACTCAGCCTAATTCACGCAACGAATTCCGCGGCGCGGTGCCCCAGCATCACGATGGTCGCGTGCGGTCCGCGGCTGGTGATCGCCGGCAGGATGGAACCGTCGATCACCCACAGGTTTTCGATGCCGTAGACGCGACATCGTGGATCGACGACTGCGTGTGGGTCGGCATCGGTCCCCATTGGCGCCGTTCCGCAGAGGTGTTGCGACGTCGACCACACCGGTGACACGACATCGTTTGCCGCACCGGCTAATTCGCGGGCCAATTCACTGCCCTGACGCAGTGCCGAAACATCGTCGGGCTCGCTGTCATAGCGGTGCTCGATCCGCGGCGGCACGCCCGGATCGGGCGAGACCAGCGTGATGCGCCCACGCGCCCGGGGCCGCATTAGGGCCACTCCGATATGCGGCCAGTCGGGATGACCGGCAGTGCCGCCACCGGTCATTGCGACGAATCCGCCCGTATACGGCCTGATTTCAAGGTTGTCGGCGGTGCTGAGCACCACCTCCAGCACGGGCCGCGCAGGAGCGACCGGCCAGTCGGTCGGCAGCACCCATTCGGGATGGTCGGCGAAAGACATCCCGACCGGCAGGGGTGTCACAACCGGCACGCCGACCGCCCGCAACATCGCTTCGGATCCGACACCGGAAAGCATCAGCAGATGCGCCGACCGAATCGCACCGGCACACAATACGATTCGGCCTGCGGTGAGCGTGATCGCGCCTTGCGGGCCGATCGCGTCGACACCCACCGCGGCGGTCCCCGCGAAACGTATTCGCAATGCACGAGTTTGCTCCAGCAGCCTCAGGTTCGATCGTCCCAGAGCCGGAATCAGAAATGCCGCGCCGGATCCGATGCGCACACCGTCAACGATGTTGAGCGGAACAGCGCCTACCCCCGAAATCGGCTCCGGCCCACAATCATTGAGGTCGGCAATCCAGTCAAACCCAGCGCGCTCGGCCGCAGCAATGAAACGCTCAGTGGCACCAGTCATTTCGTGAGTTCGACGAACGAGAATGGGACCGCTATCGCCATGGGCGGGATTATTGAAATCCAGGTCGGTCTCGATGGCGCGGAAGCTGTCCAGGACGTCGCCCCACGCCCAGCCCGGTATTGCCGCGCGATCAAAGTCGCGCGGCAATGCCCTGCAGAAATAGCCGCCGTTGACCGCACCCGAACCGCCGACCGTCGCCCCGCGCACGATCGACATGTGGCGAACGGGTTGATCGGTGAGCCGGCTCTGGTAACGCTGGACCAGCGGGCTGGCGGCCCCGATCGGCAGTTGCAACCCATTGGCGGTTTGGGCCAGCAGTCCCGGATCGGCGAGTCCGGGCCCTGCCTCGACGACGGTCACAGCACGGCCGGGATCGGCAGAAAGGCGTTCGGCAACAACCGATCCAGCACTGCCGGCGCCGACTATCAGCACATCGCTGTGCGGTACGGCTGTGGTCAAGGCGGCCGCTAGCTCCGAATCTGGGGTTTGAGCGCGCGCAGGTTCCGCTCGCGCAACACACCCCACCACAGCCCGAGGCCGTAAGCCAGGTCATCGACGCGCTTGAGCAACAGGTAGGTCAGCAGCCCGATCGGTTCGGCATCGTCGCCGGTGGCATCCCGGCGGCGAAGCCAGTCCACCACGCCGTCCATCACGGCGGCGACCAGCACGACCCGTCTACAGTGACGCGACACTATGGCCGCGAGCAGTGCCAGCGGCCAATAGTGGCGGCACAGGGCCGACGCCAACTGCAGCGCCGCCGACCACAGCCCGCGGGTTGCGACCACGAAGACATCGGTGAGCGAAGTGTCGGCGCTGCGCATGGCCTTGGCAATCCGCCGACCCGTCAGCAGGGCGACCACGAACGCCGCGAGCTGACTCAGGCTCGTCCCGACCGCCATGAGGATCCAGACCATCAGCGCCCAGCCGGAGATCACCACCGGCGCCGTCTTGTCCGGGTGGCGCACGGACAGCGGAGCCGCCGAGCCGCCATAAAACGCTTTGCGCGAAAGCCAATCCCGTAATTCGGTGCGGTGATCGTGGGCGACCAGCGCGATTGGCTCGTAGCGCAGCCGGGCGCCCGCTTCGATGAGCCGCCAGCACAGGTCGACGTCCTCGCCGGACTGCATGGTCTCGTCGAACCCGCCGATATCACGGATGGCCGAGCAGCGGCAGATGATCGCCGCGCTGGGAACGTAGGAGACCGTGCTGTGGGGCAACACCGGCGCTTCGCGCTCCCCGAGATCCAGTGACGAGTGCACGGCCTCATAACGCGCTACCAGATTCTCGTTGTGCGACAAACCGACGATGCGCGGTGCGACCAGAGCGACGGTGGGATCGCAGAAGTGACCGAGCAGGGCTTCCAGCCAGCCCCGGCGCGGGGAGACATCGGAGTCCAAGAACGCGACGAAGTCGGTCGTGCAGGCGGCCAGCCCGGTGTTGCGGGCCGCCGCCGGACCCTTGCTATAAGGATGGCGCAACACTTCGATGTCGCAGTGTGCGCCGACGAAGTCCTCCGGCTCGATCGGGGGGGTCGAACCATCGTCCACCACGATGACGCGCAATCCGCGCAGCGAGCTCACCAAGCACCGCACACCGGGAACGTTGTCCCGCACCGGAATTACCACCGTCACGTCACGGTGCGAGGGGCCACCCGCGGGCCGGGGATGGGCCACCGCGGCGTCCAGCAGGGTGCGGGCCAGTTGGGCACTGACGTCGTCGCGAACCTTCAGCCGGCCGTCGCACAGCATGCCCTGAGCGACCGGAGCCAACTTCAGCAGGCGCGTCGGTGAGCCACCGAGCAAGGCCGAGCCGTCGCCGAGTACCCGCACGCGACGATCGACCTGGACGGCGAACCCGTCCGGTAGCCGGGGCTGACTCATGTCAGCATTCCGTCGGGCCCGGGCACCCAGCGGACGACTCGGCGCACACACCCGTCGACCATCTCGGCCAGGATGCGCTTACCCTCGGCGGCGGTCGCGGTGGTCGGGTCTCCCAACACGCCCACCCGGCTCACCGCCGCCACTCCCCCGCGGCGCATCGATCCGAGCAACTCGGGCAACGGCGTCCGGTTACCGGTGAGCCACCGATCGGTCAGCACATCGGTCGGCGAGACATGCAGCAACACTGATGTTTCGGTGTGGCCGGCGTGGGCATCGCCGCCCGCGGCAACGCAGGGGCACCATCCGACGTCCCCGCCTTCGGCGCGCAGCGTGCGCACCGCGCCGCTCAACGCGGCGACATTGCCGCCGTGACCGTTCACGAAGACCAGGCGCTGGGCCCAGCAGGCGGCCGACCTGCCGTACTCCACCAGGAGCATCGTCAGGGCCTCGGTGCCGATGGAGATGGTTCCGGAGAAGTCCTGGTGCTCGCCGCTGGCGCCATAGGCGATCGCCGGTGCCACCAACCACTCCTGTCCGAGCCGACCCCGCAGAGCAGCCCCGGCCCCCCGGGCGACCGCCGTCGCGATCCGGGTGTCGGTGTCCAACGGCAGGTGCGGACCGTGTTGTTCGGTCGACCCCAGCGGGATCAATATCGACGGCGAGATGCTTGATAGCTGGCTCGACGTCGCGGCTCCTAATTCCCCGAGTACGGGCACTGGCTGATGGTAGGACGAATTCACCTGGCGTGCACCAATTGTTGAACGATGAAAGTAAATTTTTTTCTGGCTTGTTCACCGGCCGGTCAAATTCGACGGCTCGTGCGTCACGGTTACCTCGCAAGCACCACAATTCTCGCGGCCGTCCATTGTCGGTGACGGCATTACGCACGTGTCTAAAACTGCACAAATCTGACCTGGGGAAAGTAGGTTAACATGGCCCGGTTTAACTGCAAAACGTCCTAGGCATCCCCGGCGGACGGCACACCCATCGCCCGCGCGAAACCGGCCGGCACGAGGATGTCGGCCGGGCGCAGGTCGTGGACCGACGAGTGCCCCAGGCCCAGCAGCGCCGAGTCGATACCACCGCGCAAGATGTCGAGGACGTTTTCGACACCGGCCTGGCCGGCCGCGCCGAGGCCCCACAGGTACGCCCGGCCGATCATCACCGCGCGCGCCCCCAGCGCCACCGCCTTGACGACGTCGCTCCCGCGCCGGATGCCGCCGTCCAGCAACACCTCGACCTGATCACCGACCGCTGCGGCTATCGCGGGCAGGGCGCGGATCGACGCCGGTGTGCCGTCCAGGTTGTTGCCGCCGTGATTCGACACCGATATCGCCGAAACACCGGCGTCTACGGCTCTTTTGGCGTCATCGACGCGCATCACGCCCTTGAGCATGAATGGTCCGCCCCACAGCTCGCGGAGCCAGGCGATGTCTTCCCAGGTCGGTGGCGGTGTGCCCATCCATTCCCCATACGCGGCGAAGAAGGGGGGACCCGGCTCGCCGCGGCGGCCCTGGTTCGGCACTCGCAGCTCCGGCGGCCGCAGCGTCTTGCCGAACTTCCACAGCCACCGCGGCCGCACGATCGCTTCCGGGGACAGCCGCAGGAAGGTCCGCAGATCCATCTGTTCGGGGATCTTGGGGCTGCCCCAGTCCCGCCCGTGTGAGAACGTCCAGTCGGTGGTGACGATCAAACCGACCGCGCCGGCCTGACGCGCCCGCTCCACCCGCTCGGCGATTGCGTCGCGCCCGCCGGCCCAGTAAACCTGGAAGAATAGCTTGGGATTGGCGGCGATCACCTCCTCGATCGGTTTACTGGCGAACGAGGACAGCCCCATCGCCGTTCCCCGCGCCGCCGCGGCCCGCGCGACGGCAACCTCACCGTCTGGATCAACCGCCTGAACGCCGGTCGGTGAAATGACTACTGGTAGCGAAAT
The DNA here is from genome assembly GCF_052145595.1 of Mycobacterium sp. Taxonomy (GTDB): domain Bacteria; phylum Actinomycetota; class Actinomycetes; order Mycobacteriales; family Mycobacteriaceae; genus Mycobacterium. The sequence goes on along the minus strand of NZ_JBKQOI010000261.1, from coordinate 4,936 downwards.
ATCCTGTCCCATAACGGTAGTCGATAAATCACGCTTTTCCTGGGCGCCAATGACGTGCGGCGCAAAACCGAGTTCACTGAATGCTTGGACATTGTCGGCCACCGTAATTCCTTTTTCGCTGGCCGAAATCAGGGATGAATAAACGGATTTCGGTAATCGCCGCTTAGCGCGTTGCTGGGCGATGGCGACCGTTTCGAACCATTTGTCGGCCATGGCTACAGTGGGCTTTCGTTGCAAAGGCGCGCCGGCGGTCGCACGGACAGTGTCAGTGGCACCGGCTGGCGGACCGACCGCCCGTGCGAGTGATCGGCGCGCGGCCGCGGCGCCTCGCGCTCGCGGGCCAGCGCCGACGCGCTGTGCCCCTGGACGCATTCGGGATCCGGACCGTCAATCGGCAGGCCGGTGAAGAATTTGGCCGCCATGCACCCGCCCCGGCAACTGTCATAGTGCCCACAGCTGCCACACGCGCCGGCGGACTGCGGCTCGCGCAGCTCCCGAAACAGCGGTGCGTTCTTCCAGACGCTGGAGAAGCCAGCCCTAAAACCGGTGTCCGTCAACACATTTCCGGCCAGGAAGCGGTCGTGGATGGCGAACGGGCAGGCGTATACGTCGCCCACCGGGTCGATCAGGCATACCACCCGGCCGGCTCCGCACATGTTCAGGCCGGCCAGGGCGCCGGACTGGCCGAGCGGCGACAGATGGAAGAAGGAGTCACCGGTGAGCACCCGCTCCCCCTTGGCGACCAGCCAGTCGTAGAGCGCAACCTGCTGGGCGGCGGTGGGGTGCAGTTCTTCCCAAACGTCGGCCCCACGCCCCGACGGGCGCAGCCGGGTGATCCGCAGGGTGGCGCCGTAACAGCTTGCCAATGCCGCGAATTCGTCGAGCTGCCCGACGTTGTGCCGGGTGACCACAACGGAGATCTTGGGGCCTCCGGCTTGAGTGAAGCCCGCCGCGGCCAGGTTTTCCAGCGCGCGCACCGCCATGGCGAATGAGCCGGTGCCGCGGACGGCGTCGTTGACCTCGGCGGTGGCACCGTCGAGCGAAATCTGAACGTCGACGTAGTCACTGGCGGCCAACCGAGCGGCGACTTCCGGAGTGATCCGGACCCCGTTGGTAGAGAACTTCACGCCGACGTGGTGTGCGGTGGCGTAGTCCACCAACTCCCAGAAGTCCGGGCGCGCCGTGGGTTCCCCGCCGCCGATGTTGACGTAGAACACCTGCATGCGTTCCAACTCGTCGACGATGTCCATGCATTGGCGGGTGGACAACTCTCGTGGGTCGCGTTTGCCCGATGACGAAAGGCAATGCACGCAGGCCAGATTGCACGCGTACGTCAGCTCCCACGTCAGGCAGATGGGTGCGTCCAGCCCGCGTTCGAACTGCTCGATGAGCCGGGGTACGGCGGTCTTGGTTGGCGCGGTCATTGATGAGCCTCCTGAGGCACCAGCATGTTGGATTCGGCCAATACACCCAGCGCGTGCAGGTAAGGTCCCTGCCCGGCGCCGTCCACGCCGGCGGCGCGGCAGGCGGACCGGACATCGGGGTGGTCGGCCAGTGACCGCACCACCCTCAGGATGGTCCGGTCCTTCAAAAAGGACAGCTTGCGGGTGCCGAAGTGGTAGAGCAGCGCGCCGAACGGCTCTGGTCGAACCGCCACCTGCGGGTGCAACCGCCAGCCGCGATCAGGATCGAACAGGTCAGTAGACCCCGCACATTCCGTCGATGGACACCTCTTCGACCAGGGTCTCGGCGACGAGTTCGGTGTCAGTGTCGGTTTCGTGGTCCATGCGGATTTACCTTTCGTCGGGTCTCGGCAACGATGAGGCTCGAGTCACAATTGTCGTCAGAATATGGCATCGAGTGCCGAAATGGAAGGGCGGGGTCCGATGATGTCGCAGTCGCGGGTGGGCCGGCGCCGCTCGACGACACCGCACCACATCACCGACGTCGCCATCGAGTTGTTCACCGCCGACGGTTTTGCCGAGGTGAGCGTCGACGATGTCGCACAGGCCGCCGGCATTTCTCGCCGCACGCTGTTCCGCTATTACGCGTCCAAGAACGCCATCCCCTGGGGTGATTTCGATACGCACCTCGCGCACCTGCGGGAGCTGCTCGACAACGTCGATCCTCGGGTGCCGCTCGGCGAGGCGCTGCGCGCGGCGCTGTTGGCGTTCAACACCTTTGACGAGTCCGAGACCGTCCGGCACCGCCAGCGCATGCGAGTCATCCTGCAAACCGCGGAACTGCAGGCCTATTCGATGACGATGTACGCCGGCTGGCGCGAGGTGATCGCCGAGTTCGTGGCCCGCCGGTCGGGCGCCAAGACGACCGACCTGCTGCCCCAGACCGTCGCCTGGACGATGCTCGGGGTGGCATTGAGCGCCTACGAGCAATGGCTGGGCGACGAATCTGTCCCGCTGCCGGTGGCGCTCGGCAACGCGTTCGATGTCGTCGGCGCCGGGCTGGAACGACTGAACTTGTGAGTGCCGGCGTCGAGCACCTGTTGCACACCTTGCGGTCGCAGGGGCGGTTCTGCACCGCCTCCGGCTCTGCGATGTACGGCGAGCTGTTTGAGCTGGTGGCCAACGACGTCGAAACCGGCGGCGTCTTCGCGACCATATTGTCCGGTCACGAAGACGACCCATCGCGCGATGCGGTGCCGCTTCGGCTGCTCGGCGGGCTGCACCGGTTGGTGCTCGACGGCCGGGCACCGAAATTGCGCCGCTGGTATCCCAGCACCGGAGGTACGTGGGACGCCGAGAACGCCTGGCCCGAAATCGCGCTGACCGCGGCCGACCACACCGATGCGCTGCGTTCGGCTCTCGACCAACCGCCGCAGACCAACGAGGTGGGCCGATCCGCTGCGCTGGTCGGCGGGCTGTTGCACATCAACGGTGAATTGAATTTGCCGATAAGGCTTTTCGAGATCGGATCGAGCGCCGGACTGAACATGCGGGCAGACCATTACCACTACCGCTACACCGGCGGCCAGTGGGGACCGGTCGACTCGCCGGTGACCCTCGACGACGCATGGCGCGGCGCGCTGCCGCCGCAGGGTGCGGTGCGGATCGTCGAGCGGCGTGGCTACGACATCGCGCCCATCGACGTCACCGGCGTCGACGGGGAGCTGACGGCGTTGGGCTACGTCTGGCCCGACCAAGGCGCCCGGCTGGACCGGCTGCGCGGCGCCATCGCGGTCGCCCGCAGCGTCCCGGCGCAACTACATCGTCAAACGGCTGCGGACGCGGTCACCGGACTGACGCTGGCCGACGGTGCGTTGACCGTGCTGTGGCATTCGATCACCTGGCAGTATCTGTCCGCCGAGGAACGGGAAGCGGTCCGTGACGGGGTGCAGGCGCTGGCCGGTCGGGCCGATGCGCGGTCACCCTTCGCCCACCTCACCCTGGAACCCGCGCGTGACGGGCCCGGCGCACCGATCAAGTTTTTGGTGCGAGCCCGTATTTGGCCGGGCGGCGAGCTTGCGACCCTCGCCGAATGCCACCCGCACGGTCCACCGGTGAATTGGCACTAGTCTTTCGCGACCACCGCTCAGGGCGTGCGGTCCAGCCAGGCCACCACGGCCGCCACGGTGTCCGAATAGAAGGCACCCAGCATCTCGCGGGTGACGTACCCCAGGTGCGGAGACAACGTCACATTCGGCAGAAGTCTCAACGGGTGGTCGGGCGGAAGCGGTTCGACGTCAAAGACATCGAGCCCGGCGCCGGCGATACGCCCGGTCTTGAGCGCGGCGATCAGGGCGGCCTCATCGACGATCGGGCCCCGAGACGTGTTGATCAAGTAGGCGTGCGGCCTCATCAGGTCCAGCTCGCGTTGGGCGACCAGGCCCCGCGTGCGCTCCGAGAGCACCAGGTGGACGGAGACCACATCGGATTCTTCGAACAGCGTCGCTTTCTCGACCCGGCGGGCACCGGCCGCCGCCGCGGCCTCCCCGGTGAGATTTTGGCTCCACGCAATGACTTCCATGCCGAACGCTTTCGCGTATTCGGCCATGCGTTTGCCGATCCTGCCAAGGCCGAGAAGGCCGAGCGTCTTACCGGACAGCGTCATGCCCGCGGTGGTCTGCCACCCGCCCTCCCGCATGCGGCGATGCTCTTCGGCCAGATTGCGCACCGTCGCGATCATCAATCCCCAGGCGAGTTCCGGGGTGGCGTCGCGAACGGACCTGAATCGGGGATCAGCGAAGTTCGAGTGGGCGACCTGGATGCCGCATTCGCTGGCCGCGGCCATGTCCAGGTTAGGCAGGCTCCTGCCGACGATGGTGATCAGTCTCAGGTTCGGCAGCTGCTCGATGAGTGTGCGCGGCAATGCCATACGCTCGCGCATGGTGCAGATGACGTCGAACGGCCGCAACGCCTGCGCGGCCTCCGACTCGGAAAGGTGCCGATCGAAAACGGTCACTTCCGCTCGGGCCCACACCGGCGACCAGTCGGCAAGGTCGAGGGCCAAGCCGGCGTAGTCGTCGAGTATCGCCACCCTGGGCATCGGTCTCCCCGTCAGCCCAGCACCTCGGCAATGGGCGTGGCAGACGCGATCTTGGCGCGGACCTTCATGACCTTGCCGGGCATCCCCCCGCCGACCACGCCGACCAGTACCCCGTCGCGCTCGTAGTAGGCCAGGAACTTGCGGCCGTCGTCCTCGACGAGATGGACGATGTCGGTGGCTTCCGGCTCCCCCAGACACTGGATCTTGACGTCGTATTGGTCGCTCCAGAAATACGGGACGATCACGATGGCGGGCACGTCCTGTCCGAGCATCGCGGGCACCACGACGCGGGCCTGGTCGGCCACGTTGCTCCAATGTTCCACGCGCGCGTGGTGTCCCGTCGGATCACGCCACGATGCGACGTCGCCCAGCGCCCACACGTTGGGGGCGCTGGTGCGTCCGGCCTCGTCGCAGATGACGCCGTTGTCGACTT
>NZ_JBKQOI010000260.1:0-10952 GCF_052145595.1 Mycobacterium sp. | reverse complement strand
GCTTGAGCAGCTCGCCGCCGTCGCCGACACGCTCAGCCGGCTGGCACCGGGGATGGAGGCACTGGAACCGGCCATCGCAACGCTGCAGGATGCCGTGATATCGCTGACCATGGTGGTCAACCCGCTCAGCAACATCGCCGACCGGATTCCGTTGCCGGGCCGCCGCCCGTCACGGCGCTCGCCGCCGCGGACTGTGCGTTCCCAGCGCGTCATCGACCACGACGAGTGAGCCGTTAGGCTGACACCGGTCAAAACCGGCCTCCTTAGCTCAGTGGTAGAGCACTCGCCTTGTAAGCGAAAGGTCGTCAGTTCAATCCTGACAGGAGGCTCCACAAAGGCGCAGTTCACGGGACGTGTCGCGATCTCGACAGCGATCAAGATCCGCGTCTTTGCCGTCATCTGCCGTCAACTCGATTTCTTGCCGTCACGTCGGGCGGCGGAAATCGGGGCGTCGGCCCATATGGGGCCTGCTTCGTGGCATCAAAAACGCGGCGGCGAAACGATTCGCTTCCTGTTCCGCGCCGGGGACCGTGGACGCCGACGACCCGTCGTGAATGGGTCGCTCGCGAGCTGGCCGCCAAGTACGGCGACCGGTTCCTGCCACCGGAGTCGCTGACGTCGTAATCGCAGCGAGCAGAGGCGGAATCGCGTAGACACGCCAAGCGTGGCTGCGATTCTGCGTCTGATGGCTTACTGGCGGGGCTGTAAGAGGGAGTAGTGGCCCTTGCCAAAGCGGGCCATTTCCGGTGCGTCGCCAGCGGACAGCAGCGTCCACGCGGGAGTGAAGCGGCGTTCGATTTCGGCCCGAGTGATGCCGCGGACGCCAAATTGCTCACCGGGATCAAGCCCGCCGATCAACAGCAGCGCGTCCGGCGCTGCCACCGCGGTGACCTCGCGGACACACGCGTCGCGGTCCTTGTCGGTCAGGTTATGTAAGCAGCCGTTGTCGACGATCAACGTAAACCCGGTCCCCACGCCCCGGGCCGAGCTGAGGTGGGTGACATCGGCCTGAACGAAGTTGACCGAGGCTTGGCGGGCTTGCGCCTTGGCGCGCGCCTTGGCCAGCGCCCTCGGCACGAAGTCCACACCGGTGACCTGCCACCCGTGCTGCGCCAAATAGATCGACGCGTCGCCGGTACCGCACCCGATATCGAGTGCGGTGGCCGCCGGCAGGGCGGGCGAGCCGTTGCCTTCGACCAGGTCGTGCAGACTTTTCGCCAGCGGATGGCCATCCCACGGTGTGAAACCGACTCGGTACATCGCACGGAACAACATGTTTCGAGATGCCATCACTCCACGGTAAACTTCATCACTTTCCTGGTGCCAGGTAGATCTGACTGACCCGCGCATCGGCATACTGCTGCCTGATCTCGTGATGACCCGCTGCGGAGGTATTGACCGGATGCTGTTTGCCGAGGCGCTGAAACCACGACGCGCCGCCGCTACCGCCGGATCTCGGCGCGGCACTGGCACGCTGCTACCCGCGCAAGCTCAACGGCTCCACGCTGGAGAACCACCCCGAGCTGTGGCCCGCGCCGAGCCGCTTCAACGAGAGGATGACCCGATGAGCGATCCCCTTGCGGGCGGCACCTCGACGGGCTTGCCACCCTGCGTTGACCGCGATTAGCGTCCCTGCGATGGCGGCCCGAACCGCGGGCCGTTTGGAGGCCAGATGCCGGTCCGCTATCTTTCCGAGCCAGAGCTGGCCCGGCTAAGCAGCTGGCCGGGCGAGATCGCCGACGAGGATGCGGTCACCTACTTCACACTCTCCGCTGACGACCTGTCCTGGCTGGCGGGCTTCAACCGTGCAGAGAATCGGCTCGGCGTTGCCGTGCAGCTGTCAACTCTGCCCTGGCTGGGATGGATTCCCGACGGCCTGGCCGGTTGCCCGCCGATAGCACTGGATCGGCTCGCGGAGGCTTTGGCCATTGCGGAGGGTGCCTCGTCGGCATTGCTTGCCGAATACGGCGGCTGGCAGGGACGCACGCGCCGAGAACACCGCGCCCGGGTGCTGACTCGCCTGGGTTGGCGCCTGTGCGCCGCCGGCGAACGCAAGCTGCTCGATGAGTTCCTGCTGGCCCGGGCGCTCGAACACGACGCACCAGGCGTCCTGCTCCAGTTGGCCTGCGACTGGCTGCGCGCCGAACGGATCGTCCGCCCACCTGTCGACAGCCTGACACGTAGGGTGGCCACGGCACGCGACGCGGCTCGCGCCGAGACCTATCACCGGCTCGGGCCGCTGCTGCAGCCACCGAGGCCGATGCAGCTGGACGGCTTGCTCGACGTCGACCCCGACCTGGGCCTGACTCGCTTGGCTTGGCTGCGCCGCGGGGCCACCGTCGCCACGCCCGAGCTGCTCACGGCCGAGCTGGACAAGCTGGAATTCCTGCGCCAACACGGCGCCGACCGCCTTGACCTGCCCCGGCTCCCGGTGGGGCGGCGGCGCATGCTGGCCGAGATCGGCCGCCGCTCAACCAATCAGGCGTTGCAGCGCGCCGCGGTCGACCGGCGCCACCCGGTCCTGTTGGCAACGCTGGCCGAAACCTACGTCGAGGTGCTTGACGAGCTCGTGCAGCTGCTCGACCAGGCGCTTGCCGGCGCGGATTCCCGAGCCCGCCACGAGCTTTCCCAGCGGCTCGTCGACCGCGCCAAGGCCGAGGCGGATCGTGCCCGGCTGCTCGACGAGATCCTCGACGTGCTTGCCGACCCGAACGTCCCCGACGAGCAAGCCGGGCGGGTCGTCCGGCAGCGGGTCGGCATGCCGCGCTTGATCGCCGCCCGCCGGCCACCTGAGGATCGCGGGCAGCGCAACCATGGGCACTTCGACCTGCTCGCCGCACGCTACAAGTACCTGCGTACCTTCACCCCTGCCGTGATCGCCGCGCTACCGCTGACCGGCAACACCGCCAGCCCGACCGTCACGGCGCTGATCACCGCGGTCGAGGTGCTGCGCGAGCTCAACGCCGCCGCCCGCACCGCGGTCCCGGACGAGGCGGCCACCGCCGAGGCGACGGTGTTCGTGCCGACGCGCTGGCGTGGCTACCTCGACGCCACCCGCGGCCACGGCCGCGGCTACCCCTCGCCCACCAGTGCGAACCGGCCGTCGACCGTCTGGGTGACCAGGCCGTCGGCCAATAACGATTCCAGCGCGCGGTCGCGCTGCTGGGTATCCGTCAGCCAAGCCAGGTCCAGCTCCGCCCGGGTGACCGGAGAGTCGTTGGCGCGCAATACATCTAGCAATCGACCGCGGACCTGACGGTCGGTCCCCGCGTAGGTCTGAACGCGGCGCGCCGGGCTGCGTGCGGGTGGATAGCCGGCAAGTCGCCATGCGCACTCGCGAAGCGGACACAATCCGCATCGCGGGGCCCGCGCGATGCATACGATTGCGCCCAACTCCATCAGCGCCACAGAAAACTTCGGCGCTATCTCGTCGGGTGGCAGCAATGCCGCGACGTCGGCGTGGTCGCGCGCAGCAGATGGTGCGCCGGCGTCGGCCAGGCCGTGCACCGCGCGGGCCACCACGCGGCGCACATTGGTGTCCACCACCGGTACCGGCCGGCGATAGGCGAAGCACGCCACGGCCCGCGCGGTGTAGGTACCGACGCCTGGCAGCGTCAGCAGCGTGTCGACGTCGTCGGGAACCACATCGTCGTGGTCGCGCGCAATGACGGTGGCGCATTCATGCAAGCGCTTGGCCCGCCTCGGATAGCCCAGCTTGCCCCAGGCCCGCAAGACGTCGGCAGGGCTGGCGGCTGCGGTGGCCGATGCGCTGGGCCAGCGCCGCACCCAATCGGGCCAGATCGACAGCACGCGGGTCACCGGGGTCTGTTGCAACATGAACTCACTGACCAGGATTTGCCACGCATCGACGCTCGGCTCTCGCCAGGGCAGGTCGCGGCGCGATCGGTCGTACCACGTCAAAAGTTCGTCGGCGGGAATGCGCTGTGAACTAGGCATTGGCGGCTGCGGCACAGCACAATATGTGCCATGCCCAATACCAGTCCGATAACCGCGTGGAAAGCACTCAAAGAGGGTAACGAGCGATTCGTCGCCGGCAAGCAACAGCATCCCAGCCAGAGCGTCGAGCATCGGGCCAGCCTGACCGGGGGTCAGAAGCCCACCGCGATTGTGTTCGGCTGCGCGGACAGCCGGGTGGCGGCCGAGCTGATCTTCGACCAGGGTCTTGGTGACATGTTCGTGGTGCGCACTGCCGGGCAGGCCATCGACTCGGCGGTCTTGGGCTCCATCGAGTTCGCGGTGACGGTGCTCGACGTGCCGCTCATCGTCGTGCTCGGACATGACAGCTGCGGTGCCGTCAAGGCGGCGTTGGGCGCGATCAACGAAGGTGCGATACCGGGCGGTTTCGTGCGGGACGTGGTGGAACGCGTGGCGCCGTCCATCCTGATGGGGCGGCGCGACGGCCTTACTCGCGTCGACGAGTTCGAGGAACGACACGTACGCGAAACGGTGGCGCAGCTATTGTCGCGCTCGACGGCCATCGCAGAGCGGGTGGCTGCGGGCACGCTGGCAATAGCGGGCGTCACCTATCACCTCGCCGACGGGCGGGCGGTGCTGCTCGATCACGCCGGCGATATCGGGGAGTAGCGCGGGAGTAACCCCGATTTGGGCCCGCCACTAACACGGCGGTTGGCCAGCTAACCCGGCGACACGCCGAGGCGGATCGAGCAAATCGGCGTGACCTGGGCCTACGGTGTGAACGTGCTGGATCTGGAACCGCATGGCCCGCTACCCACTGAGATCTATTGGCGGCGCAGGGGCCTGGCCCTGGGCATCGCGGTCGTCGTCATCGGGATCGTGGTCGCCACGGTCATCGCCTTCATGAGCCACAACGCGGGTGCCAAGCCCGCCAACGCGGACAAAGCCAACTCCGCTCAAGGCAAGCCGGGCTCGCCCGCACCTCAGTCGCCTCTCCCCGCCGGGCAGGAGGGCGCCACCCCGGCGCCCCCACCGGAGGGGCAAAACCCGGAGTCGCCCACACCCACCGCCGCGGTGCAGCCGCCGCCGGTGCTGAAGGAGGGCGATGACTGCCCCGATTCGACGCTGGCCGTCAAGGGCCTGACCAACGCGCCCCAGTACTTCATCGGCGACCAGCCGAAATTCACCATGGTCGTCACCAACATCGGGCTGGTGTCCTGCAAACGCGACGTCGGAGCCGCCGTGCTCGCCGCCTACGTCTACTCGCTGGACAACAAGCGGCTGTGGTCCAACCTGGACTGCGCGCCGTCCAACGAGACACTGGTCAAGGCCTTCACACCGGGCGAGCAGGTGACGACGGCGGTGACCTGGACCGGGATGGGCTCGTCGCCGCACTGCCCGCTGCCGCGGCCGGCGATCGGACCGGGCACCTACAACCTCGTCGTGCAGCTGGGTAACCTGCGCTCGCTCGCGGTTCCGTTCATCCTGAATCAGCCGCCACCGCCGCCGGGCCCGGTGCCAGGCCAGCCGGCGGTCGCGCCGCCGCCGGAGGCGCCGCCGGCTCCCGCGCCGGCTCCCGCGGGTTAATCGGGGCCAACACCTCTCAAGGCCTCTCAGGTTAAGGGGTCGGCGATCGTCGACTCCGCCAATTGCGACAGGCCTTCCCGCACGTGGCGGGCCCACATCGAGCCGATGCCGTCCACCGACCGCAGGTCGTTGGCGCTGGCCGCAAGCACGCCCTGCAGCGTTCCAAATGTCCGGACCAACAGATCCACGTGGGCGAACTGCAGCCGCGGAATGCCGGCCATCGCGCGGTAGCCACGCGGGCTCAGCGCCGAATCCTGTGCCTCCGTTGTCGTCGGATATCCGAAAACCTTTGCCAGAGCGGTGAGTTCGAGTAGTTCGGTGTCCGACAGGGAATCCAGCTCGTCAAGGGTGGCGATCACTTGCGCTTGCGAGAGCGGCTCGGGGCTGGCGTGGTAGTCACGCACAATCAATTCCCGGGCGATGTCGTTGCCGCCCAGCAGCTCCTCGAGTTGCAGGCGCAACTGGCGCCCGTCGGTGCCGAGTTCGACGCAGTCGTAGTCGATCACCAGGCCGATCCGCCGGACCAACTCGAGTCGCTGCACCACCGTCATCACGTCGCGCAGCGTGACGAAGTCCTCGATCTCCGCCCGTGACAGTTGCCTGCTGACCTCGTCGAGCCGGGTCTTGTACCGTTCCAGGGTGGCGATGGCCTGATTGGCCCGCGACATGATGGTCGCGGAATCGGCCACCACGTGGCGCTCCCCGCCGACGTAGACGGTCACGATGTTCATCGAGTGGCTGACCGAGATCACCGGGTAGCCGGTCTGGATCGCGGCCCGCTCCGCCGACCGGTGGCGGGTTCCCGATTCGTCGGTGGGGATCGACGGGTCCGGAACCAACTGCACGTTGGCCCGCACGATGCGGCTGCCGTCGGTGGACAGCACGACGGCGCCGTCCATCTTTGCCAGCTCGCGCAGCCGTGTCGGGGCGTAGCGGACGTCGAGGGCGAAGCCGCCGTCGCAGATGGCCTCGACGTTCTCGTCGTTGCCGAGCACGATCAACGCACCGGTACGGCCGCGCAGGATGCGCTCCAAGCCGTCACGCAGCCCGGTGCCCGGTGCCAGGCGGGCGACGGTCTCACGCAGTGTCGGACGGGTCACACCTTGTCATTCTGCTACGCGCGGGCCGGCGGCGGAGCGATGTGGAGCCGTTGCGGCCCGGGAGGCCTGCCGCTGCGGTGATCGGCGATGTCGATCATGTGCTCGAGCGCCGCGACGATGGTGGGCGCGCTCAGCGCGCGCATGCCCGGCGGCACCGTGTCCGACCGAAGGTCGCTACCCGCCGGGATGAGCGCGATGTTGAATCCCTGCCGTGCGGCTTCGCTCAGCCGCCGCTCCATGCCGCTGACCCGCCGCAGGTCGCCCGCCAGGCCCACCTCGCCGATCATCACCGCCGTGGTGGGCAGCGGCAGATTCGCGTACGCGGAGGCCAGCGCGATCGCAACGGCGAGATCCGCGGACGGGTCGGTCAACCGCATGCCGCCCACGGTGGACAGGTAGATGTCGTTGACGGCGATGGTCAACCTCGCGTGCTTTTCCAGCACGGCGGTGATCATCGCGGCCCGGGCGTGGTCGATGCCGCTGACGGCGCGGCGCGGCGAGCCGCCGGACGGCGCCGCGAGCAGCGCCTGGACTTCGCCGATCAGCGGTCGCTTTCCGTCCAGCGTCACGGTGATGGCGGTGCCGGGGACCGGTGCCGGCCGCTGATCCAGGAAGAGGTTCGACGGGTCGGCGACGTCCTCGATTCCGTTGTCGTGCAACATGAAACAACCGACTTCGTCGGCCGCGCCGAAACGATTCTTGATCCCGCGGACCATCCGCAAGCAGCCGTTGCGGTCGCCTTCGAAATGCAGCACCACGTCGACGAGGTGTTCCAGCGAGCGCGGTCCGGCGATGGCCCCTTCCTTGGTGACGTGGCCGACAAGGATCAAGGCGACGCCGTTGGTCTTCGCGGCCGCGGTCAGCGCGGCGGTTACCGCACGCACCTGCGTCACCCCGCCGGCCACGCCGTCGGCCTCGGTGGTGGACATGGTTTGCACCGAGTCCACGATGACCAGCGCGGGCCGGACGGTCGCAATGTGGTCCAGCACGGTGTGCAGGTCGGATTCGGCGGCCAGGTAGACCTCGTCTCCTGCGCAGCCGATCCGGTCCGCGCGCAGCCGGATCTGACCCGCGGACTCCTCACCGGAGACATACAGCGCCCGCCGGCCCGACTGCGCCCAGCGATGGGCGACCTTGAGCAGCAATGTCGACTTACCCACGCCCGGATCGCCCGCCAGCAGCGTGACCGAACCGGGCACCACGCCGCCTCCCAGCACCCGGTCGAGCTCAGCTATGCCTGTCGAGCGGTGCCGGCTGATATCAGGCTCGACGGAACTGATCGGAACGGCCCGCGAAGCCGAAGCCAGGCCCGCACGACGGCCGCCGCCGACCGCACTGAGCACCGCCACCTCGTCAACGGTGCCCCAAGTGCCGCACTCCTGGCAGCGGCCCACCCACTTGGGGGTGACATGGCGGCATTCCGAGCAGCGGTATTGCGAGCGTGCGTTGGCCACGACATGACCGTATCGGGATGGTGCGACAAGTCCGGTGTGACAGGCCCGTCGGACCCGCGCAGACCGGATTAGACGTTTTGCGGGCCCAATCCGGCCGAAATCGGCACCATCACGCTGGCCTGCCCGGCCTTCTCGAAACTGAAAGTGAAGTTGTAGGTGAGGCCGTTTGTGATGGGCTTGGCCAAAATGACGGTCGCCCTGGCCGCCGTGTTGGAGTCGAGCGGGCCCGGCGCCACGTACTGGCCTTCGGGCGTGCCGATGAACAGCATCCCGCCGGCGGGCAGTCGGCCATCGCCGCCGATCGTCACGGTGCCGATGTCAGTGGTGATGCCCACCAGTCTGTCCGTGATAACCGGCGACTGGTTGACGGCCACCGCCACCAGGTCCACCGTTCGGCCCGGCTGCAGGAAGTCGCCGGTCTGCACGGCTTGCATGCGGATGTCGCGCAGCGCCACGTTGTTGAACGTGACCTTGTTGCCGTTGACGGCGGGCTCCTGGGTGGCCATCTGCGAGATCTGACCGGCTCCGCAACCGCTGAGCAAGGTGGCCACCAAGGCGACCAGGCCGACGACGGCGACCCGGGCGACGCGCGCGGGAAGGTGGATCGGGAGGCTGATCTTGAAGCGGTTCACTCGATGCCTCCTGCTGGGCTCGCGCCATCATGACAGCGGTTCAACTTGCAACTATGCACAGTAGTAGGAACGTCCTGTCGGCGGTAGCGCAGGGCACCCACCAGCACAGCAGGCCTCCGGGAGGGGTCGCCGTGCTGGTCAAACGACGACGTTGGTAATGTGTGCCCTGCACGTCTTGCTCATTCTGTCAACCCCTAGTCTGCGCGCGTTGTGCCCCTGACCTGCAACGTTGCTTCGCGCGTGTTGGCCCGCCGTGTTAGAATGAAGTAACGAAAGGGGCTCGAATCAGATGATCTTCAAGGTCGGCGACACCGTTGTCTACCCGCATCATGGTGCTGCGTTAGTCGAGGCGATTGAAACCCGGACCATCAAAGGGGAACAAAAAGAGTATCTCGTCTTGAAAGTGGCGCAGGGTGACCTGACCGTTCGAGTTCCTGCCGATAACGCCGAGTACGTCGGTGTTCGCGACGTCGTCGGGCAGGAAGGCCTCGACAAGGTTTTTCAGGTGTTGCGCGCTCCCCACACGGAGGAGCCGACCAACTGGTCCCGCCGCTACAAGGCCAACCTCGAGAAGCTCGCCTCCGGCGATGTCAACAAGGTGGCCGAGGTCGTGCGCGATCTTTGGCGGCGCGACCAGGAACGCGGCTTGTCCGCCGGCGAAAAGCGGATGCTGGCAAAGGCCCGGCAGATTCTGGTCGGTGAGTTGGCGCTAGCCGAGAGCACCGACGACGCCAAGGCGGAGACCATCCTCGACGAGGTTCTGGCCGCCGCTTCCTGAGGACCCTGAGGCTTCGGTGGTCGGGGAAACGGGCGCCTCAGACACCGTCGTCGCGGTGGTCCCAGCCGCGGGGTTGGGGGAACGGCTGGCTGCCGGTGTACCCAAGGCCTTCTATCAACTCGAGGGGCGAACCCTTGTCGAATGGGCCGTTCAGGGCCTGCTGGACTCCGGGGTCGTCGATACCGTCGTAGTGGCGGTGCCTCCCGGCCTCACCGACGAGGCAAAGCTGATCCTCGGTGACACGGCCACGGTCGTCGCCGGTGGGGCGAATCGCACCGAATCCGTGAGCCTGGCCCTGTCCGCTTTGTCCGGGCCGCAAACACCGGCGTTCGTGCTGGTGCACGACGCGGCGCGGCCGCTGACGCCGCCGGGGCTGATCGTGCGTGTTGTCGACGCGTTGCGGGCCGGTCACGGCGCCGTGGTGCCCGCCCTGCCGCTGCATGACACCATCAAGGCCGTGGATGCCAACGGTGTGGTCCTGGGCACGCCGGAGCGGGCGGGCCTGCGCGCGGTGCAGACTCCGCAAGGCTTCGCCACCGATCTGCTGTTGCGCGCCTACCGCGCCTGTCAGGGCGCGGGTTTCACCGATGACGCGTCGCTGGTCGAGCATGTCGGCGGTCAGGTTCAGGTGGTCGGTGGCGACCCGCTGGCGTTCAAGATCACCACCGGGTTGGATCTGTTGCTGGCCCAAGCGATTGTGCGCCGGTGAACGAGCTGCCACGGGTCGGTTTGGGCACCGACGTGCACCCGATTGAACCCGGGCGACCTTGCTGGCTGGTGGGGCTGCTGTTTCCGGGTGCCGACGGCTGCGCAGGCCACTCCGACGGTGACGTGGGGGCCCACGCGCTGTGCGACGCGGTGTTGTCGGCCGCGGGGCTGGGTGATGTGGGTGCCGTGTTCGGGGTCGACGATCCGCGCTGGAAAGGCGTCACTGGCGCCGACATGTTGCGCCATGTCGTCGACCTGATATCGCGGCACGGCTACCGGGTGGGAAACGCTGCCGTGCAGGTGATCGGCAACCGCCCCAAGATCGGTCCGCGCCGCGCCGAGGCGCAGGAGGTTCTGGCGGGCCTGCTGCGGGCGCCGGTTTCGGTATCGGCGACCACCACCGACGGCCTGGGCCTGACCGGGCGCGGCGAAGGGCTGGCCGCCATCGCGACCGCGCTCGTCGTCCGTAATCGGGTAAGCGTGCTGTAGGCGCCGGGGCCCTGACGCCGGAGGGCGCTCGCCGTCGCTGGTCGCGGCAATTAGGCAGGGAATAGCCAGGTAAGCTGGCATGTCGTGACCGATCGCGCCCGCTTGCGGCTACACGACACGGCGGCCGGTGCCGTGCGTGATTTCGTTCCGCTGCGCGCCGGGCAGGTCTCCATTTACCTGTGCGGCGCCACCGTTCAGGGTCAGCCGCATATCGGACATGTCCGCAGCGGGGTGGCCTTCGACATCCTGCGCCGCTGGCTGATCGCGC
>NZ_JBKQOI010000259.1:0-6147 GCF_052145595.1 Mycobacterium sp. | reverse complement strand
GGCAGGCGGCTGTGCCCGCCGGCTGCGCCCGCGGCGGGCCCTATCGCCCCGCAGCGGTCGCCGCAGCGGTCGCCACAGCAGTCGCCCGTCTGCTGCGTGCAGCAGTCCCGCAGCAGTCCCGCAGCAGTGCCTCCGCACGACCACCTTGGTGCCACTCAAGGCACCCAAGACTTTGGCTGCCAAACGGGCGGCCGGGAGAGGAGAACAACAACCATGACAACCCGTAAGCCCACGTGGGTCCTCGACCTGACCGAACACCCGGACTTACGAGACGAGCTCGCCGTCCACGGTCCCGATGCGTTCTTCGTCGTCAGCCCGTACGCCTCGCCGAGCGGCGAAGCTCTCGATGAGTACTACCGCAGCCGCGGCTTCACTGTGTACCAAGACCATGAAGATGGCGGTCTGATGACGACACCCGAGATGCGGTACCTGATGGCGGGGCTGATCGGCACCCACAACATCGGCAGCACCTCAGGTGGTGTGGTGGTGCCGATCCGCGACGGGATCGACCTGCCGATGCCGTCCGGTGAATACCGTGTCCGCGTCACCAACGAGTACGGCGACGATCTGTTCACGGTGTCCCGCATCCACATCGTCGACGGACAGGAGCGCGTCGAGGGATCTGTGGAGACGGACTTCGTCGACGTTGGCGAGCTGGTTCACCGCGCCGGGTGCTACGTCAATTGGGACGAGCAGCAGTGGACCGACATCGCGGGCCGGCCATGAGCGACTACTACGACGAGTTCGACCCGTTCGCCCTCGGCCCCGACAAGTGGGTGGTGGACGACGGCGGGCGCGAGGCCGCTGGCCTGCCGCCAGTCCTCGAAGAGAAGCGTGGCGACTGCGCGGTGCGCGCCATCACCATCGCGACCGAACTGGGCTACCTGAACGTCAAGGATCTGGTGAACGGGATCGGGCGGGCCAGCCCGGTCTGGTACGAGTCCGTGTGCCGCGAGGGCCGCCAGCTGCATACCGAGGCCGACGACGGCGTGGCTATTGAGGTGTGCAGGCGGGTGCTAGAGAACGAACTCGGCTGGACCCGGCACTGGCCCTGGCCCGGCAGGCGGTTCACGCTGCGGCGGCTGCCGATGGGTCCGGTCGTCGTCAGCTGCCGCAGTCACCTCGCCGCCGTGGTCGATCAGCGGCTGCACGACACCTGGGACTCCACCAAGGGTGGACGGGCGCTCATTAACTCCTACTGGACCCCGCCCGCTCCGCTGGCGGTCGAGCCATGACCCGATCCAAGCGCCGCCAGCGCGAGACCCCGCCCGCCATCAAGGTCGTCAACATCAAGCGGCACCCGCGCAAGATCGCGCCCGCACTCCCCGCGGCGATCCCACGAGTCCGAGCGAAGAAGGGCAAGCGATGACCACCTGGACGATCACCCTGGCCGACGGCCGCACCGTGCAGGTCGAGGCCGACGAGATCACCACCCGCAACGACGGCTCGCTATGGGCACTGCGCTCGGCCGCGCCACCACCCGACAAGCTCAGGTCGGTGCTGGTGCTCGCTGGCGGCGCGTGGACGATGGCACAGCCCGAGCCGACTGGGGAGGGCGAGCCGGTCCTGCTACCCGCCACCCCGGTCCCCGACACCTTCCGCCGATGACCACCTGCCCGTCCTGCCACCGCCACGAGGGCAAGCACTGGATCACCTGCGCGGCCAACCGCTGCGCCCGCTGCCAACGCGCGCCGGCCACCATCGGCCCCTGGTGCGGTCCGTGCTGGAAGCGCGTCCAACGCCAGCGCAGGGAGGCGGTCGACGCCGCGCTTGAGCGGCTGGGCGAGTGGGAGGACGAGCCGTGAAAAATGCCGTGCAACCCGTCACTACGTGCCGGGATCGGACGTACGAGTACGCCCGCGCGAAGCGTCGCCGCGCCGCGGCCCTGCGTGGCTGCACCTGTCTGTGGTGCGGGAGGACCTTCACGTCGTGGTACAACACCACCCGCTGGTGCTCACACCGCTGCCGGACCGCCGCGCATCGCGGACCCAAGACGTGGGCGCTCATCACGTGGAGCCCGAAGGGTCAGATGCATGCCAGCTTCCGCTGGTTCGCTACGGCTGCCGCCGCTCGCGCCGCCGCGCCCCGAGGCGAGCCGTTCACCATTGTCGACATCACCGTCCAGCCGGACCCGAGGGTGACGTTCCCGGCGCCGTGGGAGATCGCATTTCGGACCCGCTTCATCGAGACGCCGTACCCGAGCCGTGAGCCGCGGCGGTCCGTACGCGCCGGGGCCGGTCCGGTGGTACCACCTACCCACCGCGACCCCGAAAAGCCGCCCAGCGCCGTACAGCGCCGAGCCAGGACACGCTTGCAACCCGCCAGCGACCACCCCTGGAGAACCACATGACCCTCGAAGAAGCCGCCAAGCGCGCCCGCGAGATCGCGGACACCAGCATCGACCCCTTCGACCACCTGCGCGCCAACGCCATGGAAGGCGCGGTCGCCGCCGAGCGGCTGAACGCCATGCACGCGGCGAACCCTCCCGCCGGCGACACCTCCGACTTGCCCCCGTGGTCCGAGGTCTCCAGGCCGTACGGTGAGGACGCGGCCAGGGGACCCTAACGGACTGGCTTGCCACGCTCCGGCCGTGGCGGCCCGCGCCAGAACTTCCTACCTCCGGCGCGGGTCCGCCCCCAAAAGCCGCGATATGTCGGTGGCGCGGCGTATATTCATCGCCAGACGTGGCGGTCGTAGCCTGATCAACTCGAACGCCGGTGCGGGTGGCACACTCCACCAGGGCGCGTCCCCCGAAGCCCGCGTGGGGCTCTTTCGTCGTCATGAGAGCCCCGCCGGCACGGCCCCCTGGCCCGTAGATCGGGCAGGGATCAGGCGGCGGGCAATCAGTCTCCGAAAGCCCGTGCCGTCCCATGCCCGACGATCTCACCTCCCGCCTCCAGGACGCCCGCGCCCGCTCGTACCGGGAGGCCGAGCGCATCCTGATGACCGCCCGCGATGCCGGCCGCACCACGCTCGGACCCGATGAGAAGCGCCGTGTCGATGCCGCGCTGTCCGACCTGGACGCCATCAACGCGCGGCTGGACGAACGCGCCGCCGACCTCGAGCGCGGCGCCCTCCCTCCTCACCTACAACACCTGACGAGAAAGAACCCGACCATGACCACTCACGTCCACGAGCCTGACCTGTACCGCCCTGGCGGACCTCACTCCTTCGGCCTCGACCTGATCCGCGCCAGCACTCCGGGAATGGACTTGAACGGCGAGGCGCGATCACGGCTGGCGCGCCACACCGAGGACATGGCCGAGCGCAACGTGGAGCTACGCGACCTATCCCGAGTAGATGGCAGTGGGGGGTATGCCGTTCCGCCGGCATGGCTCATGGATCAATATATTGAGCTGGCCCGTCCCGGCCGCGCGTTCGCCAATGTCTGCCAACGCCAGCCTTTGCCGGGCGGCACCGACAGCATCAACATCCCCAAGATTTTGACCGGGACCGCCGTCGGCGTGCAGACCGCGGACAACCAGCCGGTCGTGGATGTTGACCTGGCTGACACATTCATCAACGCGCCGGTGCGGACGATCAGCGGCGAGCAAGCAGTGGCGATTCAGCTGATCGACCAGTCGCCGATCGCGTTCGACGACTTGGTGTTCCGTGACCTGGTGGCCGCGCACGCGGCCCAGACGGATCAACAGATCATCGGAGGCACCGGGGCCAACGGCCAAGTGTTAGGCATCCAGCTCACACCCGGCATCACGACGATCGCGGCCAGCGCGGTCGACATCCAGCACGTCTACGGCGCGATCGCGAACGCCGTGCAGACGATCCACAGCACCAGGTTTTTGCCGCCCGAGGTCATCGTCATGCACCCACGGCGGTGGGGCTGGTTCCTGAGCCTGCTCGACGCCTCCCAGCGGCCCCTGTTTTTGGGTACGGCGAACGCCCCGATGAACGTTGCCGGTGTGCTCACAGACGTGGCCTCCCAGCAGATCGTCGGGTCGATGCACGGCCTGCCCGTGGTGACCGACCCGAACATCCCCGTCACCCAGGGCACGGGCAACAACGAGGACCCGGTGTTCGTCGTGAGGGCATCCGACCTGGTCCTATGGGAGGGTGGGATTAGGGCCAGGGTCCTACCCGAAACCAAGGCCACGACGCTCACGGTCCTGCTCCAGATCTACAGCTACCTGGCGTTCACCGCGGCCCGCTACCCCGCCAGCGTCGTCGAGATCACCGGGCTGACCGCGCCGACGTTCTGAGAAGGTTGCTGCCGCACGGTAACAAGAAATCCGGTAGAGCCGCTGCAAGGTGCGGCGGCGAGCCGGTCCACACCGGACCCGGCAACTCGGCCCGCGCTCTCGTTGTAAGACTTGGCGTTTGGCGGCAGCTCAGTACCGCACGACCCACACACCAATCCCGCCGCCGTCATGTCACGCGGCCAGCCCACTATCGTCCGACGGCACTATCGTGTCACCGCTGTCGAGACAACATAGGTCATATCGCCCAGGCCGGCCGGTCCAAACGAGTGACGGCCGAATGCAGACCATCCAGCTCGGCCACACCACCCGTTTCCGGTTTTACGCAGAGGCGACGGCGAAGAGACGCCACTCGCCGGGCACGCCCTTGAGCTGCTGAGTGCCGCGGTCCTCGAACTCGAGTCCTGACCCGATCACCAGGTCGCGCAGCGTGCTGGACACCAGCACGTCGTTCGGCCCTGCCAGCGCGCTCACCCGCGCGCCGATGTGCACGGCGATCCCGCCGATGTCGTCGCCGCGGACCTCGCATTCGCCGGTGTGCAATCCGGCGCGCACCTGGATGCCGAGGGTTTGCACCGCGTCGCGGATCGACATCGCGCAGCGGATCGCTCGCTGCGGGCCGTCGAACGTCGCCAGGAAGCCGTCCCCCGACGTGTTCACCTCGCGCCCCCGAAACCGAACAAGCTGCGCCCGCACCACGGCGTCGTGCGCATCAAGCAACGCACGCCAGTCACGATCCCCCATCTCCGCAGCCCGGCGCGTCGAGTCCACCATGTCGGTGAAAAGCACCGTGGCGAGCACGCGGTCATCGGCTACGTCAGCCTGCTGGCCGGTGAGGAATTCGTGAATCGCTTGGAAGGATTCGCGCCATGGTTCTACGAAGTGGTACAGATTGCGCCCCGGTAGCTCGACGTATTTCGCGCCCTCTATGTAATCGGCGACATCCTTGCCCACCGCTGGCACGATCAACGGGTCCTCGGCGTGCTGGACGACGAGGGTTGGCACGCGAATTGCCGGAAGCACCGCCCGCACGTCCATTTCGGCCACCAGGGGCAGCACGAGAGCAACGGTGCCTGGGCTCGCTGCCAGGCGTTCCATCCGAGCCCACGCTGCCCGGATCTCCTCGTTCCACGGCATGTCCGGATTCAAGACATGCTGGAACTCCCCCGTGCCCCACATGGCGACCATCGCAGCGAGGGCTTCCTCGACGAGATCGAAGATGGCCCCCCCGAACTGATCCGCGGAGCCCTCGAGTACGACCAGCGTGGTGGTGCGTGACGGATGTGTTGCTGCGAACAGCGCGGCTGGCGCGAACGCGGCGTTGCTCGCTAGGAGCACCGCTTCGCGACTCCCGAGATCGTCCAACACCGCGGTGACACTGTCGGCCCATTGCTCCAAAGTCGGCAGCGCACCCGGTGTGACCGGATCAGATGCTCCCGTGCCCGGCTGGTCGAAGAAGATCAGTCGACCGAGCGACGTCATCGCCTCGACCCAGCCTTGAATGGACGGTAGCTCCGGCAGGTGTTCGCAGCAGGTGAACCAGTTCGGCACGAATACGATGTCGCGAGGGCCTTCGCCTGTCGTGCGATAGGCGACGCGCAAGTCCCCGTTCAGCGCATAGCGCGTCTCCGAGAACATTGCGGAAGTGTAAGCCGAGCAGCGGGTCGAGTTTCGGTGTCATGCAACCGCGCCTCGGGGCGTGGGTGTTCTCGGTCGGATTCCGCGGATGTGCGAGGTAGGAGCGCGTCGGTTGTGAGATTCTGCAGGGGTGTCCGCTCCTGCGGCTGCTCCTTCGGGGGTGGTGACGTTTCTGTTCACCGACGGGTCGAACCCTCGACATCGGTGAACAGAAACGTCACCACCCCCGAAGGAGCAGCCGCAGGAGCGGACACCCCTGCAGAATCTCACAACCGACGCGCTCCTACCTCGCACA
>NZ_JBKQOI010000258.1:0-4526 GCF_052145595.1 Mycobacterium sp. | reverse complement strand
GCTGGGCGGCCGACTGGTGATGCTGGCATACATGAACCATCCCAAGTCGGGTACCGCCGCCCGAGTTAGCGATCCGATCACCGCATTGCGGGCAGCGGGGTGGGAGTTCGCTTCACTTGCCGACCAGGTCGTGAACTGACGCGTCGACCAAAGTAGTCGTCGGTTGTCCTTCTGGCGGACCGATAAGTCGAGACTCCCGCGGAGGAGTTTTATCCAATTGTTGCACGAGACAACGGATCACACGAGGGCACACATGCCGATCGCAATGAATCTCGGCTGACATCGTGACTTCGGATGCACACGAAACCGTTGCGCTGGTGAGATCATAACGTCTGGTCATCGATTGTGCATTGGAGGAACGAATTGAAAGAGTTCGCGGGCATACCGCTATTTGTGGTAGCTGTGATCGGAACAGCCTTAATATTATTCGGGTTCGGTTCTCTATCAGCTCGGCCGCTTGGCAACTGGTGGAAGGCACGGAGAGCGCGGACCCAGGCAAGAATAAAATCCTGGCTATCCATGGTCGTCGGCGTCATCGTCATAGTCGCCGCTTTGGCGATAGCCTTACAGCTTCGCTTCTTCGAGCCGGCAACGACCAGCGAGGCGGTATCGGCTGTCGGGACAGTCAGCGGCGACCTGATCACCGCGATCATTGCCGCGGCGACCTTGGTGGCGGTCTATCTTCTCTACAAATCGGTTGGGCTTCTCGACAAGTCGGTCGGAGAACAGGCGAAGTTGGTCGAAGAAGAGGTAAAGCAACTCAAGGCCGACGCCTGTCAAAACGTTTCACAGGAGATGCTCACGATTGGCCGGTGGATGGCCGATCATCCTGAGTACCTCCACGCCGTGACGCGACCAAAGACGGAGGACTCGGCGCTTGGTACCTCTGTCGCTGAAGTCTTCGCTGATTTGATCGATCATGTATCCAGCCAGGCCCCCTTCCTGCCGGAAGGCTACGAGGGCTATTGGGACGACTATTTCGTGCACATCATCGGTACATGGCCACAGTTGGACAAATTTATTACGAAACACCGCAACTGGTATGGGCCCCATACGAAAGCGCTGCTGAAGAAAGCTCACGCTCTTAGCGCCTCGGACTCTGTTTCGAGCGCCTAACACACCGGCTGGAGCTTGGCGCGGCTCTGGCGCAGAGTACGACGCTGATCGCGGTATTCGTCGCAGCTTCTACTACGATGGCCTATCCGCCGTAGAGCGCGATGAGCTGATCGCCAAGTTGCACAACCGTGGCCTGTCGCAGAGCCAAATCGCCAAAAGGCTGGGCAACATCACGCAACAGGGAATAAGTAAAGCCCTGAAACGCATCGCGGCTAGTAGGACGGGTGCCGGCCCCCGCGGCTGACCTCGTTGCCACGCGTCCTAATCGTGCCAATGGCACCGTTTCACTGTCGGTGGGGATGGGGGGATAGTCGCGGCGGATCGAGGGGAGTTGGATGGTCAGCGGGGGCTCCGACCATGAAGGAGGCTGTTGTGGAAGTCAGCGTGAACTGCTATCTCAGTGACGACCCCACGCGTTCGCCGGTCGATGAGTTCGTAAATGAACTCGCGCAGCTGCGAGACGAAGGGTTCCGGCGAGTGTGGGCACCTCAAATGCCCTACCAGGCCGATCTGTTGACTGTATTGGCGGTCGCGTTCCGGGAGGTCGACACGATCGAGGTCGGGACTGGTGTATTGCCCATCCAGAACCAGCACCCGATGCTACTCGCGCAGCGTGCCCTGACGATCAGCTTGATTTCCGGCGGTCGGTTCACGCTCGGGCTCGGCATGACCCACCGCGTGGTCACCGAGGGCATGTGGGGGATTCCGTGGGACAAGCCCGTCCGCCGACTCAGCGAATACCTCGATGGTCTGCTTCCGTTGCTGTCGGGACAGGAAGCCAGTGCGACTGGAGAGACTGTGACAACCCGAGGGGTGGTGCGCATTCCAAATGCACCTGCGCCACCTGTCTGCATCGCGGCGCTGGGTCCGCAGATGCTGCGGCTGACGGGCCGGCGGTGTGCGGGCACGCTCACGTGGATGACCGGACCCAAGACCCTTGCCCAACACATCGGTCCCACACTCCGGGGGGCCGCCGCTGAGGCGGGTCGCACAGACGGCGCTGTGCGGGTGGTCGCCGCGGTTCCGGTCAGCGTCACAGATGACGTCGAGACAGTGCGTGCACAAGCCGCGGAGCAGTTCGCCATGTATGGGCAGTTGCCGTCATACCGCGCGATGCTTGATCACGAGGGCTACCGCGACCCGCAAGACGCCGCACTGATCGGTGAGGAGAACCTGGTCACCGAACGGATCGACGAGCTGCGCGACGCCGGTGTCGACGAGTTTGTCGGCTACCCGTTCGATGCCTCCGCGGAGGGCCGCGCCCGCACACGGAAGCTGTTGCGGGAGTATGGCAACTAGGGTGGTCAGGCTACTTCGCAAGTATTCGATCCGCGGCGGGCTGAGCGTGGCGAACTACGTTGGCGACCCCTGGAGGCTGCGGTCTCGCCCGTCGATGCCGTTGGGCCGCACCAATTCTGCCGCTACGTCCGATCGATCGGCCGCCGTAACTCCGCGAGAATCCCGATCGCCTCCCCCGGCCCTGGTCGTCAAGCCACGGCATCATCTTGATGATCGACTCCTGGCCAGTTTCGCGTAGGTAGCGATCTCGGACACGGCCGCCCGCGCCCCCCACTCATGGCGGCTGCCGCGCGATCAGCGTGATCGTGTTGAGCAGCGCGGTGGCCAGTGCGAAACTGTGTGGCTCATACTGCGCCTCGGCGGCCATATCCACCGCGCGGCGACCCTTGACACGGGCCTCCCCGCCGGCCCGTTCGGCTCGATCGCCTGCGTCAGCTCGGCCAGGGTTCAGCGCGACGTACATGCGCTTACTGTTCTTGAGCACGTTGTAAGTCGGCTGTCCGTCCCGCTCGCCGCATCGCCGCGCCTTCGCCGGTGGCGTCCTCCGGCGAAGGCGTCGGTAGCAGCGGGACGACCGTGAGCATGGATGCGGCGCTCGGACAGACTTTTGCACCCCTACCCCCTCGCCGAGCGCCTCCGCTCCTGAGGGGGCATTCAGCTCGGGTGTTCGAGTTCTGTTCGGGCCTGGTCGATTTGGTCGTAGGCGTACGTCACCATGGCGGCGGTGGTCATCGTTTCACCCTTGCGGGCGAGCGATTCGTAGGTCGCCTCACCGAGGACGTCGCGGAGGTGGGTGATCGCGGCGCTGAACTCAGGAACCGTTGCGGTCAAGGGACTGAACGCGAAACCGGCGATGGTGGCCGCTGGTTCGAAGCGTTCGAGCCGGTCGAGGAAGAATGCGAGAGTTACCAGGGCGGAACGGATAAGGCCGACGTTGCCTGAGTCGTAGTAGTTGCGGATGGCCAGAGTGATGTGATCGAGCGCCGCCAGCGGGTCGCCATGTTCGGCCTCAAGCCGTGGCAGAACGATCGCCAGGAGGGATTCGACGAAGCGGTTGCCGCTGTCTTGGGCGATCACCAGGCCCCGGCGCAGGGCCTCCAGCGCGCGGAGGGGATCAGCGTCGCGGAAGGCGTAGCCGTAGTTGCGAAGCGCGAACGAGAGCGCATGGGGGTTATGGGTGGCTTCGGCGGCGTCGATCAGCCCGTTCGCGGCGGCCCTCGCCTCGTCAGCGCGACCGGCCATCGTCAATGCGACGACCAGGGTTGCCCTGGTGATTGTGTGGGTGTCGCGGCCGGGTGCGAGCTGGGCGCGGCACCACTCGACGCATCGTTCGGGCTGGCCGATAACCAGGTACACAGCGCCGAGCCCGCCCTCGCCGCCGAACGGCACCTCTTCGTAGCGGCCACTGGCGATCGCCAGCTGGGCGGCGTCGGCATAGCCGACAGCCTCCTCGATCCGTCCGACCATAAAGCACTGCGTCGCCATCACGTACAGGACCGGGAGTCGGGGATGGTCGACGGCGCGGGCGGGCTCGATGAGCTCCTCGGCCCAGGCGATCGGCTCATAATTCTCGACCAGAGAGCCGAGCAACGTCGCGTAGGTGGCGATAGTGGCGGCGACATCAAGATCACCCCGGTCGGCGGCCCAGCGGAACGCGGTGCGCAGATTGGCCAGTTCGATCGTGAACCAGTCGTAGGCCTCCCGCTGGCGGGGGCTGTCCCACAGGGCCAGGATGTCGGCTTCCCGCCCGGCGAAGTAGCGGGCATGCGCGGTTCGCACCTCGGTCGCCGAACCGCTCGCGGCGAGTTGCTCCTCGGCGAACTGGCGGATCGTCTCCAGCATCGAAAACCGGGCATGCCCAGAGGAGCGATCTGCCAGGAGCAGCGACTTGCGCACCAAGGCATCGAGCAGATCGAGAATGGCATAGTCGTCGGGGTCGTCAAATCCTGCTACCGCGCAGGCACTTTCGAGGTCGAAGCCGCTGGCGAACACCGAACATCGGTCCAGCAGCACCTTCTCCGCGTCGTCGAGCAGGTCGTAAGACCAGGCCACCGCATGACGGAGCGTCTGGTGGCGTGCCAGGCCGCGCCGCGAGCCGACTAGCAGCCGGA
>NZ_JBKQOI010000257.1:0-3084 GCF_052145595.1 Mycobacterium sp. | reverse complement strand
CGGCATCGCCCACCTCCGGGGCCACGAAACCGATCGGCTCGCCGCGCTGAGCAGCGAGATCAACCGCCTGGGCGGCGACTGCACCGAAACGCCGGACGGTCTGGTGATCACCGCGACACCGTTGCGGCCCGCCACCTGGCGCGCGTATGCCGACCATCGGATGGCGATGGCCGGCGCGATCATCGGGCTGCGTGTAGCCGGCGTAGAGGTGGACGACATCGGCGCCACCAGCAAGACGCTGCCGGAATTTCCGCAGCTGTGGGCACGCATGCTGGAGCCCGGCATGTGAGGCCGGGCGACTATGACGAGTCCGACGTCAAGATCCGCTCCGGCAGGGGCTCGCGACCGCGGACCAAGACCCGTCCCGAGCACGCCGACGCCGAGGCCGCCATGGTGGTCAGCGTCGACCGCGGCCGCTGGGGATGTGTGCTGGGAGGCTGCCCCGATCGGCGGGTCACCGCGATGCGGGCGCGCGAACTGGGGCGCACCCCGATCGTCGTCGGCGACGATGTCGACATCGTTGGCGATCTGTCCGGGCGGTCCGACACCCTGGCCCGCATCGTGCGCCGCGGCGAGCGACGAACGGTGTTGCGGCGCACCGCCGATGACACCGATCCGACCGAACGAGTTGTGGTCGCCAACGCCGACCAATTGCTGATCGTGGTGGCGCTGGCCGACCCGCCGCCCCGCACCGGTCTTGTCGACCGGGCGCTGATCGCCGCCTACGCCGGCGGCCTGACGCCGATTCTGTGCCTGACCAAAACGGACCTCGCACCGCCGGAGCCGTTCGCCGAGCAGTTCGCCGACCTGGACCTGACGGTGGTCGCCGCCGGCGTCGATGATCCCCTGCTGGCGGTGGCAGAGTTGCTTCCCGGCAAGATCACCGTGTTGCTCGGACATTCCGGCGTCGGCAAGTCGACCTTGGTGAACCGTCTTGTGCCCGAGGCTGATCGGGCCGTCGGTGAGGTGACCGATATCGGCAGGGGGCGGCACACCTCGACACAGACGGTGGCACTGCCGTTGGGAGACTCGTTGCCGGGTTCCGGCTGGGTGATCGACACCCCGGGAATCCGCTCGTTCGGGTTGGCCCACATCCAGCCCGACGACGTGCTGTCGTCGTTCTCCGACCTCGCCGAGACGATCCAGGACTGTCCGCGCGGCTGCGGGCACATGGGGCCGCCGGCCGACCCCGAATGTGCGCTGGACAGCCTGTCCGGGCCTGCCGCTCGCCGCGTCGCCGCGGCCCGGCGACTGCTGGCCGTGCTCAACCAGACCTGACCGCCCGCATACCGAGTTCGTCGGGTGGCACCAAATGCCCACTTATGCAACGCATTTGGACCTCCGCGTCGGCGCCACAGCCCAGATGAGTCAGCCGGAGCCGGTTGTGTCCCGGCAGGTAACGTCGGCCCCACTCGAACATCGCCCACACCACTGGCATGAACTCGATGCCGGCCTCGGTGAGCACATACTCGTCGCGGCTGCGCTGCCCCGGCTCGCGGTAGGGCCGCCGGGCCAGCAGGCCAAGGTCGACCAGTTCGGCCAGCCGCGCCGACGTGGCGGCCTTGGTGATGCCCACCCGACGGGCGAAGTCGTCGAAACGGGTGGTGCCGTAGTACGCCTCGCGCATGATCAGCATTGCGGATTTGGTGCCGACCGCCGCCATCGTCCTTTCGATCGCGCACTCCCCCACCGCCGACCACTTTTCCCGGTCGGCCAGCGCTCCTTGCAAAAGTGTCATGCAAATCACCTCCCGGTCTGGGTTGCTTTTAGTATACCCAGATGTTTACCTGGGTACGGCTAGTAATAGCCAGCTTCGGACTCAAGGAGGAGCCATGACCGGTTACCAAGGTCGCGACGCCGTCATTGTCGACGCCGTGCGCACGCCGATAGGCAAGGGCAAGGCCAGTGGCGCCCTGCACGACGTGTTGCCCACCGACCTGCTGGCGCACAGCCTGCGCGAACTGGTGGCCCGCACCGGCGTGGACCCGGTACAGATCGACGATGTCATTGCCGGCGCCGTCACCCAGGTCGGTGACCAGGCGGTCAACATAGCGCGCAACGCGCTGCTGGGGGCCGGATTCCCCGAGTCGGTGCCCGGCGTCACGATCGACCGCCAGTGCGGAAGCAGCCAGCAGGCCATCAGCTTCGCCGCCCAGGGCGTGCTCGCCGGCGCCTACGATCTGGTTATCGCCGGCGGTGTGGAGTCGATGAGCCGTGTACCTATGGGCAGCTCGGTGCTCCCGGGCAGCAACCCGTTCGGCGAGGACATGACACAGCGTTACCCCGAGGGCTTGGTGCCACAGGGCATCAGCGCCGAACTGATCGCCGCGAGGTGGGGCTTCTCGCGCACTCAACTCGACGAATTCTCCGCCGAGAGCCACAACAAGGCCGCCCGCGCCACCAAAGACGGGCTCTTCGACAACGAGCTGATTCCGATCGCCGGACTGGAAACCGACGAGATCATCAGGCCCGCCACCACGGTGGAGACGTTGGCCGCGCTGCAGCCGGCGTTCTACAGCGAGGCGATGAAAGCCCGCTTCCCGCAGATTAATTGGGAGATCACACCCGGCAACTCGTCGCCGCTCTCCGACGGCAGCGCCGCGGTTCTGATCACCACCAGCGAGGTCGCCAAGAAGCTGGGCCTGCGCCCGCTGGCCCGGATTCACACCACGACCGTGGTAGGTTCCGACCCGCTATACATGCTGACCGGCGTCATCCCGGCCACCGAGAAGGTGTTACGTCGGGCCGGCCTGGCGCTGGCCGACATCGATTTGTTCGAGGTGAACGAGGCGTTCGCGCCCGTCGTGCTCGCCTGGGCCAGTGACGTAGATGGGGAGCAAAAAAGCATACTGGCTCGGACCAATGTCAACGGCGGCGCAATCGCCATTGGCCACCCATTGGGCGCAAGCGGTGCCCGGATCATGACGACGCTCGTGAACGCACTCGAACAGCGCGGGGGTCGTTACGGGCTGCAGACGATGTGCGAGGGCGGCGGGATGGCCAACGCCACCATCATCGAGCGGCTGAGCTAAGCGGGTTCGCCGCCCAAGACCACACAGGGCACATGAGCCCTCGACCTAGTTA
>NZ_JBKQOI010000256.1:0-3189 GCF_052145595.1 Mycobacterium sp. | reverse complement strand
ATCGTTTCGTGCAGGTAGAGCTTGGTATGGCCGTAATACTTCTTCATTTAGAGAGCGGGTGGGCGATCAGCGCGGTGGCCGGGTGTGGTGACCCGCCAAGGATCACCGGCATCGGGTCGCCGAAGCGACGCTTGACCGCGCGAGCGACCCGGTCGGGCTCGGCCGTGGCCCGGCGCTCGGCGACCTCGCCGGTCAGCACAGTGCCGTCGTCGCGGATCAGCACGACCGAGGGGACGGCATCGGTGTGGTCGCCCAGAGTGGCCATTTCAACCCGCCCGTCGCGGGCGATGGCGGCGGCGGTGAAGGTGGTTCCCAGATCGACAGCCAGCCCGTAACTCATCGGAATCTCTTCTTTCTGCCCGTGTGCGGATCAATGGATGACGGTGGTGTCGGTGCCGGGGTCGTGCCCGGACAGCGCGTGTGCCGAGCCTGCCGAGGAGTCAGGGTTAGCCTCGCTTGCCCCTTCGTACTCACCGACGCTGTGGGCGTCGGCGCTGGGCCCGGGCTCGGTCGGGTCGACGGCGGCCAGATCGGTGCCGCCGTGGGCGCCGGGTTCGTCGAGACCGGGCTGGTCATGGCCGACGAACGCTGCGTCCTGATGCGGGTCCGGTGTCGGCGTGTCGGCCGGTGGCTCCGTCGTCGGGTGCTCAAACGGCCTTGAGTCCGCCGAGCCGGGCGCGGAGTCGAACGCCCCGCCTGCCGGGTGCTGCGCCTGGACCGGCCCGTCCGGGAAGTGCCCCGCCGAAGCGGCACCGCGACCGGGCTCTGCCGGCCCACCGCGCAGACCGGCGAAGGCGCCTGGCGAGTCCGGCTCGTGGCCCGACGTCAGTCCGCCGGCCGTCGTCGCGGCGACGCCCAGGCTGTTGGCCAGCGGCGGTGTGGACATCACCCGAGCAGCGGGGAAGGCTTCCCGCGGCGTCGACGGTGCTGTCCCCACCTGAGATGACGCTGCCGTGGAGGCCGTCGACAAAGTCGTCGACCCGGCGGTGCCGTGCACGGCGCC
Source organism: Mycobacterium sp. (assembly GCF_052145595.1). Taxonomy (GTDB): domain Bacteria; phylum Actinomycetota; class Actinomycetes; order Mycobacteriales; family Mycobacteriaceae; genus Mycobacterium. The sequence continues at coordinate 2,186 of NZ_JBKQOI010000256.1, read as the reverse complement.
GTCGTCGCTCTGCCCGCTCATTTCTCCGGCTTGGGTGGGGGGCCCGCCGGGTGCTTCTGCGTTTGCCGGGGGGACCGGTTCCTGGCCGGGCGGCTGGGGCACACTCGTCGAGACCGCTTCGGTCTGGTCGCTGGTGGTGGCGCCGGACTCGATTTCCGTCAGCGAGGCAGTGTCGTGCCCGTCGGTGTTCGGATCATCACCTGTCTGCACGCTCTCGGTCTGGGTGACGGTGACTTCGTTGTGACGGTCGCCGCCGGAGCCCACCGTGACGCTGATGCTGTTGTCGGCCTGGGTGACCGAGAAGCTACCGTCCGGGTGCTCCACGACCTGAACGCGGTCGGTTTCGTGAACGACCAGGTCGGTTTCCTGACCCGGCGGGTCGGGCACCACCGTGTGGTAGTTCTCGTGGAACACGTAGGCGTGGCCGTGCTCGTCGCGGACCACGACGTACTCGACCGCGTCAACGCTGAACATGCCGTCGGCGCCCTCGCGGACGACCACGTCCTGGTACATCTCGACGGTCAGCCCGTCGTGTCCTCCCTCAGTGCCGTCCTCCCCATGCTCGCCGCCGACCGCGCCATGGCCGGGCATCCGCCAGCTGGTCGCAAGGCCGGTGGCGAGGTGGCCACCGTCGCCGCTGGTGTGCAGCGTGACCCCACCCTCGGATGCGGAGCCCGGCGGTCCGGGAGCGCCGCCGGAGTCTGAGCTGGCTGGCGAACCGGTGCCGAGCTCCGTGCTGATGTGCTCAGCCCCGGGGGCACCGCCGCCGGGACCTGTGCTGATGTGCTCCGTGCTGATGTGCTCAGCCCCGGGGGCACCGCCGCCGGGACCTGTGCTGATGTGGTCCGCGCCGGCGTCGCTGCCGCCGGAGTGGGCGAGGTCGACCGGGCGTGACGCCGCCGCGGCTGCGCCGACCCCGACGCCGGTCCCACCGCCGACGACCCCGGCTGCGGCCGCTACCTGGGCGGCCCGGCGGGCTATCTCGCCGATGCGGGGTGGGGCGGTGGCGCCGGCGTCAGGGGCGGCGCGCACCCATGGGGGAATCGTCCCGCGGGCGCCGTGCTTGGCCGCTTCCCATAGCCGAGCCGGCATGCCGACGGCAGCGCCGCCTGCCGAGGCGGTCCGGCCGGGAGGGGTGCTCATGACAGCATCCCCTCCGCGGCGGGGCGCGGCTCCGCGGTGCCGGCACGCGGCCAGGGCTGGATGCCCAGAACCAGCCCTTCGCAGGTCCGCACCAGAACACGGGCGGCCTCACGGACGTCGCGGGTTGACGAGGGATGCTCGGCGCGGCGTTGCCACTGGGCCAGGGCGGCGATTGCGGCGCGGTGCAGTTCGTCGGACGGGCACTGGGGGTCCACGGCGAGGCGGGTGGCCGGGGCGGCCCCGTCACCACCGAGTACGCGGTAGGCAGCGGCCTTTTCGGTGTCGGTGAGCATCAACGCCCCCGTGCGGAGAGTGTCTAGCAGGCGTATTTCGGCGAATTCGTGGGCGCCAGCGGTGATGCGTTCGTATTCGTGGCGAAGGCCGGCGGCGGCGGGCACCGGCCAGCGCTGCAGCACCGCGTCGAGCGCCAGCAACGCCGACCGGGCCTTGAGGACGTCGGCGCGGCCGGCGAAGCGCCCGGTCAGGGCGTCGCGTAGCGGGGCGAGGCCGGCGCGGGCCGACAACTCGCGAGAGAGCGCAGCCGCGGTGGTAGCGACGCCGCTTTGCACCAGTCGCACCGAGAGCCGCAACCCAAAGAATCCGAACCGGTCGAGCAGCGCAGCTCGGCATGCCGGGTTAACGGCGATGTGGGTCTCCGCACCGGTGAACCGGGCCGCGGTGACCAACAGCCGCTCCAGCTCGGCCTCGTCGGCATGGGCCAGCACGGTAATGGCGCGGAACTCGTCTTCGCGCAGGGTCGCCGCGGTGGCGGCCAAGAGCCCGGCCACCGGCAGCACCGTCTGGCACAGGGCTTGCAGCCGTGGGTCTTGTTGGTAACGGGCCGCTACCCGGGCCGCGCTGTCGAGGGCATCCACTCGACCGTGGCCGACCTCGTCGGCGCGGCCGAGGACGGCGATGGTGTTGATCGGGCGGCGCTCTGCGGGATCGTTCCGAAAGGTCTCCAGGAACCGGACATCGGAGCCGTGCACGTGACGCATCAGGTAAACCACCGCGTCCACCTCGGCCTGCTCGTCCTCACCGTC
>NZ_JBKQOI010000255.1:0-2806 GCF_052145595.1 Mycobacterium sp. | reverse complement strand
GTCGAACAGGACCTCCAGCAACGGACGCGGCAGCAGCCCATCGATCGCTTCTGCGCAACGCTTCACGGTGTCGGCGAACACCGGCTCGGTGTCGAACAATTCGCGCGCCATCCCCGGGTACTGGCTGCCCTGCCCCGTGAACAACCACGCGGTCTTCGGCGGGTCACCGCACTCGCCACGCACCGCACCCGGTCCTAACCGGTTCTCGGCCAATCCGGCCAAGAGCTCGCGGGCACCCTGAACCGAATCCACCACGAGCGCGGCCCGGTGCTCGAAATGCGAACGCCCGGCCCCGGCGGTGAAGCACACATCAGCGATGTCGACGTCTGGGTGCGCCTCCAACCAGGTTCCATATCGCTGCGCCAACGCCACCAGCGCCTCCGGTGACCGCGCCGACAACGGCAACACGCCGACCGATTCTTGTGTGATGGTCGGCTCCTGTGCCGACGCGCCGTCGCCTGACGAAAATTCTTCTGCGACTGCCGATTGTGGTGGCGCCTCCTCGATCAGCACGTGTGCGTTCGTGCCGGAGAACCCGAAGGAACTTGTTCCGGCGCGACGCGGCCTGCCGTTGGCCTGCCACGGAATCGCCTTGTCCACCACCCGCACCGGCAGCGAGTCCCACGGAATGTTCGGCGACGGGTTCTCGAAGTGCAGGTTCTGCGGCAGAACTTCGTGCTGCAAAGACAGCACGACCTTGATCAGGCCGGCGATCCCCGCTGCCGATTCGAGGTGCCCGATGTTGGTCTTCGCCGATCCGATCAGCAGCGGCCGGTTCGGGTCACGGCCGACCCCATAGGCGGCCGCGGCGGCCTGGACCTCGATCGGGTCGCCCAGCGAGGTGCCCGTGCCGTGCGCCTCGAGGTAGTCGACGTCCCCGCCTACGAGGCCGGCGCGAGCCAGCGTTGCGGCGATAAGCCGTTGCTGCGCACCACCATTCGGCACCGTCAAACCACTGGAAGCGCCGTCCTGATTGACCGCGCTGCCCCGGATGACCGCGCAAATCTGATCGCCGTCGCGCTCGGCATCGCTGAGCCGCTTGAGCACCAGAATCCCGCAGCCTTCACTGCGCGCGTAGCCGTTCGCGGCGGCGTCGAAGGTCTTGCATCGGCCGTCGGCGGCAAGCATTCTGGCGCGCGCGGTGGCAACGATCGATGCCGGACTCACCAAGACATTCACCCCACCGGCCAGCGCCAAATCGCAGTCACCGGAATGCAATGCCTGGCAGGCCTGATGGACGGCCACCAGCGACGCGCTGCACGCGGTATCCACCGCCATCGCCGGCCCTTCCAGCCCGAGCGCGAACGCTACCCGGCCCGCGATGACGTTGAGCGCATTGCCGGTGATGAAATGGGCTTCGATGGTCTCGACCGAGTTGGCGTTCAGCAGCTGCGAATACTCGTTAGCAGCCACCCCCACGAACACGCCGGTTCGGCTGCCGCGCAACGACGCAGGCGAATACCCGGCGCGTTCCAGGCCCTCCCACGCAATTTCCAGCATCAACCGCTGCTGCGGATCCATCCACACGGCCTCGCGCGGGGAGATGCCGAAGAACTCCGGATCGAATCCGTCGATGCTGTCGAGGTATCCGCCGTAGCGCGTGTAGATCTTGCCCGGCGCCTCGGGATCCGGGTCGTAGTACTCGTCGACGTCGAAGCGGTCGTCCGGGATCTCCCGGATCGCGTCGACACCGCCGGACAGCAACTCCCAGTACGCCTCGGGGTCGGGGGCGCCCGGAAAGCGGCAGGCGACCGCGACGATAGCGATCGGTTCATCATTGCGCATCGTCACTACCGCAGCCGGCTGGGCCGGTGCCGGTGCGCTGGGCGCCGGTGTGCCGATGCTGAGGACGTCGCCGAGCAGGAAGTCGGCCACGTCGACCAGACGTGGATAGTCCATCGCCAGGGTCGACGGCAATTCCTTGCCCACGGACTGCTCGAGCCGGCGCCGCAGTTCCACGGCCATCAGCGAATCCATGCCGACGTCGAAGAAGCCGGCCTCGTCGCGGATCTCCGCCGCATCGATCCGGGTCACCTCCGCGACGACGTCGCGCAGATAATCCACGACAAGTTTCTTCCGCTGCTGCGCCGGAGCGAGGGTGAGCTGCTCGACCAATTGGGTGGTCCCCGACGCAGCCGGTGCCAGCGCCGCCTCGGGCACCTCACGCTGCAACTGCGCGAAGAATAACCGCTTCCCCGCCACCTGGTAGAGCGGCAGGAAGCTGGCCCAGTCGATCCGGGCCACAACCCCGTGTGAAGCGCCCTTGCCTGAAGACGCCATGAGTTCGGCCATCCCCGCCAATGCATCGGCAGGCGACAATGGCCGGACACCCCGCTTATCCAGTTCCGCGCGGGCGGCCTCGTCGGCCATGCCCGCCCCTAACCACGGACCGAAGTTGACGCTGATCCCGGGAACACCCTGCTCGCGCTGCCGCCAGGCCAACCCGTCGAGGAAGGCGTTGGCCGCGCTGTAAGCAGTCTGGCCGCCGGCGCCCCATACCCCGGCAATCGAGGAGGTGCTGAGGAAGAAGTCCAGCTTCAGGTCCGCGGTAGCTTCGCTCAAATTCCAAGCACCCCAGACCTTCCCGGCGAACACTCGATCAACTTCGGCTTGATGAGATTCGAAGTCCAAGGCTTGCAGCGGGGTGGTGCTGATCTCGCCTGCGGCGTGCACGACGCCGGCCAGCGATGGCAGTTCGGCCCGCACAGTGGCCAAGACACGAGCGACGTCGTGCGGGTTGGCGACGTCGGCCGTGATGACCCGGACTTCGCAGCCGGATTGTTCGCGTATCACGTCGATGCGCTGT
>NZ_JBKQOI010000254.1:0-70830 GCF_052145595.1 Mycobacterium sp. | reverse complement strand
CCCTGGGCGGCGGCTTTCACTTTGTTGCCGCTGCGTCGTCGAGTGCGGGCAGGGCTTGCAGTGCGGCCAGCCGGGATTCACGGATCGCATTGCGTGCTTCGGCCAGCAGTTCGGCCAGCGATACATACTGTTCGTCGCTTAGCGGGGGCCAGGTGGAGACCGCCCGGCGTATGTCTTCGCGCAGCATGAGGTGCTTCAAGTTGCGCTTCTCGACGTCATACTCTGGGCTATTGGGCTTGAAGCGCGCTGTGGCGGCAACACGGGCGTGCTGACGGGCGACATCGGATCGAGGCATTGGAAATCGGCGTCCTTCGGGCATGCGGATACTGGGTACCCGAGACCCGAGAAGCACTTGCTCCTGGCCTGGACGCCGCCACGCGCGGGATTTGCAGCCGCGTGGGAAAGGCCCTCGCCAACGACGGAAACTAGTTCCGTCACGTCAAACCTGACCTTAAACCCCGCGATGCCCGGATGCCGGGCATCCGCTTCGGCGTGTCGTGGGTTCTCTTTAGAGAAACGTCCTTTTTGTTGCTGGTAACATCATTTGGTCAAAACTTTCTGGGGCTGGCGCGAACAACAGCTGCCCGACGGAACACTGATCCTGACCTCGCCGGCGGGCCACACCTACGTCACCACCCCGGGCAGCGCGCTGCTGTTTCCCGGCCTGTGCAGCTCCACCGGCGGTATGCCGGCCCCCGAGGTCGACCCGCCGCCCGACTACTGCGGTCAGCGCACCGCGATGATGCCCAGGCGGCGCCGCACCCGCGTGCAAGACCGGGCCCACCGCATCGCCACCGAACGCCGCCAGAACCGGATGGCACGCGAAGCTCGCCGAAAGCCTCGGGAGACTTGGCAATTCGAGCCGCAAGCTGCCGCCGGTGACGGGGAGCCGCCGCCCTTCTAGCGGATGACTTGACTTACAATCGAACTATTGTTCGAATAGAGGCATGCGCTGGGCTAACCAGGCCGTCGCCGTCGACGACGGCGCTCTCCCGGGGCTGCAGCGGATCGGCTTCGTCCGAAGCGTGCGCGCGCCGCAGTTCGAGGGCATCACGTTTCATGAGGTGCTGTGCAAGTCCGCGCTCAACAAGATCCCCGACGCGGCCGCGCTGCCGTTTCGGTACACGGTCAACGGCTACCGCGGCTGCTCGCACGGCTGCCGCTACTGCTTCGCGCGTCCCACGCACGAATACCTGGACTTCAACTGCGGCACGGACTTCGACACCCAAGTGGTGGTCAAGACTAACGTCGCCGAGGTGCTGCGCCACGAGCTGCACCGGCCGTCGTGGCAGCGCGAGACGGTTGCGCTGGGCACCAACACCGATCCGTACCAGCGTGCAGAGGGCCGCTACGCGCTGATGCCGGGCATCATTCGCGCGCTCGCCGGATCCGGAACGCCGTTGTCGATCCTGACCAAGGGCACACTGCTCCGGCGGGATCTGCCGCTGATCTCTGATGCGGCGCAACAGGTCCCGGTGTCGGTCGCGGTGTCGCTGGCCGTCGGTGATGCGGAGCTGCACCGCGACGTCGAGCCGGGCACGCCGGCACCGCAGGCGCGTCTGGCGCTGATCACCGCTATTCGCGACGCCGGCCTGGATTGTCATGTGATGGTCGCGCCGGTGTTGCCGCACCTCACCGACTCGATCGAGCACCTCGACCGGCTGCTGGGCCAGATCGCGACGGCCGGCGCCACCGGCGTGACGGTTTTCGGCCTGCATCTGCGTGGCTCGACCCGCGGCTGGTTCATGTCCTGGTTGGCCGGATCGCATCCCGAACTGGTCGCCCGCTACCGCGAACTTTATCGGCGTGGCGCGTACCTGCCGCCGAGCTACCGCGAGACGTTGCGCCAGCGGGCGGCACCGCTGATCGCCAAGTATCGGCTGGCCGGGGATCACCGCCCGTTCCCGCAGGCCGGCGCGGCGCCGGCGGTGTCGGAACCCGCTGCCCCGACTCTGTTTTGAGCTAGCTGGGCTTATCGGCGCGCGGCTTGGTGAGCGTGAATTGGTCCACCACGATGGCCTCGCCGAACGGACCGCTCAGCGCGTAATGCGTCGCCTTGATCGAGGTGTTGCCTCCAGGTTGACCCGGGTCGACGTCGAAAGCGGCGAACCCGTAAGGGTTGTCGCGGTCGCGGAACGCCGACCACGGGGCATCCTCGATCACGTATATCGGCGCCTTCCGGCCGATCGACGGATCAAATGCGCCGACGCCGGTCAACACGCGGCACCGGGGTTGGGGGAAGAACATCCCGTTGGACGGCAAGGACGTGCCGCCCCCGCCGATGACTAGGTGCACCGTTCCCCGAGTCGAGTCGATGAGGTCGTTGCGGGTGTCCACGGGTATCGGCGTTCGGGTATCGGTGCCCAGCGTTCCGCGCACCGGATGCGACCGTTCGTAGTGGTGTTCATGGCCGCACACCACCAGATCGACCTGATATTGGTCGAACAACGGAAGCCATTCCTCACGGATTCCCAGGTCGGCGCCGTTGGTCCGGTCGGCGGTGGAGATCGCCGTCTGGTGCATGCAAACGACTATCCAATCGACGTCCGGGTCGCGCCGCGCGTCGGCGAGTTCGGCCGCAAGCCAGCGCTTTTGCTCTCCGCCCGAATAGCCGTGCACGTAAAAGTTGCCGCCGTCCTGGAAGGCCACGTCGTCGTTGTTGAGGCTGATCACGCGCACCGAGCCGGCCGTGAACGAGTACCACAGCCCGCGCATCTGAAGGCTGGATCCCGAATCCGGCAATGCGAAATACGTTTGATAGGCGCCGTAACCGATTGGCCCGTTGCCCAGTTCGTTCTCGTGGTTGCCCGCCGCCGGCATCCACGGCCGGTACCGCGCCGACCGGGTGTTGTTCTCGAACCAGTCCGACCAGGTGCGGATCCGGTCGTGTGCGAGGTTGGCGTAGCACAAGTCGCCGTTGACCAGGTTGAACAGCGGGCCGATGCGCTCGATCGCCAGCGTGGTGTCTCCGGCCGCGGGAGATCCGATGTTGTCGGTGGCGTAGCTACCGTCAGGCATCTTGGCCAACGTTGGAGTGGACTGGTCGCCGAAGCTGGTGAAGCGCAGCGGTTTTCGTCCCGACGGCGCCGTCCTGACCGTTCCCTGTTCGGGTTCCGCGCCGTCATGCACGGCGGCGTACACGTAGTCGGTGTCCGGGGTCAGATCCGTCAGGCGGGCGTGGTTGACGCGAACCTCGGTGTTGGACTTGGCGTCCCGGTACGTGCGGGTTTCGGCCGCGACGGTGCGCCCGAATCCCGCTGTCGGTGTGCCCAGCATGACGCGCGGGTTCCGGACGGCCTGGGTGGTGTGCCATGACACCACCACCTCGGTGCCGGCGTTCTTGCCGAACTGCAGATGCAGACCGGTCACCGGCGGCGCGCCGTTGCGATCCGGCCGGTACCAAACCTCGGGGCCGCGGGGGTGTGACCACACCAGCGCGGCTCCACCCCCAATGCCCGCCCCGAGGGCGGCGGAGACGGCGCTGGTCGTCAACAACCTGCGGCGGCTGATGCCGGGGACTGGGTCGTCGCTCATGCCTGCTTCATACCCGAACCAGGCGACGGCCGGCATATCGACCGGTGAACGTCGGTTTCGTCGGTAACGAATCCGGTAGCGTTTTCGATATGACGGACGTGCGGAAACTGGCCGGCGCGGCGTTTGCAGTGGCCACAGCCGTGGCTGTCACGCCGGCGACGGCGAATGCGGACCCGCCCGGCCATCAGGTGACCTACACGATCACTGCCACCGGCAATCTGACCGGCAACGTTCGGTACATGAACAGCGATCCGCCCAGCCAGGCGGCCTTCGACGCGAACTCGTCGCAGTACCTGAGCACCGTGCCGACGGCGTTTACCCCCGGGCAGCCGCTGGTGTACACCACCACATTGGCAAACCCCAACCAGTGGGCATTCGTGAACGCCAGCGGCGGTTGTCATTGGCCGGACTGCGACTCGTCGAATGTTCCCCAAATTCAGTGCCAGATCGCCGTGGACGGCCAAGTGGTGGTGACACAAAACGCCACCACCGGCGTGACGTGCTCGACGCGGCCCTGGTAGTCAGCCGAGGTTGGTGGAGGCGAAGGTGTCGCACTGATTCGGGTCACCGGTCTGGTACCCGATGGTGAACCACTTCTGCCGTTGTTCCGACGAACCGTGCGACCACGACTCGGGGTTGACCCGTCCGGTCGTTTCCTTCTGGATGCGGTCATCGCCCACCGAAGCCGCGGCTGATAGCGCGTCGGAAATATCCTTGTCGCTCAACGGCTGCAGGTAAGGCACGCCGGTGCTCTCCTGCTTGACGGTCGACGCGTAGTGCGCCCAGATGCCCGCGTAGCAGTCCGCCTGTAGCTCCGTGCGCACGCCGTTACCTCCGGCGCCCTGCGCACCCTGCTGGGAGCGGCCCAGGATGCCCTGCAGCTGCTGCACGTGATGGCCGTATTCGTGCGCGACCACGTACTCCTGTGCGAATGGTCCACCGCTGGAACCGAACCTATCGACCAGCTCCTTGAAGAAGTCGGTGTCGAAATACGCCGTCTGGTCCAACGGGCAGTAGAACGGCCCCACTGCGGTGGTAGCGGGTCCACAGCCGGTGCTCACCGAACCGGTGAACAGCCGCACATGAGGGCGGGTGTAGTTCCGCATCAGCTGATGCCACACCGCGTCCACGGAGTTGCCGGTGGCCACCACGCGGCACTGCACGTACCTGTTGGCGTCGGCCCCGGTTCTGCATTGGCTGAGGTCGAAACCGGGCGCTACGTCTTCGCGGGTGTCCATCGGCTGCTGACTGACCACGCCGCCCGGATCGACGCCGAGGAACATCGCCACCAAAAGGATCAACAGTCCGCCGATGCCGCCCCCGAGGGCGATCAGCCCGCCCCCACCGCCGGACGCCGATGCGGTGCTGGTGTCGATCTGCATACCCTCGTTGAAGGTCATTGCACGCTCCCGAAAGCTGACACGGAATCCTGTCGGGCTGGTAACCCGGGCGGAACAAGCCTAGCGCTGCCCGGTGGTGGCGAACCTGGTGTTGGTGTAGTTGCGCAGGTTGCCCAGAAACCGGCGGAGACCCAGATTCAGCAGCGGCCCAACCACAAACATCGCCAGCCGCGCCGGGCCTGCGGGTTTCTGCGCCATGGTCCAGGTCAGCCGGCAGCCGCCCGGGATGACCTCGACTCGGTAGTCTTCGGCGAAGGCCGCCACGGAGCGCGTCGAGCATTCGTTGAACCGGAATGCCATGTGGGTGAACGGTTCCCAGGCCAGGTACTCTTCGTTGCCGGCGATGCGTCCGCGCATTTCGACGGTGCGGGTGGTGCCGACACCGCGCGGCTCGGGACTGGTCCAGGTGACCTTGGTGATGACCGAGGCCCAGCGCGGCCAGGCCTCGGCGTCGGCAAGCACCTCGAACAGCTGCTCGGGCGTGATGGCCAGGTCGACACTGTTGCGGAATACGAATGGCGCGTTGTCGATGAAGTCGAGGTCGACGCGCTCGCAGGGGTGCATGACGCTAAATCTAGCCGGGCCCGTCGCTGGCCGCGGCCAGCAGCGGCACCACGACGTCGCTGATCGGCGTCGCCAGGTTGTGGGCAGCGGCCTTGCGGATGATCACCCCGTTGCGGATGTCCCATTCCAGCCGCCGGTGGCTTTCCCGGTCGAACAGCATCGAGGTGCCCATGTCTTCCGGGGCGCTGCGGAACAGGTCGACCAACTCGTCGACGATGTCGTCACGCAGCCGGGCACCCTCGGCCCGCGCGACGGCCAGGCATTCGGCGACGTAGCGGCGCGACAGCGGGGCGACGTCGTCTCTGCGGAACATTCCGGACCGCCGCCCGGACAGCGCCATGAATCCGGCCAGCGCGTTGACGAGCAGCTTGCGCCAGGCCGCGCTGATGAAGTCGGGGTCGCACTCCACTTGGCAGCCGGCGCCGCGCAGCAGCTCGGCGACGGTCTCCGCGGAGGGCCCACCGGGCAGCACCAGCGCGGCTTCGCTGCGCAACCGGACCCACCCTTCGGGCTGGGTCTCGGCGCCGTACCAGACGATCCCCGGGACAACGGGCGACGAGGGGCAGTGCGGCTGGACCTGCTCGACTTGCTCAACACCGTTTTGCAGCACAAGCACGATGGTGTGCTCGGCGCACAGGCGGGCCAACCAGCCGGCCGCGTCGTCGTTCTGGGTGGCCTTGACAGCCAGGATCAGCAGGTCGACCGGGCCGGTCACCTGACTGGGATCGGTGTGCACCGGACCGGGCACCACGATCGGATCCGCGCCGTCGGGCCGCAGTTCGATGCTGTCGCGGGGTGTGTGGCCGCACACCAACACCGAGTGGCCGGCCTTGTACAGCAGCGCGGCGACCGTCGTGCCGACGGCGCCGGGACCGACCAGTGCGATGTTCGTGGTAGCGATAGGACCGAAATTACCTCCTTTAGACTGGTCACTCGTTCAAGCCGGGTGAAAGGGAGTGTTTGTGCTGCGCAGCCACGCCGCTGGTGCGCTCCGGAATCGCGACGCCGGCCAGCAGGTGACGCTGGCCGGTTGGGTGGCTCGCCGCCGCGACCACGGTGGCGTCATCTTCATCGATCTGCGGGATGCGTCCGGAATCGCACAGGTGGTGTTCCGGGCGCCCGACGTGCTGGCCCAAGCGCACCGGCTGCGCGCCGAGTTCTGCGTCGCGGTCTCCGGTGTCGTCGAGATCCGCCCGGAGGGCAACACCAACCCGGAGATCGCCACGGGTGAGATCGAGGTCAACGCCACGTCGCTGACGGTGCTCGGCGAGAGTGCGGCACTGCCGTTCCAGCTGGACGAGCCCGCGGGCGAGGAGCTGCGGTTGAAGTACCGCTACCTCGACCTGCGGCGCGACGGCCCGGCCGCGGCAATGCGGTTGCGCTCCAAGGTGAATGCCGCCGCGCGTGCGGTGCTGGCGCGGCACGACTTCGTCGAGATCGAGACGCCGACGATCACCCGCTCGACGCCGGAAGGGGCACGCGATTTCCTGGTGCCGGCCCGGCTGCATCCGGGTTTTTTCTATGCGCTGCCGCAGAGCCCGCAGCTGTTCAAGCAGCTGCTGATGGTGGCCGGGATGGAGCGCTACTACCAGATCGCGCGCTGCTACCGCGACGAGGATTTCCGAGCCGACCGCCAGCCCGAGTTCACCCAGCTCGACATGGAGATGAGCTTCGTCGACGCCGAGGACATCATCGCGATCTCCGAGGAGATCCTGACCGCGCTGTGGGCGCTGATCGGCTACCGGATCCCGACGCCGATGCCGCGGATCAGCTACGCCGACGCCATGCGACGGTTCGGCTCGGACAAGCCCGACATGCGGTTCGGGGTGGAGCTCGTCGAGTGCACAGAGTTATTCTCCGACACCACATTTCGCGTCTTCCAGGCACCGTATGTCGGTGCGGTGGTGATGCCCGGCGGGGCCTCGCAGCCGCGGCGCACCCTGGACGGCTGGCAGGAGTGGGCCAAACAGCGCGGGCACCGCGGACTGGCCTACGTGCTGGTCGGCGAGGACGGCGAGCTGGGTGGTCCGGTGGCCAAGAACCTGACCGAGCGCGAACGCGACGGTCTGGCCGCCCACGTCGGGGCCAAGCCCGGGGACTGCATCTTCTTCTCGGCGGGCCCGGCGAAGCCGTCGCGGGCCCTGCTGGGCGCGGCCCGCGGCGAGATCGCCAAGCGGCTCAACCTGATCTCCGACGAGTGGGCGTTCGTCTGGGTGGTCGACCCGCCGCTGTTCGAGCCCGCCGAGGACGCGACGGCGGCCGGTGACGTGGCGGTCGGGTCGGGGGTGTGGACGGCGGTGCATCACGCGTTCACCTCGCCCAAGCCGGAGTACGAGGATGTGGTCGACGCCGATCCCGGCAGCGTGCTGGCCGACGCCTACGACATCGTGTGCAACGGCCACGAGATCGGCGGCGGATCGATTCGTATCCACCGCCGCGACATCCAGGAGCGGGTGTTCGCGGTGATGGGTCTGGACAAGGCCGAGGCGGAAGAGAAGTTCGGATTCCTGTTGGAGGCGTTCATGTTTGGCGCGCCTCCGCACGGCGGGATCGCGTTCGGCTGGGACCGGATCACCGCGCTGATGGCCGGGATGGACTCGATCCGCGAGGTGATCGCGTTCCCCAAGACCGGCGGCGGCGTCGACCCGCTCACCGACGCACCCGCGCCTATCACCGCTCAGCAGCGCAAGGAGTCCGGAATAGACGCCCGACCCAAGCCGGTTGACCAGGCATGACCGAACAGTTCCCCGACGCCGCAACCGTCAACGCCTTCAACAACAGCATCATCGAGGAGTTCCGCGCCAACGACGGCAAGGTCGGCGGCCAGTTCGCCGGTGCCGACCTGCTGCTGCTGACCACGACGGGCGCCAAGTCGGGCCAGCGCCGGGTGTCGCCGCTGGCCTACTTCCGCATCGACGGCAAGCTGATCATCATCGGATCCTTCGCCGGTGCCCCGGTCAATCCGGCCTGGGTGCACAACTTGCGGGCCAATCCGCAGGCACATGTCGAGATCGGAACCGACGGGTTCGACGTGACTGCGCGCGAACTGCCGGATGCGGAGCGCGACCAGCTATTCGAAACGGTTGCCGCCGCGGCGCCGGGCTTCGCCGAGTATCAGTCCAAGACCAGCCGGGTGATTCCGCTGTTCGAGCTGCAACCGGCCTAGCTCTCTATGAGCACTTCGCGGCGGACGGCGCCATCCCGGGCGTACGCCGCCGCGCTTGCGGCTTCAAAAGGGGCGGTTAAACGGTTACGGGGCCGGTCGTCCAACCTGGTGCAGACCTCGGTCGCCGCGGGCCTGGCCTGGTACCTCGCCCACAACGTGCTCGGTCATCCCCAGCCGTTCTTCGCGCCGATCGCCGCAGCGGTGTGCCTGTCGATCAGCAACGTGTTACGCGCGCAACGCGCCATCCAGATGATGATCGGTGTGACGCTGGGGATCGGGATCGGCACCGCGGTGCAGGGGTTGATCGGGCCCGGGGCCGTCCCCATCGCCGTCGCCACCCTGATCGCGCTTTCGATTGCGGTGTTGATCGGGCAGGGCTTCATCGGGCAAGGGATGATGTTCGCCAACCAGACCGTCGTGTCATCGATCCTGGTGCTGGCGCTGTACCGCAGCGGCGTCGGGTGGGAATGCATCTACGACGCCCTCATCGGCGGTTGCCTGGCCATCGTGTTCGCCGTCTTGCTGTTCCCGGCTGACCCGCTGAAGGTGCTGCGCAGGGCGCGCGTCGGGGTGCTGGGAGTCCTGCAACGTGTCCTGTCGCGCACCTCGGAAATCGCCGCCGGACGTCGAGTGCCCCCGCCCGACTGGCCGCTGTCGGCCGTCGATCGGGTGCACGAGCAGCTGGGCGGACTCATCCAGGCCCGCGCCACCGCCCGTCAGGCGGTGCGGATTTCGCCGCGCCGATGGGGGATGCGCGACTCCGTGGCGGCCGCCGATCACCAGGCCGTGCACGTGGCCCTGCTCGCCGGCTCGGTGCTGGAACTGGCTCGTGCCGTCGCACCCGTCGTCGACGGCCGCAGCCACCGGCTTCCGCAGCCCGTGCAGGCCGTGCTGATCGACCTCGCGGCGGCGACGGCCCTCGCCGACTCGGATCCCGCCGGGGCGTCCGCATACACCGCCGCCGCGCGGCGCCACGCTTCGATGCTGGAATCGGACGCCCGCGAGAGAACCGAGGTGGTGCTGGCCGACGTCGCCCGGGCCTGCGTCGACGACCTGCAACGGGTGATCGAACTGCGCCAATGAATGGCTCCGCTGGGCTCACAGCGATTCGGCCAGGAACTCCTGGACGAGTTTTTTCGGCGCCTGCGTCAGCCAGGCCTCGGTGATCAGCTCCTCGAGGTCGCGAGCTTCGATCTCGGCCAGTTTGACCAGCACCGCCGGGTAGCCGTCGAAATGTGGGGTGGTGAAATAGACCCTCGGCTCGTCTGCGATCAGCGCGAGCTTGACGCCCTCGTCGGACACCCGGACACCGAGGATGTCGCCGTCGGGCGGCTCCACCCCACTTCGCGTCAGTGCTTCGCGGTCCGACGGACGCAGTGGCCGCTCCCATGCCAGCATTTTCTTGCCGACCCGCCAATCGTGCGGTGACGACTCCGAGGTGAGCGCCAGCTCACCAACGATACGGGCGACGTCGTTCCACGTGGCCACGTCTCAATTGTGCGCCGGATCGGCCGGTTTGTGGTGAGATCAGCCCGTCGGGTCCGGACACGAGGAGGTGGCTCTTGTCGGAAGCTGATGCCCGCCGCCATCGTGTCACTCACCGCACCGAGTACCGCTACTCCGACATTGTGACCAGCTCTTATGGTCGCGGTTTCCTCACGCCCCGGGACTCGCAGCGGCAGCGCTGTATCGCGCACCGGCTGATCGTCGAGCCGACCCCCAGCGACAGCTCCACCAGCCGCGACAGCTACGGCAACATCAGCTCCTATTTCCACGTCACCGAGCCGCACCAGGCCCTGACGGTCACCAGCGACTCCATCGTCGACGTGTATCCGCCGCCGCCCGGGCGGTATGCCAGCGGGCCCGCGGTGCAGCCGTGGGAGGCTGCGCGCCCGGCCGGACGCCCGGGAGCGCTCGCGACCGAATTCACCCTGGATTTGAATCCACCGGAGATCACCGACGAGGTCCGCGAATACGCGGCCCCCAGCTTCGCGCCGGGACGTCGGTTGGTCGACGTGCTGCGCGACCTGGCGTCGCGGATTTTCACCGACTTCACCTACCGCTCGGGGTCGACGACGATTTCCACCGGAGTAAGTGAGGTTCTGGCGGCCCGGGAGGGGGTATGTCAAGACTTTGCAAGGCTGGCGATCGCCTGCCTGCGAGCCAACGGTCTGGCGGCCAGCTACGTGTCGGGTTATCTGGCCACCAACCCGCCACCGGGAAAGGATCGAATGATCGGCATCGACGCCACCCATGCCTGGGCGGGAGTGTGGACTCCCCAGGAGCCCGGCCAGCTCGAGTGGCTGGGGCTCGATCCCACCAACGACCAGCTGGTCGACGAGCGCTACATCATCGTGGGGCGCGGCCGCGACTACGCCGACGTGCCGCCGCTGCGCGGCATCATCTACACCAACTCCGAGCGCAGCGTGATCGACGTCGCCGTCGACGTGGTGCCCTTCGAGGGTGATGTGCTGCATGCGTGATTTCCACTGCCCCAACTGCGGTCAGCGTCTGACGTTCGAGAACTCGGCGTGCCTGTCGTGCGGCAGCGCGCTGGGGTTTTCCCTCGACCAGATGGCCCTGCTGGTGATCGCCGAGGGCGACGGCGGCGAGCACGCCGGCGCGGTGGATGCCCACGACTATCAACTGTGCGCCAATCTGCATCTCGCGGAATGCAATTGGCTGGTCTCCAGGAATCAGCCCGGCGGACTGTGCGCGTCGTGCGCGCTGACTCTGGAACGGCCCAGCGATACCGACACCGAGGGCCTGGGCGCCTTCGCCCGCGCCGAGGCGGCCAAGCGCCGGTTGATAGCCGAGCTGAACGAGCTGAAGTTGCCGATCGTAGGGCGTGATCTGGACCCGGACTACGGGTTGGGATTCCGCCTGCTGTCCAGTGCGCACGAGAAGGTGCTCACCGGCCACGAGGACGGCGTGATCACACTGGATTTGGCCGAGGGCGACGACGTGCACCGCGAGCAGTTGCGGGTCGAAATGGACGAGCCGTACCGGACCTTGCTCGGGCACTTCCGGCACGAGGTCGGGCATTACTACTTCTACCGGCTGATCACCCCGTCAAGCGACTACCTGACCCGGTTCAACGAGCTGTTCGGCGATCCAGACACGGACTACCAGGAGGCACTCGACCGGCACTACCGCGACGGCGCGCCCGAGGGTTGGAAGGAACGCTTCGTGTCCTCGTATGCGACCATGCACGCCGCCGAGGACTGGGCCGAGACCTTCGCCCACTACCTGCACATCCGCGACGCCCTGGACACCTCGGCGTGGTGCGGGCTGGCATCGGCGTCGGCGACGTTTGACCGCCCGGTGTTGGGCCCCAGCGCCTTTGCCACCATCATCGAGATGTGGCTGCCGTTGTCGTGGTCGCTGAATATGGTGAACCGTTCGATGGGCCACGACGACCTCTATCCCTTCGTGCTGCCGGTGGCGGTGCTGGACAAGATGCAGTTCATCCACACCGTCATCGACGAGGTGACCGCCCCTGTAGCGGGTTAGGCGGGCATTACCCGCCGTTCGTCGGGGCCCCACAGCGGCTGCATGCCGCCGGGCAAGGCCAACTGCGTTGCGGTGATGGCCTCGGCCAGATCGCGCAGTTCGGCGTGTGTCGCGTCGAGCAGTTCCGCCAGCTGCGCGCGGCGCCCATCGGCGGAAACCTCTTCCAGCTCGTCGGGATGGGACCGGCGCAGCAGCGTATTGATCTCGTCCACCAACCGCTCCGGACGCGACGAGCCAGACGAGCCGGGCAGGTCCTTGAGGTCGGCCCGCAGCCGCTCCAGCTGGTACAGCAACGAACGCGGGTTCTTCGCGTCGAAGAGCATCAGCTCGGCCACGGCCGCGACGCTGACCTTGCCCACGGTCCGGCGCCGGTAGCTGACCGACGACTCGCACGCCACCAGCGTTGACTCGATGATCGTCTGCTCGGCGGCGGCGCCGCGGACGGTGGTCAGCGTGGCCCGCAGCAGCGCGGTCAGCCACAGGCCGCGTTCGATGCGTTTGCCGATGTCCATCATCGTCCAGCCCACGTCACGCACCATCGACTCGCCGGCCACGCCCGACAGCGTCAGCATGCCGGCCAACGTCTGCGCCTGGGCCGACGCGAGCAGGGCGTCGGCCTCGGCCAGCGAGTCCGGCGGTTCACGGCTGAGCGCGATCGCGCGCTCCACCCCGGCCAGCACCATCCAGGTGTCGTTGGACAATTGGTCGCGCACCGCCCTGGCGGCCAGTGCCAGCCCGTCCACCGACTCGACAAGGGATCCGGGCCGGTCCGGGTCCACGGTCATCGACCACAGCGTCGAGGGGGCGACGGCGATCATCTCGGCCGGATCATCGACGCCGTCGCTATCGGCTCCGGTGCCGGTCCCGGTGATTCGGCCCAGCGCGGCCATCAGCACGGGCACGCACTCGCTTTCTTCGGTGTCCTGATGGTGCCGGTAGACGTGGAAGCGGTCGCGGGCGACGATCAGCAACCGGGCCATGCCCTCCGCGCGCTCGCCGTAGCGTCCCATCCAGAACAGTTCGGACAGCACACGCGGCGAGCTGACCCCCCAGGTGCCCGCGGCGGTCTTCGCCGGCACCTCCACGGTCGGCTCCAACGACGGGAGCGTGATCGTCTCGGCTCGCGCACGCGCCGTCGGCCGCACCCAGACATCTTTTGCCGCAACGGTTTTCAGCGTGTACGCGGCGTGTCCGGGCGCCAGCACGTAACCGACGCCGCCGATCATCGGCGCGTAGCCGCTACGCTGGGCAACCGTGAACAACCGCATGCCGACTCCGGCCGACGACAGCACGCCGGCGTGGTCGGTGGGCGCCGACGAGAACTGGGGCAGCTCCTGGCCGACCCACTGCCACGGCATGCTCTCGATGCGGGCGGCCAATTCGGCCAGCTGCCCGGCCGAAAGCGTCGGCCCGACAAGGGTTTTCCCGCCGACGGTGGACTTGACCAACAGCGACGACAGGTTGGCCAGCAGATGCGAGCGTTCGCTGGCGTAGCCGCCCCAGTACACCGGCGCGGTATGCAGCAGCAGGGCTTCACCGAGTAAGCGCTCGGCCAGCTCGGGCAGGAAACGCAGCAGCCCGGGGCTTTCCAGGATGCCGCTGCCCAGCGTGTTGACGACGGTTACCGTCCCGCGGTGTTGCGCCTCCACCAAACCGACCACACCGAGCCGGGAACCGGCGCGCAGATCCAGTGGGTCCGTGTATTCCGCATCGACGCGGCGAAGAACCACGTCTACGCGCTTCAGCGTTCCCAGCGAGCGCATCCACAGCTTGCCCTCGCGCACCACCAGATCCGCGCTTTCCACCAGCGGGAAGCCCAGCAGGGTGGCCAGATAGGCCTGATCGAAGGCGGTCTCCGAGTAGATCCCCGGGCTGAGCACCACCACCACCGGGTCTTGGGCCACGTCGGGTGCCGCGTCGATCAGCGCCAGCCGCAGCGTCTGCGCGAACGGTGTCGTCGGTCGCGGCGCTATCCTTTCGTAAAGGTCTGGGATCGAGTGGGCGACAACGCGTCGGTCGGCCAGCGCGTAGCCGGCGCCCGAAGGCGCCTGCGTCCAGTCCGCGTTGACGTGAAAGCTGCCGTCCCGCAACCGGCTGAGGTCGCAGGCGTGCATGAAAAGCTGGTGGTGCCCGGGCACTTCGATGCCACTGGCGGCCCGCACGTACCCGGGGTGAGCGAACACCAGTTCCGGCGGAAGCAGGCCTTCGGTGAGCAGGCTGCGGGGCCCGTACAGATCCGCGAGCACCGCGTCGAGCAGACGCGACCGCTGCACCAGCCCGGCCTCCAGCCCTTCCCAGTCGGCCGCGGAAAGCACGATGGGCAGGG
This sequence comes from Mycobacterium sp., assembly GCF_052145595.1. GTDB lineage: Bacteria > Actinomycetota > Actinomycetes > Mycobacteriales > Mycobacteriaceae > Mycobacterium. The sequence continues at coordinate 56,327 of NZ_JBKQOI010000254.1, read as the reverse complement.
CGTCCAGGCTCCAGGGCCGGGGCTCCAGGCCGTGACCGCCGTCGCGGCCGGCATCGACCTCGGTGTAGGTGATGCCGTCGTTGTCGATCAGGCCGTCCACCACCGAGCGCAGCCGGTCCAGCCCGGCCCTGCCGCGCTGCGCGACGGCGTCGGCCAGCTCCGACCACGCCGGCCGCACGTTTCCATCGCGGTCGACGAATTCGTCGTAGCCGATTCCCGGGGCGTTCCGCAGATCGAAGAGTGATTGTTGGGCCCGCGCGGTCTGGTACCCGGCCAGCAGGCGGTCGGCGTCGTAGCGGCTGTTGGGAACGGCCGCCGCTTCACTCGTGCCGAGTGCCATCGCTGTGCCTTCTGGGGACGCCATTACTGCTGCACGGTACGCACGCGTCGCAGGTCGAGGATGCCTGGCGCGCCGATGTCGGTGAATATCCTGGCCTGTTTCTCCCGGATGTCAGACAGGTCGAGCTTGCCCGGGGTGAAGCCGGTGGCCTCGAAGCGGCGGGCGCGGCGCGATTCGGCCGCAACCGCGTTGACGGGCGGCTCCTCGTAGGCCATGCCGCCCGGGTGCGAGACGTGATAGGTGCAGCCGCCGCGCGACGTTGCGGTGGTGAGGTCGATCAGCTCGAACCGCAGCGGGACGTCGGTGGTGATGGTCGGGTGCAGCGCGCTGGGCGGCTGCCAGGCCCTGAACCGCACGCCACCCACATGGATGTCCGGGTTGTCGGTGGCCAGCAACGGCACCGGGTAGCCGTTGACCGTCACCACGTAGCGGGTGCGGTCGGCGCCGATGATGCGGATCTGGATGCGCTCGACCGACGAGTCGACGTAGCGGGCGGTGCCGGTCGCGGTGGCCTCCTCGCCGAGGGTGTTCCACGGTTCGATCGCCCCGCGCAGCTCGATCTCCACGCCGTCGAAGACCGCGGTGCCGATGCGCGGGAAGCGGAATTCGGTGAACGGGTCCAGCCAGCTGGTCTCGAAACCGATGCCGTGCGCGCGCAGGTCGGCGGCCACGTCGGCGATGTCGTGAATCAGGTAGTGCGGCAATAGGTATCGCCCGTGCAGGTTGGCGCCGTGGCGGATCAGCGGGGCGCGTAGCGGTTCGTCCCAGAACCACGCGACCAGTGAGCTCACCAGCAGCGACTGCACCATCGCCATGCGCAGATGCGGCGGCATCTCGAAGCCGCGCAGCTCCAGCAGGCCCAGCCTGCCCCGGGGGCTGTCGGGGCTGTAGAGCTTGTCGATGCAGAACTCGGCGCGATGGGTGTTGCCGGTGATGTCGGTGAGCAGGTGCCGCAGGGCGCGGTCGGTCACCCAGGGCTGTGGGGGCGCGACCTTGGAAGACGAAGCCAGCCGGGCGATCTCGGCGAACGCGATCTCGAGTTCGTACAGGGCCTCGGCGCGGCCCTCGTCCACCCGTGGCGCCTGCGACGTGGTGCCGACGAATCGCCCGGCGAACAGATAGGACAACGACGGGTGCCGCTGCCAGTAGGTCAGCAGCGAGACCAGCAGGTCGGGACGGCGCAGCAGCGGTGAGTCCGCGGGCGTGATGCCGCCCAGGGTGATGTGGTTGCCACCGCCGGTGCCGCCGTGACTGCCGTCGACGTCGAACGACTCCGTTGATAACCGAGCGAGCCGCGCCTGGTCGTACAGGGTCTCCAAGAGGTGCGTTTGTTCGGTGAAAGTGGCGGTGGGCGGCACGTTGACCTCGATGACACCCGGGTCCGGGGTGATCGTCAGCGACGTCAGCCTCGGGTCCGGCGGTGGGCCGTAGCCCTCGATGACGACCGGGTAGTCGGCTTTGGCCGACGCGGCCTCGACTCGGGCGATGAGGTCGATGAAGTGTTCGACCGCTTCGGTGGGCGGCATGAAGATGTACAGCAGCCCATCCCGAACCTCGGCGACCATCGCGGTCGGCGGCGCCTCGTCGGGGTCCTCGACCACGGCCTCGCCGGTAGCCGGCTCGGCCGGTAGGCCGTGATCCACGGACATGGGGTCGACGTCGAACGACGCGCGTGGCGGCTTCCAGCTGATCGAATCCAGCGGCAGGCGCAGACCCGCCGGGGAATCCCCTTCGAGCAGCACGACGCGGCCGCGGCGCAGCCGCCAGTTAGCGCTGGCCCAGCCGCGGTCGTCGTCGCGGCGGTGCAGCGGCAGCACGAATGCGGCCGGGGCCGTGGTGGATTCGTCGAGGCGCGCCAGCAGCGCGGCGCGACTAGGGGTGGCGTCGGGGCCGAGGTCGTCGCTCGGTTCCACCGGGTCGCCGTCGGGCATCCGCACCTTGGCCGCCAGCCGGGACAGCGGGTCCTCGTAGGCCGGCCGCACTTGCGAGAGCGGCAGCCCGAAACTGTCGGCAACCCCGGCGAGCACCTGGTAGGCGGCCTCGTCATCGACCGGGGCCGGCCGGTTGATCCAGGGGTCGGCCAGCAGCGTGTCGTCGGTCCACAGCGCTCGCCCGTCGGTACGCCAGTAGAGCGCAATCTGCCAGCGCGGCAACGGTTCTCCCGGATACCATCTGCCTTGCCCGCGCTGGATCAGCCCCTGCGGGGCCCACAACGCCTTCAGGCGGGCGGCCAGATCGGATGCCCGCTGCCGCTTGTGCGGGCCGTCGGCGGCCGTCGTCCACTCCTCGTCGACCTGGTTGTCTGCCGACACGAATGTCGGCTCGCCGCCGACGGTCAGCCGGACGTCGGCGGCGGCCAGTCGCTCGTCGAGGCGCCGGCCGACGTCGCAGATCGTGCGCCACGCCTCGTCGGTGTAGGGCAGCGTGACGCGCGGGTCTTCGTGGACGCGGGTGACGGTGTTGGAGAACTCCAGCTCCGATTCGCAGGGTTCGGTGCCGCCGCTGATGGGTGCCGCGGTCGCCGGGTGCGGCGTGGCCGCCAGCGGGATGTGGCCCTCGCCGGCGAACAGCCCGGACGTCGGGTCCAGCCCGATCCAGCCCGCGCCGGGGATGTACACCTCGGCCCATGCGTGCAGGTCGGTGAAGTCGGCGGCCGGTCCCGACGGCCCGTCGAGCGCCTCGACGTCGGATGCCAGCTGTACCAGGTAGCCCGACACGAACCGGGCGGCCAGCCCCAACTGGCGCATGATCGACACCAGCAGCCACGCCGAGTCCCGGCATGAGCCGACGCCGGTGCGCAGCGTGTAATCCGGTGTCTGGACGCCGGGCTCCATCCGCACGCTGTAAGCGACGTCGGCGCTGACCGCGCGGTTGAGTGCGACCAGGAAGTCGATGGTGCGGGTGCCGTCCGGCACCGAAAAGTTGTGCAACCACGCCTGCACGAGCTCGCCGGGGCCCGATCCTTCGGCGTCTTCGTCGACGGGCCGCAGGTATGGCCTGAGGTCGTCGGTGAGCTCCTTGGGGTAGGTCATCCCGGCCGAAAGCCAGGTCTCCGCCCAGTCCTCGATGAAGAAATCGAACGGATTGATCACCTTCAGGTCGGCAATGAGCCCGACGGTGATGGTCAGTTGGCGCATGGGATTCGGAAACACCAGCCGGGCAAGGAAGTTGCCCACCACATCCTGTTGCCAGTTGATGAAGTGGTCGCCGGGCTCGATGCGCAGGGAATAGGCCTCGATGGGTGTGCGGCAGTGCGGCGCCGGGCGCAGCCGCACGATGTGCGGATACACCCGAACCAGGCGGTCAAAGGTGTAGCTGGTGCGGTGCTCCAGTGCAACTTTGATGCTCATCCGCTGATCTCATCACAAGCGCCACAAGCCCGCAGCGCACCGAGTCAGACAAGGGCCGGCGCGTGAAAAAGCTTTGAAAAAATCAGGTAAAAACTAGGCCGGCTGCGGCCCCGGCGGAATGCCGGGTGGGGGTCCCGGTGGGTAGCCCGGCTGCAGCAGCGGGACGACCTGGCCACCGGAGAGCTTGCGGTAGGCGTAGGTCAGGATGAGTGCGGCAACGGGTGCCCCGACGAGCAGGCCCACCCCGCAGACCAGTGCGCCGACGAGGACCGCCGCCGCCTCTACCAGCCAGGCCAGTAACGAGTTGCCGAAGTTCGATGAGACGGTCGAGAAGCTGGACTTCAGCCCGTCGATGGCCGATTGCGAGCGGTCGATGACGAACGGGATCGTGAACTGGGCGAAGATGGCCACGATGAGGCCGGGAATGAAGCACACGACCGAGGCGAGCCCGGTCAGGATGCCGACTATCACCGCGGCGAGGATCACCTTGCCGAGGTTGCGTGGCCTGAAGAATGAGCCGATGGTCACCTGCCGTCCGTCGGCTATGTCGAGACATCCGGACAGGAACGCGGCCTGGGCGAATATTCCTACCGCGTAAGCGAGTACGTAGCCAACGATCATGATGGCCAACCCGCCGGCACTGATGTTCGTGGTGGTGCTGCTGAAGCCGTCGGAGTCTGTGCTGGCCGTGGTGGTCGAACCCATGCCACCGCCCACCGCGGCCACACCGTAGGCGAGGCCCATCAGCACCCCGTAGAGCAGGACGGCAACGACCAGGGGTACGGCGTTCTGGGTGAACTTGTTCCAGGCCCAGCTGAAGGCCTCACCCACGCTGAAAGGCTGGCCCGGCTGGCCACCCGGGGCGACTCCGTAACCGGGCTGCGGCGGGTAGCCGGCCGGGGGTGCGCCATAGCCAGCGGGGGGACCGGGCGGCGGGGGAGGTAGGGCGCCGTAACCGAACGGGCCGCCGGGGGGCGGTCCGGGGGGTGGTCCGGGAGGACCAGGAGGGGGGTAGCCGCCGGGCGGTGGGCCGTAACCCGGGGGCGGGGGAGGCGGCGGGGGCGGTGCGCCATAACCAGGCGGTGGTGGGTAGCCCGGAGGGTTCTGGTTTCCCCGATGGGGGTCGGCCGGGGTGCCTGGATACTCGGGGGGCTGGCTCATGTCCGTCCTAGCTGTCGAATTGACTCTGTGGGCACGCGCACGGAACTTGGCAAATCGGAACTTAGCAAATATGTGGCCTGAGCGCGTGGATTGTTAGCGGCTGGATCCGGCCGACGCACCTTGTCGCTCGAACGTGGTATGCCTAAAGCCGTGTCCGACGGTCTATTTGACCTCCCCGGCGCACCGCAGACAACCAACCACGACCTGGGCGTGTCGGGCGGTGCACCGCTGGCGGTCCGGATGCGTCCGGCATCGCTGGACGAGGTGGTCGGGCAGGACCACCTGCTGGCACCCGGATCGCCGCTGCGCCGCCTGGTCGAGGGCTCGGGCGTGGCGTCGGTCATCCTCTACGGCCCGCCGGGGAGTGGTAAGACGACGCTGGCTGCGCTTATCTCACAGGCGACCGGTCGCCGGTTCGAGGCGCTGTCGGCGCTGTCGGCCGGTGTCAAGGACGTTCGGGCCGTCATAGATAACGCCCGAAACGCACTCCTCAGGGGCGAGCAGACGGTGCTGTTCATCGACGAAGTGCACCGCTTCTCCAAGACCCAGCAGGACGCCCTGCTGTCCGCCGTGGAGAACCGGGTGGTGTTGCTGGTGGCGGCTAGCACAGAAAATCCCTCTTTCTCTGTCGTGGCGCCGCTGCTGTCGCGATCGTTGATCCTGCAGCTGCGGCCGCTGGCGTCCGACGACGTCCGCACCGTGCTGCAGCGTGCGATCGACGATCCCCGCGGCCTGGGCGGGCGGGTCGGCGTGCAGCCCGAAGCCGTAGACCTGCTGGTGCGATTGGCGGCCGGCGACGCCCGGCGCGCGCTGACCGCGTTGGAAGTCGCAGCCGAGGCTGCCCAGTCGGCCGGCGAGGTGGTCACCGTCGAAACCGTCGAGCAGTCCCTGGACAAGGCCGCGGTGCGCTACGACCGCGACGGCGACCAGCACTACGACGTGATCAGCGCGTTCATCAAGTCGGTGCGCGGCTCCGACGTCGACGCCGCGCTGCACTACCTGGCCCGCATGCTCGTCGCCGGGGAGGATCCACGGTTCATCGCCCGTCGCCTGATGATCCTGGCCAGCGAGGACATCGGCATGGCCGACCCGACGGCGCTGCAGACCGCGGTCGCCGCCGCCCAAACCGTGCAGCTGATCGGGATGCCCGAGGCCCAGCTGACGCTGGCGCACGCCACCATCCACCTGGCCACCGCGCCGAAGTCGAACGCGGTCACCACCGCGCTGGCGGCCGCGATGGACGACATCAGGGCGGGCAAGGCCGGCCTGGTGCCGGCCCATTTGCGCGACGGGCACTACTCCGGTGCGGCGGCGTTGGGCAACGCGCAGGGCTACAAGTATTCGCACGACGACCCCGATGGCGTTGTCGCCCAACAATATCCGCCGGACGAGCTGGCGGACGTGGACTACTATCGGCCCACCGGTCGCGGCGGTGAACGTGAGATGGCCGGCCGGCTGGACCGGCTGCGGGCAATCATCCGCAGGAAGGGACGGACATGAAAACCTTCACCGACGAGGAGATGGGCCGGCTGCTGCCCAGCGCCAGGCCCTACAGCGTCGTGATCCTCAGGAAGGGCCCGAAGTTCGGTGACGAGACGACGCCGGGCATCGTCTGGGAGCACGGTCGGCGCAACTTCGGGCTGCGCGACGACGGTGTGCTTGCGGTGGTCCTGCCGGTAACCGACGGTTCCGACGTCTGCGGCATCGGCGTGTTCGCGGCGACGGTCGACGACACCACCGCGATCATGGGTGACGACCCCGGGGTGGCGGCGGGGGTCTTCAGCTACGAGGTGCACGCCTGCCGCGGATTTCCCGGGGACGCGCTGCCCTAAGCCGGGAACCGGGGCTCAGACCAGTTCGGGCACTCTCAAGTGGGCGATCGCCAGCTCGAACTCGGCCACGTCGACAACCTCGGCGCCCAGGTCCCGGACCCGCCTGCTGCGCAGCTCGGTGGCGCGGTCGCGGTTTCGGGCCATCGCGTCCATGCTGTCGAACGTCGAGCAGGACACCGCCCGCCGGCATGCCGGGTGGTCGACCATCAGGCTGGCGCTGCAGAACCCGTCGAGGTTCTCCAATTCCGGAAGCACCGAAACGCGGTAGAAGTCCAGGGATCGGCTGAGCTGGTCCGGCACCACCTTGAGCCAGGTGGCCCGCACGCACGCCCCTTCGCGCGAGTGGTGGTCGCGGTGCAGCAACGCGATGTCCCATTCTTCGACCTCCGCGCTGCCGTCGAACATCAACGCGGCGCGGTCGCGGATGGGCGCCACCCGCTGGGCGCCGGCCCGCATCGCTTCCATGGTCTGCCAGGCGCTGGTGGCGATGCATCTGCCGGACTGGCGGTCGACCAACAGCGACACCCCGACATACCCGTTCATCTCCTGCAGGGCGGGCATGACGACATCGCGGACGTGCGCAATTCCGATGTCGACCGACAGGGGTTGCGCCTGGATGGTGGTAGAGCGTGCGTACACGGTTGACCCCTCGTGTGTCGGGACAGCGCCCCGGTGGCGCCACCGGTCCCACCAGATACCTTCCTCCTACCGGCAACCGCCCGCAATGACTTTTGCGGGTGTGGCCGCGCTCACAAACGAATGGCCGGTCTTGGGCAGTCGCGGTCACCGCGCCGTAGGCTTGACCGGGTGCATACGGATCTGTTGGAGGTGAACACCGCCCATCACCGCATCGTTGACCTCACCGATGCGGTCCGCAGGTTCTGCTTCAGCTGCGGCGACGGCCTGTGCAACGTGTTCGTCCCGCACGCGACGGCCGGGGTGGCGATCATCGAAACGGGTGCCGGCTCCGACGACGACCTGGTCGACACGCTGGAACGGCTGCTGCCGCGAGACGACCGCTACCGGCACGCGCACGGCTCGTCGGGCCACGGCGCCGACCACGTGTTGCCGGCCATCGTCTCGCCGTCGGTGACGGTGCCGGTCGCCAGTGGCGACCCCCAGCTGGGCACCTGGCAAAGCATCGTGCTGGTCGACCTCAACCGGGACAACCCCCGGCGGTCGGTGCGGTTGAGCTTTTTGCAGGGTTAGCCCCCGGCAACGGACGGCACCCATAGCCCGGCTAATAGGCTGGGAATAGACGTCACAGGAAGTCGAAGGAAGCCGAAGGAAAAGGACGAAGCGGAGAGTGCAGACACACGAGATCAGGAAGAGATTCCTCGATCATTTCGTGAAGGCGGGCCACACCGAGGTGCCGAGCGCGTCGGTGATCCTCGACGACCCCAACCTGCTGTTCGTCAACGCCGGCATGGTCCAGTTCGTGCCGTACTTCCTCGGGCAGCGCACGCCGCCCTACCAGACCGCCACCAGCATCCAAAAATGCATCCGCACGCCCGATATCGACGAGGTGGGCATCACCACCCGGCACAACACGTTCTTTCAGATGGCCGGCAACTTTTCGTTCGGCGACTACTTCAAGCGCGGCGCCATCGAACTGGCCTGGTCTCTGCTGACCAACAGCATCGCCGACGGGGGATACGCACTGGACCCGGAAAGGCTCTGGGCCACAGTTTATTTCGATGACGACGAGGCGTTCAAGCTGTGGCAGGAGATCGCCGGGCTGCCGCCCGAGCGGATCCAGCGCCGCGGCATGGAAGACAACTTCTGGTCGATGGGCATTCCGGGCCCATGCGGTCCCTCATCGGAGATCTACTACGACCGCGGCGAAGAATTCGGCGTGAGCGGCGGCCCGATAGCCAACGAGGACCGCTATGTCGAGCTGTGGAACCTGGTGTTCATGCAAAGCGAACGCGGCGAAGGCGCCACCAAGACCGATTTCGAGATCCTCGGGCCGTTGCCGCGCAAGAACATCGACACCGGCATGGGCGTCGAGCGGGTTGCGTTCGTGTTGCAGGGCGTCCACAACGTCTACGAAACCGACCTGCTGAGGCCGGTCATAGACAAAGTGGCCGCTGTCGCCCCGCGTCCCTATGACGTCGGCAACCACGAGGACGACGTGCGCTACCGGATCATCGCCGACCACAGTCGCACCGCGGCGATCCTGATCGGTGACGGCGTCAGTCCCGGCAACGACGGACGCGGCTACGTGCTGCGCCGGCTGCTGCGCCGGGTGATCCGCTCGGCCAAGCTACTGGGCATCGAGGACCCGATCGTCGGCGACCTGATGGCCACCGTGCGGGACGCGATGGGTCCGTCGTATCCCGAACTCGTCGCCGATTTCGACCGGATCAGGCGCATCGCCGTCGCCGAGGAGACCGCGTTCAACCGCACACTGGCGTCGGGCTCGAAACTGTTCGAAGAGGTCGCCGGCGCCACCAAAGCGGCGGGTGCCGCAGTGGTTTCGGGTTCGGACGCCTTCACCCTGCACGACACCTACGGGTTCCCGATCGAGCTCACGTTCGAGATGGCCGCCGAGGCCGGCCTGCAGGTCGACGAAATCGGCTTCCGCGAACTGATGGCCGAACAACGCAGGCGGGCCAAGGCCGATGCCGCCGCGCGCAAACACGCGCATGCGGACCTGTCCGCGTACCGTGAGCTGGTCGACGCCGGACCCACCGAATTCACCGGGTTCGACGAGTTAGCCTCCGAGGCAAGAATTTTAGGCATCTTCGTCGACGGCAAACGGGTTCCGGTGGTAGCACACGGTACCGAAGGGGCCGACCGGGTCGAACTCGTGCTGGACCGCACTCCGCTCTACGCCGAGTCGGGCGGGCAGATCGCCGACGAGGGCACCATCAGCGGAACCGGGGCCGGCGAGAGCGCCCGCGCGGCCGTCACCGATGTCCAGAAGATTGCCAAAACCCTTTGGGTGCACCGGGTTAACGTCGAGTCCGGGGAATTCGTCGAGGGCGACACCGTCATCGCGGCGGTGGACCCGGGCTGGCGCCGGGGCGCCACCCAGGGGCACTCGGGCACTCACATGGTGCACGCCGCGCTGCGACAAGTGCTGGGGCCCAACGCCGTCCAGGCGGGATCGCTGAACCGGCCGGGCTACTTGCGCTTCGACTTCAACTGGCAGGGCGCGCTATCCGAAGAGCAGCGCACCCAAATCGAAGAGGTGACCAACCAAGCCGTGCAAGCCGACTTCGAGGTGCACACGTTCACCGAGCAACTGGAGAAGGCCAAGGCGATGGGAGCGATGGCGCTCTTCGGCGAGGCCTATCCCGACGAGGTGCGGGTCGTGGAGATCGGCGGACCATTTTCGCTGGAGCTTTGCGGTGGAACGCACGTGCACAACTCGGCGCAGATCGGTCCGGTGACGATCCTGGGCGAATCATCGATCGGCTCCGGGATCCGCCGGGTGGAGGCCTACGTCGGGCTGGACTCCTTCCGCCACCTGGCCAAGGAGCGTGCGCTGATGGCCGGGCTGGCGTCGTCGCTGAAAGTGCCGTCCGAAGAGGTGCCGGCCCGGGTGGCCAACCTGGTGGACCGGCTCAAGGCCGCCGAGAAAGAACTCGAACGGGCCCGGCTGGCGAGCGCGCGCGCCGCGGCGACCAATGCCGCGACCGGGGCGGAGCGGATCGGTAACGTCCGTGTGGTGGCGCAGCGGATGTCGGGTGGGATGACGGCAGCCGACCTGCGATCCCTGGTCGGCGACATCCGGGGCAAGCTGGGCAGCGATCCCGCGGTGGTGGCGCTGATCGCAGAGGGTGAGGGCCACACCGTGCCGTATGTGGTCACCGTCAATGCGGCCGCCCAAGATCTCGGGCTCCGCGCCAACGACCTGATCAAACAGCTCGCCATGGCCGTTGACGGCCGCGGCGGCGGCAAGGCCGACCTGGCGCAGGGCTCAGGAAAGGATCCGACCGGAATCGACGCGGCGCTCGATGCCGTACGCGCCGTGATAGCGCGGGTCGGTTGAGTGGATTCCGCACAGCACCGCCTGCCCGACCGGCCCGGCGACCCTAACCAGGACCCCGGCCCGGGACGACGGCTTGGCGTCGACGTGGGAAGTGTGCGCATCGGCGTGGCCGCCAGCGACCCCGACGGCATCCTGGCCACCCCGGTGGAGACGGTGCGCCGCGACCGTTCCGGCAAGCACGTGCGCCGGCTGGCCGAGCTGGTTGCCGAGCTGCAGGCGGTTGAGGTGATAGTTGGCCTGCCGCGGACCCTGGCCGACCGCATCGGCCCTTCCGCGGTCGACGCGATGGAGCTGGCCAGCAAACTAGCCGAAGTGCTGGCACATCGAATCCCCCCCACACCGGTGCGGCTCGCCGACGAGCGGCTTACCACCGTCAGCGCCGAGCGGTCACTACGCGCGGCGGGTGTCCGCGCCAAGGAGCAGCGGGCGGTGATCGACCAGGCGGCCGCCGTCGCGATCCTGCAGAGCTGGCTCGATCAACGCCGCGCTGCCGCGACGCGAGGAGTCACCAATGGTTGACAGCGCGCGGCGGCAACGGGCCGAGCCCGAGGCGGTCGGTCCGCCCTGTCGCAGGATGAGCCGCGTCGCCCGCAATCGGGCCGAACGCGGGCGGCGCCGTAGGCGCTTCGCGGGCAGGATCGCGCTCGGGTTGATCGTCGTGGTGGTGGTTGCAGCCGTCTTCGTCGGCACCAAGCTGTGGCACACGGTGTTCGGCTCCGGTGACGACTACACCGGTAGCGGTAAGCGCGACATCGTGATCCACGTACAGGACGGTGACTCGACCACCGCGGTCGGGGAGACGCTACAAAACCAGGGCGTGGTGGCCACGGTCCGGGCGTTCGTCAACGCGTCGCACGGCAACAGCGCGATTTCGTCGATTCAGCCGGGCTACTACCGGATGCGCACCGAGATCCCGGCGGTTAACGCCGTCGCGCGGCTGGCGGATCCGGACAACCGGGTGGGCAAGCTGGTGATCCCGGAAGGCCGTCAGCTCGACGACACCACCGATATGAAGACCAATGTCGCGAATCCTGGCATCTTCTCGCTGATTTCCCGCGCCACCTGCGTCGAGCTCGACGGAAACCGGCGTTGTGTGTCGACCGCCGACCTGCGTGCTGCGGCGACCAACAGCACTCCCGCAGCGTTGGCGGTGCCGCCGTGGGCCGCTGAGCCGGTCTCCGAGCTAGGCAAAGACCATCGCCGGATCGAGGGCCTCATCGCACCGGGGACATTCAATGTGGATCCCGCGGCCCCGGCCGAAAGCATCCTCGCCAGCATGATCAGCGCGGGCGCCGTGGAGTACATGAAGTCCGGTTTGGTGGACTCTGCCCAGACCATGAACCTGTCTCCCTACGACATCCTGGTGGTGGCGTCGCTGGTGCAGCAGGAAGCCAATTCGCAGGACTTCTCGAAGGTGGCGCAGGTGATCTACAACCGGCTGCACGATCACCACACGCTGGAATTCGACTCGACCGTGAACTATCCGCTGGACCGCCGCGAGGTGGCCACCAGCGACGCCGACCGCGCTCAACGGACGCCGTGGAATACCTATGTGTCCCAAGGACTGCCGGCCACGGCGATCTGTTCGCCGGGCGTCGACGCGCTGCGCGCCGCGGAGCATCCCCAGCCGGGTGACTGGCTGTACTTCGTCACCATCGATGCCCAGGGGACGACGTTGTTCACCAAGGATTATCAGCAGCATTTGGCCAATATCGAGCTGGCTAAGCGCAACGGTGTCCTCGACAGCGCGCGCTAGAAAGGCGCCCCGAAAAGCCGGGGTGCTCGGCTCGCCGATCGCGCACTCGCGGTCCCCGCAACTGCACCTTGCCGCCTACCGCGCGCTGGGCCTGCACGACTGGACCTATGAGCGCATCGAGTGCGGCGCCGAGGAGCTGCCGGGCCTGGTCGCCGGGTTCGGGCCCGAGTGGGTCGGCGTGTCGGTGACCAAGCCGGGCAAGTTCGCCGCGTTGCGGTTCGCCGACGAGCACACCGGACGCGCCGGCCTGGTCGGATCGGCCAACACCCTGGTCCGCGCCGCGGCCGGCTGGCGGGCCGACAACACCGACATCGACGGCGTGGCGGGCGCGCTGGGGTCGCTGACCGGGTCGGTATCTGGATGGGCGCTGGTGTGTGGATCGGGCGGCACGGCGCCGGCGGCCGTCGTGGGGCTGGCCGAACTCGGCGTCACCGGCATCACCGTCGTGGCACGCAATCAGGAGAAGGCGACCCGGCTGGTGGACCTCGGCGAGCGGATCGGCATGGCGACGCGGTTCTGCGGTCTGGACAGCGGGGAGCTTGCCGAGCAGGTAGCAGCCGCGGAGGTGCTGGTCAGCACCATCCCGGCGGACGTCGCCGCGCGGTATGCCGGCACGTTCGCCGCGATCCCGGTGTTGCTGGATGCCGTCTACGATCCGTGGCCCACGCCGCTGGCCGCCGCGGTGGTCGCCGCGGGCGGTCGGGTGATCGGCGGCTTGCAGATGCTGCTGCACCAGGCGTTTGCGCAGGTCGAGCAGTTCACCGGGCTGCCCGCGCCGCGCGAGGCGATGGCTTGCGCCCTGGAGGATCTGCGTTAGCGTCTTGCCCCATGCGGGCCTGTGCGGCCGCCCTGGTGCTCGGCTGGCTGGCGGTGTTGAGCTGTTATGACATCCGGGAACGCCGGCTACCGAATGTGCTGACGCTGCCCGGGGCCGGCGTGATTCTGCTGGCCGCCGGCTGGGCCGGCCGCGGGCTGCCCGCGTTGGCCGGGGCGGCGGCGTTGGCCGGGATCTATGTGCTGGTGCACCTGGTGGCGCCGGCGGCGATGGGAGCCGGCGACGTCAAGCTGGCGATCGGTCTGGGCGGGTTGGCCGGCTGTTTCGGCGTCGGGGTGTGGTTTCTGGCGGCGCTGGCCGCGCCGCTGCTGACGGCGCTGTGGGGTGTCGGTGGGATGTTGCGTGGGGTGCGTACGGTGCCGCACGGTCCGTCGATGTGCCTGGCCACCGCCGGCGCGGCGGGGTTGGCCCTGCTGGGTTGAGCATGTGGTCGGTTGAGCCCGTGGGAGAATTGTCGGGTGTTGCGCTGGATCACCGCCGGGGAGTCGCATGGCCGCGCGTTGGTGGCCGTGCTCGAAGGCATGGTCGCCGGCGTGGAGGTCAGCTCCGCCGAAATCTCCGAACAGTTGGCCCGCCGCCGGCTGGGCTACGGCCGCGGCGCCCGGATGGCGTTCGAGCGCGACGCGGTGACCGTGCTTTCCGGAATACGCCACGGCATCACGCTGGGCGGCCCCATCGCCGTCGAGATCGGCAACACCGAATGGCCGAAGTGGGAAACCGTGATGGCCGCCGACCCGGTCGACCCATCGGAATTGGCAGATATCGCGCGCAACGCCCCGCTCACCCGGCCGCGGCCCGGCCATGCCGACTACGCGGGCATGCTCAAGTACGGTTTCGACGACGCGCGGCCGGTGCTGGAGCGGGCCAGCGCCCGTGAGACCGCCGCCCGCGTCGCGGCGGGAACGATCGCGCGGTCGTTTCTGCGGCAGGCGCTGGGTGTCGAGGTGCTCTCACACGTCATCGCGATCGGCCCGTCGGCGCCCTACGACGGCCCGCCGCCGCGCCCCGAGGACCTGCCCGCGATCGACGCCAGCCCGGTTCGCGCGTTCGACAAGGCGGCCGAGCAAGCGATGATCACCGAGATCGAGGCGGCCAAAAAAGACGGCGACACCCTCGGTGGCGTGGTGGAGGTGGTGGCGCTGGGCCTGCCGGTCGGGCTGGGATCGTTCACCAGCGGTGACAACCGGCTGGACAGCCAGCTGGCCGGCGCCGTCATGGGCATCCAGGCGATCAAGGGCGTCGAGATCGGCGACGGTTTCGAGACCGCGCGCCGCCGCGGCAGCCGCGCCCACGACGAGATGTACCCCGGGCCTGACGGCGTCGTCCGCTCGACCAACCGCGCGGGCGGGCTGGAGGGCGGCATGACCAACGGTCAGCCGCTGCGCGTGCGCGCCGCGATGAAGCCCATTTCCACCGTGCCGCGGGCGCTGGCCACCGTGGATATGGCGACCGGCGACGAGGCGGTCGCCATTCACCAGCGCTCGGACGTGTGCGCGGTGCCGGCCGCCGGGGTCGTGGTCGAGACCATGGTGGCGCTGGTGCTGGCCCGCGCGGCGCTGGAGAAGTTCGGCGGCGATTCGCTGACCGAAACCCGCCGCAACGTCGAGGCGTATCAGCGTGCGGTCGCCGACCGGGAATCGCCGGCCGCGCGGGGTACCGCGTGATGGCACCCAAGGCGGTACTCGTGGGATTGCCGGGCTCCGGCAAGTCCACCATTGGGCGGCGGCTGTCCAAGGCGCTCGGGGTCAGCTTGCTCGACACCGACGTCGCGATCGAACAGCGGACCGGGCGCGGCATCGCCGACATCTTCGCCACCGACGGGGAACAGGAGTTCCGGCGCATCGAGGAGGAAGTGGTCCGCGCGGCGTTGGCCGACCATGACGGCGTTGTGTCGCTCGGCGGTGGCGCCGTCACCAGCCCAGGGGTGCGCGAGGCGCTCGCCGGCCATACCGTCGTCTACCTGGAGATCAGCGCCACCGAAGGCGTGCGGCGCACCGGCGGCAACACCGTGCGGCCGCTGCTGGCCGGGCCCGATCGCGCCGAAAAGTACCGCGCGCTGATGGCCAAACGGATTCCGCTGTACCGGCGCGTCGCGACCATCAGGGTCGACACCAACCGCCGCAATCCCGGGGCGGTGGTCAGACAAATCGTGTCGCGGCTGCAGGAAAACCAAGCCGCCGGGGCCGCCACATGACCGACGGCACCGCACCGGTCACCGTGTCGGTGGCCGTCGACCCGCCGTATCCGGTGATCATCGGCGCCGGGTTGCTGAACGAGCTGGAGGAACTGCTGTCCGGCCGGCACCGCGTCGCGATCCTGCATCAACCGGTACTGGCGGAGACGGCCGAGGAGATCCGGAGCCACCTGGCCGACAAGGGTGTCGACGCGCACCGCATCGAAATCCCGGACGCCGAGGCCGGCAAGGACCTGCCGGTCGTGGGATTCATCTGGGAAGTGTTGGGCCGCATCGGCATCGGCCGCAAAGATGCCTTGGTCAGCCTCGGCGGCGGCGCGGCCACCGACGTCGCAGGCTTCGCGGCGGCCACCTGGCTGCGCGGCGTCTCGATCGTGCACGTGCCCACCACGCTGCTCGGCATGGTCGACGCGGCGGTCGGCGGCAAGACCGGTATCAACACCGAGGCGGGCAAGAACCTGGTCGGTGCTTTTCACCAGCCGCTCGCCGTGCTGGTCGACCTGGCGACGCTGAAGACGTTGCCGCACAACGAAATCGTCTCCGGGATGGCCGAAGTGGTCAAGGCGGGATTCATCGCCGACCCGGTGATCCTCGACCTCATCGAGGCCGACCCGCAGGCCGCGCTGGACCCGGGGGGTGTCGTGCTGCTTGAGCTGATCCGGCGCGCGATTGCCGTCAAGGCCGAGGTCGTCGCCGCCGACGAGAAGGAGTCGGAGCTGCGCGAAATCCTGAATTACGGCCACACTTTGGGCCATGCGATCGAGCGCCGGGAGCGCTACCAGTGGCGGCACGGCGCCGCGGTGTCGGTGGGCCTGGTGTTCGCCGCGGAGCTGGCCAGGCTTGCCGGGCGACTCGACGACGCCACCGCGCAGCGGCACCGCACCATCCTGGCGGCGCTTGGCCTGCCGGTCAGCTACGAACCCGATGCGTTGCCGCAGTTGCTGGACTTCATGGCCGGGGACAAGAAAACCCGGGCCGGTGTGCTTCGGTTCGTGGTCCTCGACGGACTGGCCAAGCCCGGCCGGTTGACGGGACCGGACCCGTCGCTGCTGGCGGCCGCCTACGCGGGGCTGGAAGCCTCATGACGGTCACGGTCAATGTCATCAACGGCCCGAACCTGGCCCGGCTGGGCCGGCGCGAGCCCGACGTGTACGGGGACACGACGCATGACCAACTGGCGGCGCTGGTCGAGCGCGAAGCCGCCGCGCTCGGACTCAAAGCTGTTGTGCGGCAAAGCGATAACGAAGCCCAACTGCTGGACTGGATCCATCTGGCCGCCGATGCGTCAGAACCGGTGATCCTCAACGCCGGCGGCCTCACCCACACATCGGTGGCGCTGCGCGACGCGTGCGCGGAGCTGAGCGCACCCCTGATCGAGGTGCATATCTCCAATGTGCATGCCCGCGAAGAGTTTCGGCGGCACTCCTACATCAGCCCGGTCGCGACCGGCGTGATCGTCGGGCTGGGAATCCAGGGATACCTGCTCGCCCTGCGCTATCTGGCCGAGGCCGGTACGGACTAACGGCTAACCCTTGTCCGGCTCGGCGTGCTTCGGGTTGACGTCCGTAGGGATCACTTCGGTTTTCGCGTCGTCGGCCGCCGTGGGAATCGTTTCGGTAGGCCTTCCCCATGGGCCGGTCGGAATCTTTTCGGTGGGCGCTTCGCGTTCAGCCGTAGCGATCGCGGCGGTCTGCTCCTCGCGCTCGGCCGCGGCCGTCTGTGCGGGCAGCTCGCCGGTCGACGCGTCATCGGCGCGGACCGCGGAGAAGACGTCGGTGTCGACCCGTTCCTCGTCCGGCCCGCCCTGAGGGCGGGGCGGGGGATTGCGGTCGACCCGCCAGCGGCCGATCGTCACACCGATGATCCCGGGCAGGAAAACCATCAGCGCGGTGAAGGCCGCGAACGTCGTCACCTCGTTGATCAGGCCCCCGGTGTAGAGCCCCTTGTACACCAGCGCGATGAGCCAGGAGACCGCGCCACTGACGATTCCTGCCACCAGGCCGGCCAGCAGCCAAACCATCGCCAGATCCTGGCGGCGATCCGGATCCGGATTGGCCCTGGCGTCGGCCCGGCCGTCCATCACCCCCCATATGGCAACGCCGATCACGAACAGGAGCAGCAGCACAATGCTGATCAGCCCGGCCTGCGTCTGCCACGCGTTGATCAGCGCCCCCTGAACCAAACGGACGACGACCATCACCGCGGCGAACACCAGTCCGCGCAGCAACCAGTTCCTCATGGGTGCTCAGCGTAGCGAGTACCGTCAAGGGTCGTGACACATTCCCAGCGTCGAGACAACCTGAAAGCGCAGATCGGTGCCAGCGGCCTGGACGCGATGCTGGTCACGGACCTGAACAACGTGCGATACCTGTCGGGATTCACCGGGTCCAACGGCGCGTTGCTGGTGTTCGCCGACGATCATGACCCCGTGCTGGCCACCGATGGCCGATACCGCACCCAGGCGGCCGAGCAGGCACCCGGGCTCGAGGTCGCGATCGAGCGGGCCCTGGGGCGTCACCTGGTGGGTCGGGCCGCCAGCGCCGGCGTGGGCAAGCTGGGCTTCGAAAGCAACGTGGTCACCGTCGACGGCTTCGACGCGCTCACCAGTGAGCTCGACGAGAAAAAGGGGACCACCGAGCTGGTGCGCGCCGCCGGGACCGTCGAGGCACTGCGTGAAGTCAAAGACGCCGGCGAGGTGGCGCTGCTGCGCCTGGCCTGCGAGGCGGCCGACGCCGCGCTGACGGACTTGGTGGAGCGCGGCGGCCTGCGGCCCGGCCGAACCGAACGCGAGGTGAGCCGCGAGCTGGAGGCCCTGATGTTCGACCATGGGGCCGACGCGGTGTCGTTCGAGACGATCGTGGCCGCCGGGCCGAATTCGGCTATTCCGCACCACCGCCCGACCGACGCGGTGCTGGCGCAGGGCGATTTCGTCAAGATCGACTTCGGCGCACTGGTCGCCGGCTACCACTCCGACATGACCCGCACGTTCGTGCTGGGCAGGGCCGCCGACTGGCAGCTGGAGATCTATCAGCTGGTCGCCGAAGCGCAGCGGGCCGGCCGGGAGGCGTTGCGGGCCGGGGCCGGCCTGCGCGACGTGGACGCCGCGGCCCGCCGGCTGATCGTCGACGCCGGCTACGGCGAACAGTTCAGCCACGGTCTGGGGCATGGCGTGGGCCTGCAGATCCACGAAGCGCCGGGAATCGGCGCCACATCCGCCGGTACGCTGCAAGCGGGCTCGGTGGTGACCGTGGAGCCCGGCGTCTATTTACCCGGCCGCGGCGGTGTCCGCATCGAGGACACCCTGGTCGTGGCCTCTGAGACAACACCGGAGACGCCAAAAGGTTCCGGGCATACCCCGGAACTGTTGACCCGGTTCCCCAAAGAACTGGCCGTTCTGACTTAGCAAGCGCTGCGCGCCTTGGGGGCCGTTGGCCTTCATTCCTCGTCAGGAGTCGCGCGTCATGCAAGATCTGACTGCTCTGCACACACTGGTCTTCAACTCACTGGACGATCAGATCGCCTTGATTGACCAAGCGGGCACCATTGTTGATGTCAATTCCGCATGGACAAACTTCGGTGTCGAAACGGGATTTCGTCCGACTTCGCTTCCGTAGGCAATAACTATCTCAAAGTGCTGTCTACCTCTGTCACTAGAGGCGATAGCCTCGCCGGGGAAGCAGCAAATGGCATTCTGGATGTGGTGAACGGTCAGCGTGCTTCCTTCTACTTTGAATATCCCTGCCACAGTCCGGATGAGAAACGCTGGTTTATGATGCATGCTACCCGCACGAATGACGATTCAAGGCGCTTGTTTGTAATCTCCCATCGCAATATCACGCAGCGCAAATT
Organism: Mycobacterium sp.; assembly: GCF_052145595.1. GTDB lineage: Bacteria > Actinomycetota > Actinomycetes > Mycobacteriales > Mycobacteriaceae > Mycobacterium. The sequence continues at coordinate 37,010 of NZ_JBKQOI010000254.1, read as the reverse complement.
GGCCGAAGAACGGGCCGAACACCTGGCCATGCACGACCCAATTACCGGCTTGCCCAATCGACGCTATTTCAACCAGTTTTTGCACCGCGAAATTCGAAGGAGTATCCGCGGCCGATCGGCAATCAGTCTTATTGAGTTTGATATCGATCACTTCAAGGACTACAACGACGAATGTGGGCATCTTGCCGGGGACCAATGCCTGGCAGACGTTGGCCAGGTTCTGCTGACGTTTTCCCGCAGACCCAACGACCTTCCAGCACGCCTTGGCGGCGACGAGTTCGCTTTGCTCTTGGGAGACACCGACTTCGCGGAATCGCAGAGGTCTGCAGAAGCGATCCTGCAATCAATCAACGATCTCAGGATCGTTTATGGCGAATCAAAACAGGTAACCGTCAGCGTAGGCGTGGCGTCTGTGATCCCACGCCAGCTGCAGGATGAAGAATTCCTGTTTAAGGAAGCGGACAAAGCGCTGTACGACGCGAAGCTGGCGGGACGAAATCGGGTAGTTGCACGCAGAATCTTCGCCGACAAGCAAGCCTGACGGACGCGGTCGCGGAGTTCGCGCGCGGACATTGGCGCCTTTGCCGATCACACGACCTTGGCGGCGTACCACTGGATCTGGGCGCGAGTAAGCTCGCTCGGGGCTGGAAAGATTCAGTCACACCCATCCTGTAGGAGTACATCGACCGTGGCATCGACTGCCGACTTCAAGAATGGACTGGTACTGGTCATCGACGGCCAGCTGTGGCAGATCGTCGAGTTTCAGCACGTAAAACCCGGCAAGGGGCCGGCCTTCGTACGCACCAAGCTGAAGAACGTGGTGTCCGGCAAGGTCGTCGACAAGACCTACAACGCCGGTGTGAAGGTGGATACCGCCACCGTCGACCGGCGCGACACCACCTACCTGTACCGCGACGGATCGGACTTCGTGTTCATGGACAGCCAGGACTACGAGCAGCACCCGCTGCCGGAATCGCTGGTCGCCGACGCCGCCCGATTTCTGCTGGAGGGCATGCCGGTGCAGATCGCGTTTCACAACGGATCGGCGCTGTATCTCGAGCTGCCGGTGACCGTCGAGCTGGAGGTCACCCACACCGAGCCGGGCCTGCAGGGTGACAGGTCCAGCGCCGGCACCAAGCCGGCCACCCTGGAGACCGGCGCGCAGATTCAGGTGCCGCTCTTCATCAACACCGGCGACAAGCTGAAGGTGGACTCGCGCGACGGCAGCTACCTGGGACGCGTAAACGCGTGAGCAAGCCGCCTGACGGTAAGGCGGCCAGGGCTGTTAAGGGGCGTCATCAGGCCCGCAAGCGCGCCGTCGACCTGTTATTCGAAGCCGAGGCCCGCGGGCTGAGCCCCGCGGAGGTCGTCGATGTTCGTTCCGCGCTGGCCGACGCGAAGCCGGATGTGGCGTCCCTGCAGCCGTATACGGCCGCGGCGGCCCGAGGGGTCAGCGAGCACAGCGCACACATAGACGACCTGATCAGCTCGCACCTGCAGGGCTGGACGCTGGACCGGTTGCCGGCGGTGGACCGGGCCATCTTGCGGGTCGCGGTGTGGGAGTTGCTCTACGCCGACGACGTACCGGAGCCGGTCGCCGTCGACGAGGCAGTGCAGCTGGCCAAGGAGCTGTCGACCGACGAGTCGCCGGGCTTCGTCAACGGCGTGCTGGGCCAGGTCATGCTGGTGACGCCGCAGATCCGGGCCGCGGCTCGAGCGGTCCGGTCCGGCGCCGCCGACACGCCGGAGGACCACGGACCGCAGTCATGACCAGGTTGGAGTTGCGCGTCGTCTTGGCGGCCTTCCTGGCCGCGACGGTGGTGCTGGGCGCCGTCGTTTGCGCCGCCTACGGCCTGACCATCGTCGCGTCGGCGTTGTCGATCTACGCGCTGGGCGTTGGCGCCTGGCTGTATCACTCGATCGAACGCCTGATCGTGGCCCGCCGCATCAGCACGGTCCGCTCGGCGGCCAAGCCGCTGCAGCCGCTGCTGCCGGTGATGGCCGCCCTCATGGGCCTGACGCAGGCCGTGGTGCGCTCGCTCAGCGACGTCACCGACCTGCCGGCGCGCCGCTGGGAGCTTCCGGTGCTGCGCTGGATGGACGGCACCCGGGCGAATCGCCGCGTCCTCGACAGTGACGACGGCGAAGACGAGCCGGATCGCTGACCGGCGCCGCTCTATCCAGGGCGAAATGATCCCGCGGTGCCCGCCGGAGGGACACAATAGCGACTACGACCGTCCTGCATCGATGCCGGAAGGTGACGACATGAACCGAGACAGCGCCCGCCCGCGACGGCTTCGTGTGTCCGCGCTGGCGGCGGTGGCCAACCCGTCGTACACCCGCCTGGACACGTGGAACCTGCTCGACGACGCATGCCGTCACCTCGCCGAGGTCAACCGTGCCGGGCTGGACATCGACCACGACGTGTTCCGGGTGAGGCGGCTGATGGATCGGCTCGGCGCCTACGAGCGCTACTGGCTCTACCCGGGTGCGCACAATCTGGCGACCTTCCGCGCTCACCTCGACATGCTTTCCACCGTGCGGCTCGCCGAGGAGGTGTCGCTGGCCGTGCGCCTGCTGTCCGAATACGGCGACCGCGCGGGGCTGTTCGACACATCCGCGCCGCTCGCCGAGCAGGAGCTGGTCGCGCAGGCCAAACAACAGCAGTTTTACACGGTGCTGCTCGCCGACGATTACCCGGTGACGGCGCCCGACTGCCTGGCCGAGTGCCTGCGGGCGCTGCGCAACCCGTCCGACGATGTGCAGTACGAGCTGCTCGTGGTGGGCAGCATCGAGGACGCCATCACCGCGGTCGCGCTGAACGGCGAGATTCAGGCGGCGATCATCCGACATGACCTGCCGCTGCGGTCCCGCGACCGGGTGCCGCTGATGAACACGCTGCTGGGTGTCGCCGGCGATGACGCGTTGGCGACGGATACCCAAGACTGGGTCGAATGCGGCGAATGGATCAGGGAGCTGCGGCCGCACATCGACCTGTATCTGCTCACCGACGAGTCGATCGCTTCGGAGACCGAGGGCGAGCCCGACATCTACGATCGCACGTTCTACCGGCTCAACGATGTCACCGACCTGAACAGCACCGTACTCGCGGGCTTGCGGAACCGTTTCGCCACACCGTTTTTCGACGCCCTGCGCGCCTACGCGGCGGCTCCGGTCGGCCAATTCCATGCGCTTCCCGTCGCGCGGGGCGCCAGCATCTTCAACTCCAAGTCCCTGCAGGACATGGGCGAGTTCTACGGCCGCAACATCTTCATGGCCGAGACGTCGACCACCTCCGGGGGGCTGGATTCGCTGCTGGACCCGCACGGCAACATCAGGGCGGCGATGGACAAAGCGGCCGTGACCTGGAACGCCGATCACACCTACTTCGTCACCAACGGAACGTCAACCGCCAACAAAATCGTTGTGCAGGCCCTGACCCGCCCGCGCGACATCGTTCTCATCGACCGCAACTGCCACAAGTCACACCACTACGGCCTGGTGCTCGCCGGGGCCTACCCACTGTACCTGGACGCCTATCCGCTGCCGCAGTACGCGATCTACGGGGCGGTATCGCTGTGGACGATCAAGAAGGCGCTGCTGGACCTCGAGGCCGCCGGACAGCTGCACCGGGTGCGCATGCTGCTGCTCACTAACTGCACCTTCGACGGCGTCGTCTACAACCCGCGGCAGGTGATGGAGGAGGTGCTGGCCATCAAGCCGGACATCTGCTTCCTGTGGGACGAGGCGTGGTACGCGTTCGCGACCGCGGTGCCGTGGGCCCGGCAGCGGACCGCCATGGTGTCCGCCGAGCGTCTCGAGCAGATGCTGGCGTCCCCGGAATACGCTGCGGAATACCGCAATTGGTGTGCGTCCATGGAGGGCGTCGACCGGTCGGAGTGGGTCAATCACCGACTGCTTCCCGACCCCGGCCGCGCGCGAGTCCGCGTGTACGCGACACACTCCACGCACAAGTCGCTGTCGGCGTTTCGGCAGGCGTCGATGATCCACGTCCGCGACCAGGATTTCAACGCGCTTACCCGCGACGAGTTCGCCGAAGCGTTCCTGACCCACACCTCCACGTCGCCGAACCAGCAGCTTCTCGCGTCGTTGGACCTGGCGCGCCGGCAGGTCGACATCGAGGGGTTCGAAATGGTCCGGCACGTCTACAACATGGCGCTGATCTTCCGCCATCGTGTCCGCAAGGACCGGTTGATCAGTAAATGGTTCCGCATCCTCGACGAGTCCGACCTGGTGCCCGACGAGTTCCGGGCCTCGTCGGTCAGCTCGTACCGTCAGGTCAGGCAGGGCGCCCTGGCCGAGTGGAATGAGGCGTGGCGGTCCGACCAGTTCGTGCTGGACGCGACGCGGGTCACCCTGTTCGTCGGCAAGACCGGAATGAACGGTTACGACTTCCGCGAGAAGATCCTGATGAACCGGTTCGGCATCCAGATCAACAAGACCTCGATCAACAGCGTGCTGTTGATCTTCACCATCGGGGTCACCTGGTCGAGCGTGCATTACCTGCTCGACGTGCTGCGCCGGATCGCCTCTGATTTCGAGCGCAGCCAGAGCGCGGGCGGCAAGGACGACCGCGCCCTGCAGCAGCGCCGGGTCGAGGAGATCACCGAGGATCTGCCGCACTTGCCCGACTTCAGCGAATTCGACATCGCCTTCCGTCCGGTCGACGCCTGCAAGTTCGGCGACATGCGGTCGGCCTTCTACGCCGGATATGAAGAGTCGGACCGCGAGCATGTGCTGATCGGCATGGCCGGGCGGCGGCTGGCCGAGGGCAGGACCCTGGTGTCCACCACGTTCGTGGTGCCCTACCCGCCCGGCTTCCCGGTGCTGGTCCCGGGTCAGGTGGTCTCCAAGGAGATCGTCTATTTCCTCGCCCAACTCGACGTCAAAGAAATCCATGGATACAACCCCGACCTCGGGTTGTCGGTCTTCACCGAGGCCGCGCTGGCACGCATGGAGGCCCAGCGAAACGCGGCGACGGCCGCGGTCGGTTCCGCGTTCCCGGCGTTCGAGCTGCCCGCGGATGCCACCGGCTTGAACGGGGCCGCTAATGGCGACAGCGTCGTGCGGGCGGTTACCGAAGACGCTTGAGGCTTGGTCACCGCAGGGCCTTTGCGTAGAGCAGGCTGTCCTGTGGTTCGGGTCCGACGGTGGGGTAGACGGCGTGGCGGGCCAGCCGGCCCTCGAGCTCGAACCCGGCTCGCTGCAGCACCCGGACCGACCGCTCGTTGTCGACATGGCAGGTGGCCCAGACGCGGTAGACGCCCCGATCGCTTTCCAGCGCGGTCAGCAGCATCTCGAGCACCTCGGGCATGTAACCGTTGCCCCACCACCGTCGGCCGAGGCAGTAGCCGATCTCGACCGAGTGCGGCACCGAACGGCGGCAGCTGGTCAGCCCGACGACGTCGTCGCTGTGCCGCAACGCGATGGCCCAGGTCTTCTCGTCGTCGCTGACGTTGAGTTTCTCGGTGATCACCCGCCGCGTTGCCGCGACGTCGGCGTGCGGTGTCCACTGCAGATACTTGGTGACCTCGGGATCGCGGGCGACCCGTTGGAAGATCGCGCCCGCGTCGTCGGGCATGGGCGGGCGCAGCACCAGCCGCGGGCCCGCGATGCGGTCAGGCGGGTAGTCGACCATGCTAGATGCCGAGGGCTTGATAGGTGCGGCGGACGAACTTGGGTTGCGCCGTGCGGAGTTTGGCCAGCGATGTGTTACCCGCGACGGCGGTGGCCGCGTCCACGGTCAGGTCGGGCAGGTTCTGAATCAGATACAGCAGGATCAGGTCCGCGGACGGGTCGGCCTGCCACCACGTCCCGTACGCGCCGGGCCAGCTGAACGTCCCCAGGCCGCCCGGCCCGAACAGCGGGGCGGACTTCGCCGGATCGGTCACTACCGACAGGTTCAACCCGAAGCCGCGCCCAATCCAGTAGGGCGCCCCGAGGAAGTCGTGTCGTCTCTGTTCGTCGGTGAGCCGGTCGGTCCGCATCAGGCGGGCCGACTCGGCAGACAACACCCGCTCGCCGTCGACCGTCCCGTCGCCGAGCAGCATCCGCACGAACCGCAGGTAGTCGTCGGCGGTCGACCACAAGCCGCCCCCGGCGTTGCAGAACGAGGGCGGCTTGATGTGCGGCGGCCCCATCACGTCGTGCCGCAGCTGTTCCTTGTCGTCGAGCGAATACATGGTCGCGGCGCGGCGTCGCGCTTCGGTGGAAACGAAGAATCCGGTGTCGGTCATGCCGGCCGGACCCAGGACTCGTTCGTCGAGAACCTGGTAGAAAGGCTTGCCCTCGACGCGGGATGCGATGACTCCCAGCAGATCGATCGCGTGGCTGTAGGTGACCCGGTCGCCGGGCTGATGCACCAGCGGCAGCTTCGCCAGCTCGCTCAGCCAGGCGTCCGGGCCCTGATTGAACGGCAGCCGCATGTAGGCCTTCGAGATCGGCCCCGACACCGAGAATCCGTAGGCCAGGCCGCTGGTATGGGTGAGCAGATCCTCGATCAGGATGGCGCGGCGCACCGGATGCGTCCGGTCCAGCGGACCGTGCCGATCGTCCATTACCCGCACGCCGGCGAGCTCCGGCGCCCAGCGCGCGATCGGGTCCCTTAGGCCCACCTTGCCCTCGTCGACCAGGCTCATCACCGCGGCCACCGTGACCGGCTTGGTCATCGACGCGATGCGAAACAGCGTGTCCATTTGCATCGGCAGGCCCGCGTCGACGTCCCGGTAACCGATCTCGTTGACCTGCAGCACTTCTCCGCGCTGCCAGACCACCGTCACCGCACCCGCGAGCAGGCCGGCGTCGCACACCTCACGGATGGAGGCCTGATTGACGTCGAGATTCACCCGGTTCAGGTTAGTGGTGCGAGGTCATTTCATTGAGAGGTGGCCTAGTCGCGCCGTTGCGCGCGGACGTACCAGAACGCCATTTCGATCTCGTTCCCGTCCACCTCGCGGCGCACCGTGGCGGGTTGCAGCGACTCGATATCCCAGCCGGCACCGTCGAGGACGTCGCGCAGCGTCTGCTCGGAGACTGCGGGACGCGGCCAGTCCTCGTCGCTCGGTTTGGCGTCGGAGAAACAGCTGATGAGCAAGGTGGCACCCGGCTTGGTGGCCCGGTATGCCGCGGCGGCGTAGCTGCGCTTACCGTCGTCGTCCAGGCAGTGGAACATGCCGCTGTCGACGACGGTGTCGAATGCGTCGGTGTAGCCCTCGAGTTTGGTGGAGTCGGTCACCGCGAATCTCACGTCGACTCCGGCGTCGTGGGCCCGCCGCTCGGCGGTGATCAACGCGGTCGGAGAGATGTCCAACCCCGTCACGTGGTATCCGTTCTTGGCCAGGTAGATCGCGTTGTCGCCGAGCCCGCAGCCGATATCGAGCACGTCACCGTGGACCCAGCCGCCGTTGTGCCACGCGATGACATTCTCCTTGGGTGCCTTGGTATCCCACGGCGGTGTGGTCATCGAGGGGATGCCTTCGCCCGGGCTATCACCGCGGTAGAGGGCGTCGAAGTCCATGCGCTGCAATCCGGAGGGAAAGCCGGAGGAATTAGAGCCTGTCATTTTCGCCAGCGTAGCTCGAAATGCTACGCTGCCGGGCAGTCGACATCCTTTAACGATCCGTCCGGCGAGGCGGAGAAGGAGGTCAAGTTTCGTATGGGTGCTGCGGGTGACACCGGCTTGGGCAGCGAATCCCGAGAATTGATGTCGGCGGCCGACGTCGGTCGCACCATTTCCCGCATTGCGCATCAGATCATCGAAAAGACCGCGCTGGACAGTCCCGACGCGCCGCGGCTGGTGCTGCTGGGAATCCCGACCCGCGGCGTGATCCTGGCCAAGCGTCTGGCCACCAACATCGGCGAATACAGCGGTGTGGAGGTCGGCCACGGCGCCCTCGACATCACCCTGTACCGCGACGATCTGATGCAAAAGCCACCAAGGCCGCTGGAGGCCACCTCGATTCCGGCCGGCGGCATCGACGACGCGCTGGTGGTCCTCGTCGACGACGTGCTTTACTCCGGACGCTCCGTGCGCTCCGCCCTGGACGCGCTGCGCGACGTGGGCCGGCCGCGAGTGGTGCAACTCGCGGTGCTGGTCGACCGCGGCCATCGCGAGCTACCGTTGCGCGCCGATTACGTGGGCAAGAACGTGCCGACCTCGCGCAGCGAGACCGTGCGCGTGCTGTTGAGCGAGCACGACGGTCGCGATGGGGTGGTGATCTCGCGATGACGCGCCATCTTCTGGCCGCCGGCGATTTGAGCCGCGACGAGGCCACCGCCATCCTCGATGACGCCGACCGGTTCGCACAGGCTCTGGTGGGTCGCGAGATCAAGAAGCTGCCGACGTTGCGCGGCCGCACCATCGTCACGATGTTTTACGAGAACTCGACTCGCACGCGGGTTTCGTTCGAGGTGGCCGGCAAGTGGATGAGCGCCGACGTGATCAACGTCAGCGCGGCCGGATCGTCGGTGGGCAAGGGTGAGTCACTGCGCGACACCGCGCTGACGTTGCGGGCGGCCGGCGCCGACGCGCTGATCATCCGGCATCCGGCATCCGGCGCCGCACATCTGCTCGCCGACTGGACTACTCCTGATAGGGGCCAGCCGGGGGCTGGCGACAACTCTGCGCCGTCGGTGATCAATGCCGGGGACGGCACCCATGAGCACCCGACGCAGGCGCTGCTGGACGCCCTGACCATCCGCCAGCGGCTCGGCGGTATCGAAGGCCGGCGCGTCGTGATCGTCGGCGACATCCTGCACAGCCGCGTCGCGCGCTCCAATGTCATGCTGCTGCATACCCTTGGCGCCGAGGTGGTGCTGGTCGCACCGCCGACGCTGTTGCCGGTCGGGGTCGACGGCTGGCCGGTCACCGTGACCAACGACTTCGACGCCGAGCTGCCCGCCGCGGACGCGGTGCTGATGCTGCGGGTGCAGGCCGAGCGGATGAACGGCGGCTTCTTCCCGTCTGTCCGCGAGTATTCGTCCCTCTACGGGCTTTCCGATCGCCGCCAGGCGATGCTTCCCGGCCACGCGGTGGTGCTGCACCCGGGGCCGATGCTGCGGGGTATGGAGATCGCATCGTCGGTGGCCGACTCCTCGCAATCTGCTGTACTGCAACAGGTTTCCAACGGTGTGCATGTGCGGATGGCGGTCTTGTTCCATGTGCTGATAGGCGCCGAGTCGGCCGGAAGTGAGGGCGCTGCATGAGTGTGCTGCTGCGCGGGGTCCGGTTGTACGGCGAAGGCGAGCGCGTCGACGTGTTGGTCAACAGTGCCGGGTACGCCGGTCAGATCGCCGATATCGGTGCGGGCCTTGGTATTCCCGAAAGCGCGGACTTGATTGATGCGACGGGCCAGGTGCTGCTACCCGGTTTCGTCGACTTGCACACCCACCTGCGCGAGCCGGGCCGCGAGTACGCCGAAGACATCGAAACCGGTTCGGCGGCAGCGGCTTTGGGCGGTTACACTGCGGTGTTCGCGATGGCCAACACCAATCCGGCCGCCGACAGTCCGGTGGTCACCGACCACGTCTGGCACCGCGGCCAGCAGGTCGGCCTGGTGGATGTGCACCCGGTCGGCGCGGTCACCGTCGGGCTGGCCGGCACCGAGCTCACCGAGATGGGCATGATGGCAGCCGGCGCCGCGCAGGTGCGGATGTTCTCCGACGACGGCAGCTGCGTGCACGATCCGCTAGTCATGCGCCGGGCCCTGGAGTACGCCACCGGTCTGGGGGTGCTGATCGCTCAGCACGCCGAGGAACCGAGGATGACCGTCGGCGCCGTCGCGCACGAGGGGCCCACGGCCGCCAGGCTGGGGCTCGCAGGATGGCCACGGGCCGCCGAGGAATCGATCGTCGCCCGCGACGCCCTGCTGGCCCGCGATGCCGGCGCTCGGGTGCACATCTGCCATGCCTCCACCGCGGGAACCGTCGAGATCCTCAAATGGGCCAAGGGGCAAGGCATTTCGATAACGGCCGAGGTCACCCCGCATCACCTGCTGCTCGACGACGGCAGACTGGTTAGCTACGACGGCGTGAACCGGGTCAACCCGCCGCTGCGTGAGGCCGCCGACGCCGTCGCGTTGCGTCAAGCGTTGGCCGATGGGGTAATCGACTGTGTGGCCACCGACCATGCTCCGCACGCCGAGCACGAGAAGTGCGTCGAGTTCTCCGCGGCGCGCCCCGGCATGCTGGGGTTGCAGACGGCGCTGTCGGTGGTGGTGCAGACGATGGTGGTGCCCGGGCTGTTGACCTGGCGTGATGTCGCCAGGGTGATGAGTGAAAACCCGGCGCGCATCGCGGGCCTGCCTGATCATGGCCGACCGCTGGAGGTGGGGGAGCCGGCCAACCTGACCGTGGTGGACGCGGATGCCACCTGGACGGTCGCCGGGTCGGATCTGGCCAGCCGATCGGCCAACACGCCATACGAGTCGATGACCCTGCCCGCCAAGGTGACCGCGACGCTGCTTCGCGGGAAGGTAACCGCCCGGGACGGGAAGAGCCCGGCATGAACTCAGGCACGCTGGTGGGGTCGCTGATCTTCGCGGCGGTGCTGGTGGTGGTGATCGCGGTGCTGATTCAGCTGATGGTGCGCGGTTGGCAGCGCCGCTCGGAGCGGCAGGCCGAACTGATCGGAAACCTGCCTGACCTGCCCGACGAGGTGGGCGCCGCGACCACCACTATCCGCGGCGTCTATGTCGGCTGCACGCTGTCGCCGGCCTGGAACGACCGGATCACGGCCAGCGACCTTGGCTACCGCAGCAAGGCTGTGCTGACCCGCTACCCCGAGGGCATTCTGCTGGAACGCATCCGCGCCAACCCGATTTGGATTCCGCAGCAGTCGATTACCGCCGTCCGCACCGAGCGCGGTATGGCCGGTAAGGTCGTCGCCCGCAATGCGATACTGGCGATCCGATGGCGGCTGCCGTCGGGCGTCGAGATCGACACAGGGTTTCGGGCGAACGACCGCACCGGGTACGCCGGCTGGCTCGAATCCCAGCAGGAGGGAGCGGCGTGAGCCGCGCTGGCGACGATGCAGAGCGAAGCGATGAGGAGGAGCGGCGCTCATGAGCAAAGCCCAACTGGTACTTGAAGACGGCCGGGTCTTCACCGGGACGCCTTTTGGGAAGGTCGGCCAGACGCTCGGCGAAGCCGTCTTCAGTACCGGAATGTCCGGCTATCAGGAGACGCTGACCGATCCCAGTTATCACCGGCAGATCGTCGTGGCCACCGCGCCGCAGATCGGCAACACCGGCTGGAACGGTGAGGACGCCGAGAGCCGCGGCGACAAGATCTGGGTCGCCGGTTACGCGGTGCGCGACCCGTCGCCGTGCGCCTCCAACTGGCGCGCCACCGGCACGCTGCAGGACGAACTGGTCCGCCAGCACATCGTGGGCATCGCAGGCATCGACACCCGCGCGGTGGTGCGGCATCTACGCAGCCGCGGCTCGATGAAGGCGGGGGTGTTCTCCGGAGATGCGCTCGCCGAGCCCGCCGAACTGCTGGAGCGGGTCCGGGGCCAGCAGTCGATGCTGGGCGCCGACCTGGCCGGCGAGGTCAGCACCGAAGAGACCTACGTCGTGGAACCAGCTGGGCCGCTACGGTTTACGGTGGCCGCGCTGGACCTGGGGATCAAGACCAACACCCCGCGCAACTTCGCCCGGCGTGGCATCCGGAGCCATGTGCTGCCGGCGTCGTCGACCTTCGAGAGGATCGCCGCAATCAAGCCGGACGGCGTGTTCCTGTCCAACGGCCCCGGCGACCCCGCCACCGCCGACCACGTGGTCGCACTCACCCGCGAGGTGCTGAGCGCCGGAATCCCGTTGTTCGGCATCTGTTTCGGCAATCAAATCCTGGGCCGCGCCCTGGGCCTGTCCACGTACAAGATGGTCTTCGGCCACCGCGGCATCAACGTCCCGGTCATCGACCACGCTACCGGCCGGGTCGCGGTGACCGCGCAAAACCATGGCTTTGCCCTGGAAGGCGAGGCGGGCCAGTCCTTCGACACCCCGTTCGGCCCGGCGGTCGTCAGCCACACCTGCGCCAACGACGGAGTGGTGGAAGGCGTCAAACTCGTTGATGGACCAGCGTTTTCGGTGCAATACCACCCCGAGGCCGCCGCGGGCCCGCACGATGCGGAGTACCTGTTCGACCAATTCGTCGACCTGATGGCGGCCCACCGATGACTCCACTCCCGCCGAGCGTGCGTGTCTGTACAGCGACACGCCGTAACCGGTGTACAACTGCGCACGCTCGCGCCCGGACCGAAGGGAGCAGCTAGTGCCGCGTCGCACCGACTTGCGCCACGTGCTGGTGATCGGTTCGGGGCCGATCGTGATCGGGCAGGCCTGCGAGTTCGACTACTCCGGCACCCAGGCCTGCCGGGTGCTGCGCGCCGAGGGACTGCAAGTCAGCCTGGTCAACTCCAACCCGGCGACCATCATGACCGATCCGGAGTACGCCGACCACACCTACATCGAGCCCATTACCCCGGCGTTCGTCGAGCGGGTGATCGCCCAGCAGGCCGAGCGCGGCAACAAGATCGATGCGCTGCTGGCCACGCTGGGCGGGCAAACCGCGCTCAACACGGCGGTCGCGCTGTACGAGAACGGAGCGCTCGAGCGCTACGGCGTCGAGCTCATCGGCGCCGATTTCGACGCCATCCAGCGCGGCGAGGACCGGCAGCGATTCAAGGACATCGTCGCCAAGGTCGGCGGTGAATCCGCCCGCAGCCGGGTGTGTTTCACCATGGACGAGGTCCGCGAGACGGTCGAAGAGGTCGGCTTGCCGGTGGTGGTGCGGCCCAGTTTCACTATGGGCGGCCTGGGGTCGGGCATGGCGCACTCCGCCGATGAGGTCGACCGGATGGCCGGCGCCGGGCTGGCCGCCTCGCCCAGCGCCAATGTGCTGATCGAGGAATCGATTTACGGCTGGAAGGAATTCGAACTCGAGCTGATGCGCGACGGCCACGACAACGTGGTGGTGGTGTGTTCCATCGAGAACGTCGACCCGATGGGCGTGCACACCGGCGACTCGGTCACGGTCGCGCCGGCCATGACGCTGACCGACCGGGAATACCAGCGGATGCGCGATTTGGGCATCGCGATCCTGCGCGAGGTCGGCGTGGACACCGGCGGCTGCAACATCCAGTTCGCGGTCAACCCGCGCGACGGCCGGCTGATCGTCGTCGAGATGAATCCGCGGGTTTCGCGGTCGAGCGCGCTGGCTTCCAAGGCCACCGGGTTCCCCATCGCCAAGATCGCCACCAAGCTGGCCCTCGGTTACACCCTCGACGAGATCGTGAACGACATCACCAAGGAAACACCGGCCTGCTTCGAGCCCACCCTGGACTACGTCGTGGTCAAGGCGCCGCGGTTCGCGTTCGAGAAATTCCCCGGCGCCGACCCCACCCTGACCACCACGATGAAATCCGTCGGCGAGGCGATGTCGTTGGGCCGCAACTTCATCGAGGCGCTCGGCAAGGTGATGCGATCCCTGGAAACCAGCCGCGCCGGCTTCTGGACGGCACCGGATGAGCAAGGCGGAGTGGAGGAGGTGCTGACCCGGTTACAGACCCCGACCGAAGGCCGGCTCTACGACATCGAACTGGCGCTGCGGCTGGGCGCTTCGGTGGAGCGGGCCGCCGAGGCCTCCGGCGTCGACCCGTGGTTCGTCGCGCAGATCGGCGAGCTGGTGAGGCTGCGCGCCGAGCTGGTCGCCGCCCCGGTTCTCGACGCCGATCTGCTCCGGCATGCCAAGCACAACGGGCTCTCGGACCGCCAGATCGCGGCGCTGCGACCGGAATTGGCCGGGGAGAACGGGGTGCGATCGTTGCGCGAGCGGCTGGATATCCACCCGGTCTACAAAACCGTGGACACCTGCGCGGCGGAGTTCGAGGCCAAGACGCCCTACCACTACAGCAGCTATGAACTCGACCCTGCCGCCGAGACCGAGGTGGCCCCGCAGACCGAAAAGCCCAAGGTGCTGATCCTGGGTTCGGGACCGAACCGCATCGGCCAGGGCATCGAATTCGACTACAGCTGTGTGCATGCCGCAACGACGTTGTCGCAAGCGGGCTTTGAGACCGTGATGGTCAACTGCAACCCGGAGACCGTTTCCACCGACTACGACACCGCCGACCGGCTCTACTTCGAGCCGCTGACGTTTGAGGACGTCTTGGAGGTCTATCGCGCCGAGGCGCAGTCGGCCAGCGGTGGCCCCGGAGTAGTCGGCGTGATCGTGCAACTCGGCGGCCAGACCCCGCTCGGGCTGGCGGAACGGCTGGCCAAGGCCGGGGTTCCGATCGTGGGCACTCCACCGGAGGCCATCGACCTGGCCGAGGACCGCGGCGCTTTCGGCGATGTCCTCACCGCGGCGGGACTACCCGCGCCAAAGTACGGCACCGCAACAACTTTCGCGCAGGCTCGCCGGATCGCCGAAGAGATCGGCTATCCGGTGCTGGTGCGCCCGTCGTATGTGCTGGGCGGTCGCGGCATGGAGATCGTCTACGACGACGAGACGCTGAAGGGTTACATCACCCGCGCTACCGAGCTCTCGCCCGAGCACCCTGTGCTCGTCGACCGATTCCTCGAGGACGCGGTGGAGATCGACGTGGACGCGCTGTGCGACGGCGCAGAGGTCTACATCGGCGGCATCATGGAGCACATCGAGGAGGCGGGTATCCACTCCGGCGACTCAGCCTGCGCGCTGCCGCCGGTCACGTTGGGCCGCAGCGACATCGAGAAGGTGCGCCGCGCCACCGAAGCCATTGCCCACGGCATCGGCGTGCTGGGGCTGCTCAATGTGCAGTACGCCCTCAAAGACGACGTGCTCTACGTTCTGGAGGCCAATCCGCGCGCGAGCCGTACGGTGCCGTTCGTCTCCAAGGCCACGGCGATCCCGCTCGCCAAGGCGTGCGCGCGGATCATGCTGGGCGCCACTATTTCCCAGCTCCGTGACGAGGGGATGCTGGCGGCGTCCGGGGATGGTGCCCACGCGCCGCCACAGGCCCCGATCGCGGTCAAGGAGGCCGTGTTGCCGTTTCACCGCTTCCGCCGCGCCGACGGGGCCGCCATCGATTCACTGCTAGGCCCGGAGATGAAATCGACCGGCGAGGTGATGGGGATCGACCGCGACTTCGGCAGCGCCTTCGCCAAGAGCCAAACCGCCGCCTACGGATCGTTGCCGGCCCACGGCACCATATTCGTGTCCGTTGCCAACCGCGACAAGCGGTCGCTGGTTTTTCCGGTCAAGCGGCTGGCGGACTTGGGATTTCGCGTTCTTGCCACCGAGGGAACCGCGGAGATGCTGCGGCGCAACGGAATTCCCTGTCAGGAGGTCCGTAAACACTTCGAGCCGCCGCAGCCGGGGCGCCCGGCGATGTCCGCGGTGGACGCGATCAAGGCCGGAGAAGTCGACATGGTGATCAACACTCCCTACGGCAATTCCGGTCCGCGCATCGACGGCTATGAAATCCGCTCGGTCGCAGTGTCGGTCAACATCCCCTGCGTGACGACGGTGCAGGGCGCATCCGCTGCCGTGCAGGGCATCGAAGCGGGGATCCGCGGCGACATCGGCGTGCGGTCGCTGCAGGAGCTGCACAGCCAGATGGGCCAGGGCGTCCCTGGAAACGGGGCCCGGTGACCGGGTTCGGCGCGCGGCTGGCCGAGGCGAAGCGAAGCCGTGGGCCGCTGTGCCTGGGCATCGACCCGCATCCCGAGCTGCTACGGGCATGGGACTTGCCGAACTCCGTGGACGGGCTGGCCGAGTTCTGCGACATCTGCATCGAGGCGTTCTCCGGTTTCGCCGTCGTCAAACCACAGGTTGCGTTCTTCGAGGCCTACGGTGCCGCCGGATTCACGGTGCTGGAACGCACCATCGCCGCGCTGCGCTCGGCCGGAGTGCTGGTGCTGGCCGACGCCAAGCGGGGTGACATCGGGTCGACCATGGCGGCCTACGCCGCCGCCTGGGCGGGCGATTCACCGCTGGCCGCGGACGCCGTGACGGCTTCGCCCTATCTGGGGTTCGGCTCGTTGCGGCCGCTGCTGGAAGCCGCCGCGGCACATGACCGGGGGGTGTTCGTGCTCGCCGCCACCTCCAACCCGGAGGGTGCCACCGTGCAGCGGGCCGACTTCGACGGGCGCACCGTGGCCCAGCTGATCGTCGACCAGGCCGCGGTGGTCAACCGTTCCGCCACCGGGTCGGAGCCGGGATACGTCGGTGTGGTCGTGGGGGCGACCGTTTTCGAGGCGCCCGACGTCAGCGAGCTCGGTGGACCCGTGCTGGTGCCCGGGGTGGGGGTGCAGGGCGGGCGGCCCGAGGCCCTCGGCGGCCTGGCCGGGGCGGCGCCGGGCCAGTTGCTGCCGGCGGTGGCGCGCGGGGTGCTGCGGGCCGGACCGAGCGTGGTGGACCTGCGGGCGGCGGGCCAACAGATGCTCGACGCCGTCGCGTATCTGTCCGAATGACGGACCCGCGGGTTCGGCACGGCTGGATAACTGCGCCGGGACCTGGTCACCAGCGTTGACGCGACACGCGCGACACGCCCACGAGAAATGCGTGATCCCTGGCACGCGGCCCGCCGCCGCCATCCGCAGCGGCCTCCGCCACCTTCCCCAGCACCCACCCGCGACCACAAAACCGCAGGTAGATGGCATGATTTCAGCGCAAGCGACGCGGCTGCCGGTGCCGCCGCGGCGCGGTGTCAAGCCGTCGTCAGCGATGCCTCCCGGGGTCCACACGCCGGGCCCACGCTGGGCATTTACCCCATTAACCAGGGGGGCGGGTTAGATTTCGTCAGTAACCGTGAGTACGGTCGTCTCCGCTGGCTGAAGTACCCGGCAGAGACAAGAGAGATCGATCTTGATCGATTGATCAGATACGGAGGAATCGTGGCCCTTCCCCAGTTGACCGACGAGCAGCGCGCGGCCGCGTTGGAGAAGGCGGCAGCCGCACGTCGAGCGCGAGCAGAGCTCAAGGACCGGCTCAAGCGTGGTGGCACCAACCTCACCCAGGTGCTCAAGGACGCCGAGACCAATGAAGTCCTGGGCAAGATGAAGGTGTCTGCCCTGCTTGAGGCGTTGCCGAAGGTGGGCAAGGTCAAGGCGCAGGAGATCATGACCGAGCTGGAAATCGCCCCCACCCGCCGCCTGCGCGGTCTCGGCGATCGTCAGCGCAAGGCCCTGCTGGAAAAGTTCGGCTCCGCTTAACCCGCCCGCCGACGATGCAGGCCGGAAGGCCTGTGGGGGCGCCGACCCAGGAGCGCCTGTGAGCGCCAGCGGGGGACCGGACGTCGAGCACGGGGCACGTCCCGAGCCGACAGGTAAGGGACGTGTGGTCGTGCTGTCCGGTCCTTCCGCGGTTGGAAAGTCATCCGTGGTCCGATGTCTGCGTAAGCGGATCCCCAACCTGCAGTTCAGCGTCTCGGCCACGACGCGGACGCCGCGGCCCGGCGAGGTCGAGGGCGTCGACTACCACTTCGTCAGCCCCGCCCGCTTCCAGCAACTGATCGACGAGGGCGCCCTGCTGGAGTGGGCCGAAATTCACGGTGGGCTGCACCGATCGGGCACCCTGGCCGAGCCGGTGCGGGCCGCCACCGCGTCCGGACTTCCGGTGCTGATCGAGGTCGATCTGGCCGGCGCCAGGGCGGTGAAGAAGGCGATGCCCGAGGCGATCACCGTGTTTCTGGCGCCGCCCAGCTGGGAGGCCCTCCAAGCCAGGCTCATCGGCCGCGGCACCGAGACAGCGGACGCGATCCGGCGGCGCCTCGAGACCGCTCGCGTCGAGATGTCAGCCCAAGACGACTTCGACGAGGTCGTGGTCAACAGGCGATTGGCTTCTGCCTGCGCCGAATTGGTATCCTTGCTGGTGGGAACTGCGCCGGGCCCGGCATGAACCGGTCGGCCAGGCCAGATTCAGACGAGACCAAGCATCGAGTGTCCAGCCTTTTCGAAGGCTCTTAGCCGCCAGGAGATTGACTTACGTGAGTATTTCCCAGTCCGACGCGTCGCTGTCCGCCGTTCCGGATCAGTTCGATCCGTCGGCAGGCGGACAGGGCGCCTACGACACCCCGCTGGGCATCACCAACCCGCCCATCGACGAACTGCTGGACCGGGTTTCGAGCAAATACGCCCTGGTGATCTACGCGGCCAAGCGGGCCCGGCAGATCAACGACTACTACAACCAGCTCGGTGAGG
Organism: Mycobacterium sp.; assembly: GCF_052145595.1. GTDB lineage: Bacteria > Actinomycetota > Actinomycetes > Mycobacteriales > Mycobacteriaceae > Mycobacterium. Next base: position 18,804 of record NZ_JBKQOI010000254.1, on the reverse strand, counting down.
GCATCCTCGAATACGTCGGCCCGCTGGTCGAGCCCGGGCTGCAGGAGAAGCCGCTGTCCATCGCGCTGCGCGAGATCCACGCCGACCTGCTCGAACACACCGAGGGCGAGTAACAGGCAGGCCGGGCGCGCTGTGGACCGCACGCGGATCCCCAAACAGGTCATAGTCGGCGTCTCCGGGGGTATCGCCGCCTACAAGGCATGCACCGTCGTCCGTCAGCTGGCCGAGGCCGGTCACCAGGTCCGCGTCATCCCCACCGAGTCCGCACTGCGTTTCGTGGGGGCCGCCACCTTTGAGGCGCTGTCCGGCCAGCCGGTGCACACGGGGGTCTTCGAAGACGTCCCAGAGGTGCCGCATGTTCAGCTCGGCAAGCAGGCCGACCTGGTCGTGGTGGCGCCGGCCACCGCCGACCTGCTGGCCCGGGCGGTAGCCGGGCGGGCCGACGACCTGCTGACCGCGACGCTGCTGACGGCCCGATGTCCGGTGTTGTTCGCGCCGGCGATGCACACCGAGATGTGGTTGCATCCGGCCACGGTCGACAACGTGGCCACGCTGAGGCGTCGTGGCGCGGCGGTGCTCGAACCCGCGTTTGGGCGGCTCACCGGCTCCGACAGCGGGGCGGGAAGGCTGCCCGAGGCCGAGGAGATCACCACCCTGGCCGAGCTCCTCCTGGAGCGCCAAGACGCGCTCCCTTACGACCTGGCCGGCTGGAGGCTGCTGGTGACGGCGGGGGGCACCCGCGAACCGATCGATCCGGTGCGGTTCATCGGCAACCGCAGCTCCGGTAAGCAGGGCTATGCGGTCGCACGGGTCGCCGCCCAGCGCGGCGCCGAGGTCACGCTGATCGCCGGGCACACCGCCGGCCTGATCGACCCCGCCGGTGTCAACGTGGTGCACGTCAGCTCGGCGGAGCAACTCGGCGATGCGGTGTCCAAGCATGCTTCCGAGGCCGACGTGCTGGTGATGGCGGCGGCGGTCGCCGACTTTCGCCCCGCGCGGGTTGCCGCGGCCAAGATCAAAAAGGGCCCGAACAGCCAGGACGAACCACCGACGATCGAATTGGTGCGCAACGACGACGTGCTGGCCGGCGCGGTGCGGGCCCGTGCGCACGGGCAGCTGCCCAACATGCGGGCCATCGTGGGCTTCGCCGCCGAGACCGGCGACGCCAACGGCGACGTGCTGTTTCACGCGCGGGAAAAGCTGCGGCGCAAGGGTTGCGACCTATTGGTGGTCAACGCCGTCGGCGACAACAGGGCATTCGAGGTGGACAGCAACGACGGCTGGCTGCTGGCATCCGACGGGACCGAGTCGGCGCTGCAACACGGCTCCAAGACGCTGATGGCAAGTCGTATCGTTGATGCGATCGTCGCGTTCCTGCACGGCGATATCGGGTAGTGGGGTCTGGCTGCTCCGGCGCCCGGGCGGGTGCCGTACGGTCCCCCGCAGAGGATATGATTCGACTAACTAATTATCGGAAGGACTGAGATCGTGAGCGAAACGGGTCGGCTGTTTACCAGTGAGTCGGTGACCGAGGGGCATCCCGACAAGATCTGTGACGCGATCAGCGACTCGGTCCTCGACGCGCTACTGGCGCAGGACCCCCACTCACGTGTGGCGGTCGAGACGTTGGTGACCACCGGGCAGGTGCACGTCGTGGGCGAGGTGACGACGACGGCGAAGGAGGCGTTCGCCGACATCACCAACACGGTCCGCGAGCGCATTCTCGAAATCGGCTACGACTCGTCGGACAAGGGCTTCGACGGGGCGTCGTGCGGGGTGAACATCGGCATCGGCGCGCAATCACCGGACATCGCGCAGGGCGTCGACACCGCCCATGAGGCACGCGTCGAGGGCGCGGCGGACCCACTGGACGCCCAGGGCGCCGGTGACCAGGGCCTGATGTTCGGCTACGCGATCAACGACACCCCGGAACTGATGCCGCTGCCCATCGCGCTGGCCCACCGCCTGTCGCGGCGGCTGACCGAGGTTCGCAAGAACGGCGTGCTGCCGTATCTGCGTCCGGACGGCAAGACACAGGTCACCATCGCCTACGAGGACAACGTTCCGGTCCGGCTGGACACCGTGGTCATCTCCACCCAGCACGCGGCCGACATCGACCTGGACAACACGCTCACGCCCGACATCCGGGAAAAGGTGCTCAACACCGTGCTCGACGACCTGGCCCACGGCACGCTGGACACGTCGTCGACGCGGTTGCTGATCAACCCGACCGGCAAGTTCGTGCTCGGCGGGCCCATGGGCGACGCCGGGCTGACCGGCCGCAAGATCATCGTCGACACGTACGGCGGGTGGGCCCGGCACGGCGGCGGAGCCTTCTCCGGTAAGGATCCGTCCAAGGTGGACCGGTCAGCGGCGTACGCGATGCGCTGGGTGGCAAAAAACATCGTTGCGGCCGGCCTGGCGGAGCGGGTGGAGGTGCAGGTGGCCTACGCCATCGGCAAGGCCGCCCCCGTCGGCCTGTTCATCGAGACCTTCGGAACCGAGGCGGTCGACCCGGTCAAGCTCGAAAAGGTCATTCCCGAGGTGTTCGACCTGCGGCCCGGCGCCATCATCCGCGACCTGAACCTGTTGCGCCCGATCTACGCGCAGACCGCGGCCTACGGGCACTTCGGCCGCACCGACATCGAGCTGCCGTGGGAGCAGCTCAACAAGGTCGACGAGCTCAAGCGGGCGGTGTAAGCGGTAGCCCGCGGCGCAGGCCTCAGGAGCCGAAGAAACCGCACCACCACGGCGTGTCGCAGACTTTGCTTGCCGGGCTCAAGCGTGCCCTTTAGGCAGCGGGTGGTCGGCGTCTAGCGCGGGCAGCCCGTCGATACTGCGCCGGTTGCGGTCGGCCAGGCCGGCGAACTTCTCGTCGGACGCCTGCGTGTGATGCGCGTCGAGCACCGGCCGTTCGCCCACGAGCTCGTAGTACGGCACCGCGAACCCGCAGGCGTCGGCGATCCGTTCGATGTCGATGACGACGATCGCACGGGTGCCCGCATGCTGAGCCCCGAAACGCGTTAGCAGGCTGCTGAATTGGGCGTCATCCGGGCGGACGACCCGCCCGCTGCCAAACAGCCGCAAGATCCGCGAGTTACGGGAAAACGAGCAGAACATGATGGTGATCCGGCCATTGTCACGCAGGTGCGCGATTGTCTCGACACCGCTGCCGAACAGGTCAAGGTAGGCGACGGTGTGGTCGTCGAGCACCGCGAAGGTGTCGCGATATCCCTTGGGAGAGAGGTTTATTCGTCCGCCATCGGAGGGGGCGGTGGCAACGAAGAACATGGCCTGTTGACCGATGAACTCGCGGAGCGACTCGTCGATCCGCGAAAACTCTTTTGCCACGCCTCGAGCGTACCGCCGTTAGCACCCCGGCTCGGAGCGAGCCGCTAGCTGGTGAATCGGTAGTCATCGAGATCGAAACGGCGACTGCGCCAATAGGCCTCCAGCGTGGTGGTGGGGCGCAGCGGCACATCGCCGTTCTTGTCGAAGTAGTAGCTGTTGGCCAGCCGGCAGCTGTCCTGCCAGAAGATCTGGCGGTGTCGCTTCCGCATCACCTCGGCGAAATAGCGGGCGTTGGCCTCCTCGGTCACCTCGACGCGGGTCGCGCCGTCGCGGCGGGCCCGCTTAAGGCACCGCACGATGTGGTGGGTCTGCGTCTCGATGAGCGCGAAATACGAAGAGCCGACGTAGCCGTACGGGCCGAACACGGTGAAGAAGTTCGGGTAGCCGGGAACGCTGACGCCCTCGTAGGCTTGCAGTCGATGGTCGTCCCAGAACCGGCTCAACGACTTGCCGCCGCTTCCGGTGACCGCGTAGGTGGGGACGTTGTCGGTGTCCATCACCTTGAAGCCGGTCGCCAGAACCAGCACATCGATCTCGTGGCTGTCGCCGTCCGTGGTGGCCACCGCGAACGGCGTGATCTTGTCGATCGGCTGGGTCACCAGCCGCACGTTGTCTTGGTTGTACGTGGCGAGATAGCCGTTGTGAAAGCCGGGCCGTTTGCAGCCGACCGCGTACCGCGGGGTGAGTTGCTCGCGCACCGTCGGGTCGTCGACCTGTTGTCGCAGATAGGCGAGTCCCGCCGACTCCATCCTCTTGCCGAGCGGAAAAACCGTGAAGTACTGCGCCGAGATCGGAAACGTCACCTCTACGAAGGCCTGGCTGAGTAGCCGCTGGACGATTTTGCCGCCCGGGACCCGCATCGCCCAGCGCGCGGGCGCCGGCAGCGGGACGTCGAACTTGGGAAAGCACCAGATCGGGGTGCGCTGAAATACCTTGAGGTGCTTGACGATCGGTGCGATCTGGGGAATGACTTGCACCGCCGAGGCGCCGGTGCCGATGACGGCGACGCGCTTACCGGTCAGGTCCTGGCTGTGATCCCACCGCGCGGTGTGCATGGTGATGCCGGCGAAGGAATCCACGCCGTCGATGTCTGGCAGCTTCGGCACGGTCAGCACCCCGCTGGCGCTGATCAGGAAGCGCGCCGTTATTTCGCCGCCGGGATCGGTCTGCACCCGCCACAAGTGGTTTTCCTCGTCGAACTCGGCGGCGATGACCTTGGTATTGAACCGGATACGCGATCGGACGCCGTATTTGTCGACGCAGTGTTCGGCATACGCCTTCAGCTCGCGTCCCGGCGCGTAGGTCCGCGACCAGTGCGGGCTCTGCTCGAAGGAAAACTGATAGGAAAACGACGGAATGTCCACGGCGATACCGGGATAGGTGTTCCAGTGCCAGGTCCCGCCCACTCCGTCGCCGGCTTCCAACAACAGGTAATCGGGAAGGCCCGCCTTGTCGAGTTTGATCGCGGCGCCGATGCCAGAGAATCCGGCGCCGACGATGAGGGCCTGATAGTCGGGGGTCGTTGTCATTTGCGGCTGCCTCCGATGACGTGCAACCCTAGCAGTACAGCGCCTTCTTCAGCGCCGCCAGCCCGCGATCCGTGGCCTCGGCGGCGGCGGGTATCACCGAGGCGAAGCTGGCGTAGCCGTGCACCAGGGTGGGCTCGTTGCAGTGCTCGGCGGGCACGCCCGCGGCATTTAGCAGCTCGGCGTAACGGGCCCCGTCATCGCGCAGCGGATCGTGTTCGGCGGTTCCGATGTAGGCGGGCGGCAAACCGGATAAATCGGCGGCGTTGGCCGGGGCGAGGGTGATGGGCAACGCCGTCGGGTCGGTGATGTCGACGTCGGGCAGGTACCAGGAGAGGAAGGCGTCGATGACGTCGAGGTCCAGAATCGGCGCAGTGGCGTTCTCGGTGTACGACGGCAATGAGAGGTCGGCGGTGACGACCGGGTACCACAGCAGCTGGAACTTCAATTCCGGGCCCCCGCTGTCCCGGGCCAGGTGCGCCATCACCGCGGCCAGATTGCCGCCCGCGGAGTCGCCCGCCACGGCGATCCGGTCCGGGTCACCGCCCAGCTCCGCGGCGTTCTCGGCGACCCACCGCAACGCGGCCCAGCAATCGTTCACCCCGGCCGGGAACGGGTGCTCCGGGGCGAGCCGGTAGTCGACGGACACCACGATGGCCTCGGCGCCCACGGCGTGCGAGCGGGCGACGGGGTCGTGGGTCTCCAGGTCGCCAAGCGCGAATCCGCCCCCGTGGTAGAAGACGACGACAGGCAAGTCCCCATCTGCCGTTTCACCGGCCGGCCAGTAGATCCGAACCGGAATGTCGGTGAGCTCACCATGACCGATCGTCCGCTCTTCGATCCGCAGGTCGGGAAGCATTTCCGTGGGTACCTTGAGCAGCCGCAGCCGCGAGCGTGCGACCTCGACGCCGTCGGCCGCATTGAAGGTCATCGGGAATGCGTCGAGCAACGTTTTGAACGTCGGATCGATGCCTGGTCGGGCGATGGTCGGCTCAATCATTCGTACACCGTACGCCCCCCGTTCACTTGTGCAGCGCATTCCGCAATGCCGCGAGGCCACGCTCCAGCCCGGCGGTGGCCGCGGGCACCACGCCGGCGTAGCCGAGGTAGCCATGCACCATCGTCTCGGCGTTATGCACCTCGACGGGGACGCCCGCGGCGGCCAGCAGGTCGCCGTAGCGGATGCCGTCGTCGCGGAGCGGGTCGTGACCGGCGACGGCGATGTAGGCCGGTGGCAGGTCGGCCAGGCGTTTCGCCCGCCCCGGTGCCATCGCCGGCGGCGGGGCGGATAGGTCGACTTCGCCTGCGTACCAACGGGAGAGCTGAGCGATGGCCTTGGCGTCGAGGATCGGCGCTGTAGCGTTTTCGGTGAAGGACGGCAGCGACGGATCCCACAGCGTGGAGGGATACCACAACAGCTGGAACGCGATCGGCGGGACTCCCTTGCCGGTGTCGTCACGGGCCCGTTGCGCCATCACCGCCGCGATGGTTCCGCCGGCCGAATCCCCCGCGACGGCCATGCGGTTGGTGTCGGCACCAATCTCGGGGCCGTGCTCGGCGACCCAGAGTGTTGCGGCCCAAGCGTCTTCGACGGCGGCGGGGTAGGGGTGCTCGGGCGCCAGCCGGTAGTCGACGGACACCACAACGGCGTCGGCGCCCACCGCATGTTGACGAGACGAGCCGTCGTGGGTATCCAGGTCGCCCACGACGAAGCCGCCGCCGTGGAAAAACAATACGACGGGTGGCGCGGCGCCATCAGCGGGATCTGTTGCCGGCCAATAGATCCGGATGCCGATGGGACCCGCGGGACCCGGGATGGCCCGGTCTTCGACCCGCAGCTCGGGATGCACCGGCCGGCGCGGCAGGTCGCGGAACCGTTGCCGCGCCGCATCAATACCATCGTCGGTTGATAGCCGAAAGGGAACCGCATCCAGTACCTTCAGCAGAATGGGGTCGATAGCGGGTTTCTCGTCGGCTGTGCTGTCCAAGCTGGGCATGGAAGTACCGTACGCACCCCGCCTGGTGTCCGGCAGCTGGGTGTTGGCCGGCTGGGCGGGCACCGGCTACGGCGTCTACTTGACTGTGCTCGCGCTGCGCTCACCGCCGGGAACGGAGTTGACCGGACACTGGATTCTGCAGCCGCCCTTCAAAGCATCGATGGCGTTGTTGCTCACCGTCGCCGCCGTGGCGCACCCCATCGTCCGCGAGCGGCGGTGGCTGATGCCGGCGCTGCTGTTGTCGGCCGTCGGCGACTGGCTCTTGGCGATCCCGTGGTGGACGCTGTCATTCGTCTCGGGGCTGGCGGCATTCCTGTTGGCGCACTTTTGTTTCCTGGCCGCACTGCTTCCTCTGGTGGCGAAGGGGCGGCCGTCGTCGCCGCGCCTGGCCGCCGTGGTGCTGATGTGCCTGGCGTCCGTGTCGTTGCTGGTATGGTTCGGGCCTCATTTGGGCCGCGACAAGCTGACGATTCCGGTGACTGTTTACATGATGGTGCTGACGGCGATGGTATGCGTGGCGCTGCTGGCGCAGCTGCCGACCATCTGGACCGCGGTGGGGGCGGTCTGTTTCGCGGCGTCCGATGCGATGATCGGGATCGGCCGATTCGTCCTGGACAACGACGCATTGGCGGTGCCGATCTGGTGGTCGTACGCCGCGGCCCAGATCCTGATCACCGCCGGGTTCTTCTTCGGTCGCGAGGAACCCGATTACGAGCCTGAGCCTGACGAAGGCTAGCTGTCGGGCCCCGGCGGTACGGTGCGCCCGGACGGTAATGACGGAAGAAATGTTGGCTGGCAATCTAACCCGGGGTTCGAGGGCGCCGTGACCGGGACCGGGGCCGCGCGCACGCCCGTCGAGGTGGAACCAATCGCCCGGGTGCTGCCGATGCTGTCGGTGCCGCACCTGGACCGCGAGTTCGACTACCTGGTGTCGGCCGAGCAGTCCGACGATGCCCAGCCGGGGGTGCGGGTGCGGGTGCGGTTCCACGGCCGGCTGGTCGACGGGTTTGTGCTGGAGCGCCGCAACGACACCGATCACCCGGGCAAGCTGGGCTGGCTGGATCGCGTCGTGTCGGCCGAACCGGTGCTCACCGCGGAAATCCGCAGATTGGTCGATGCGGTGGCGGCGCACTACGCGGGGACGCGGCCGGACGTGTTGCGCCTGGCGGTGCCGCCGCGGCACGCCAGGGTGGAGCGGGAACCGACGGCGACCCTCGCGCTGCCGGTCCCGTCGGTTCCAGCACCCGTCGACCCGTCCGGCTGGCAAGCCTACGGCCGCGGCGCGCAGTTCCTGGCCGCGCTGGCAGAGTCGCGCGCCGCCCGGGCCGTGTGGCAGGCGCTGCCGGGCGAGCCGTGGGCGGACCGGTTCGCCGAGGCAGCCGCGCAGACAATTCGGACGGGACGGGCGGCACTGGCGATCGTGCCCGATCAGCGGGATCTGGACACGCTGTGGCGGGCCGCGACCGCCCGGATCGGCGAAGACGGCGTGGTGGCACTTTCGGCGGGCCTCGGGCCGGCCGCACGTTACCGGCGTTGGCTTGCGGCGCTGCGGGGCACCGCGCGGTTGGTGATCGGCACCCGGAGTGCGGTGTTCGCGCCGCTGAGCGACCTGGGCCTGGTCATGGTGTGGGCCGACGCCGACGACACCCTGGCCGAGCCGCGGGCGCCGTACCCGCATGCCCGAGAGGTGGCAATGCTGCGGGCGCATCAGGCCCGGTGTGCGGCGCTGATCGGTGGCTACGCCCGCACCGCCGAAGCCCACGCGTTGGTGCGCAGCGGATGGGCGCACGACATAGTCGCGGCGCGGCCGTTGGTGCGGGCCCGCACCCCGCGGGTGATCGCCCTCGACGACAGCGGCTACGCGGACGAACGCGACCCGGCCGCGCACACCGCGCGCATTCCGTCCATCGCGCTGCGCGCCGCCCGCTCGTCGCTGCAGGCCGGAGCGCCGGTGCTGGTGCAGGTGCCGCGGCGCGGGTACATCCCGTCGCTGGCGTGCGGGCGCTGCCGCGCGATCGCCCGCTGTCGGCACTGCAACGGTCCGCTGTCGCTGCACGAGCGGGGTGCCGTCTGCCGCTGGTGCGGCCGCGCCGAACCGGCGTTGCGGTGCGCGCGGTGCGGGTCGGATGCGGTGCGCGCGGTGGTGGTTGGGGCGCGGCGCACGGCCGAAGAGCTCGGCCGCGCGTTCGCCGGCACGCCGGTCGTCACCTCGGCGGGCGACGCCATTGTGGCGGAGGTCGCCGCCCGTCCGGCCCTGGTGGTCGCCACCCCGGGGGCCGAGCCGCGTGCGGCGGGTGGGTATGGGGCGGCGCTACTGCTGGACACCTGGGCGCTGCTGGGCCGGCAGGACCTGCGCGCCGCCGAGGAAGCCCTGTGGCGCTGGATGACCGCCGCCGCCCTGGTGCGGGCCCGCGGCGAGGGTGGTGTGGTGATGGTGGTCGCCGAATCATCCATTCCCACAGTGCAATCGCTGATCCGCTGGGATCCCGTGGGTCACGCCGAGGCCGAACTGACGGCTCGAACCGAAGTCGGCCTGCCGCCCAGCGTGCACATGGCCGCCATAGACGGAGCGGCCGGCGCCGTGGCGGCGCTGCTCGACGAGGCCCAACTGCCCGACGGAACCGACCTGCTCGGCCCGGTGGATCTGCCGCCGGGCGTGCGCCGCCCGCCCGGAACCCCAGCCGGCGTGCCGGCGACCCGGATGCTGGTGCGAGTCCCCCGTGTGCAGGGCCTGGCGCTGGCCGCCAGTCTGCGGCGCGGCGTCGGTGTGCTCAGTGCACGGCAGGCCCACGAGCCGGTCCGGGTGCAGATCGACCCACTGCACATTGGCTAGCCAGGCCTGTCGAATCGTTCCCTGTGGCGATAGTATGTGCAGGAAATAATTCCTGACTTCGATATTAAGGCTGTTACACTTTCTACTCTTTGGCCCGCTGATGGCCCGGGTAAAGGCCCGGAGGAGGGGGCACGATGGCGGCGGAAAACGCGACGACACCCGACGAGTCACTGGATGCGATCACCGATGCGTTGCTGACGGCTTCGCGGCTGCTGGTGGCCATATCGGCTCGCTCGATCGGGCAGGTCGACGACACCATCACCCTTCCGCAGTTTCGGACCTTGGTGATTCTGTCCAACCGGGGGCCGGTCAACCTGGCCACCCTGGCCGGACTGCTGGGCGTGCAACCGTCGGCGACCGGCCGGATGGTCGACCGGCTCGTTGCCGCCGGGCTGATCGACCGGCTACCGCACCCGACTTCTCGGCGTGAACTGCTCGCCGCGCTGACCAAGCGCGGGCGCGAGGTCGTCCGTCGGGTCACCGCGTACCGGCGCGCCGAGATCGCCGCCATCGTGGAGAAGATGCCACCGGCGGAGCGCCATGGGCTGGTGCGGGCCCTGAGGGAGTTCACCGCTGCCGGCGGCGAGCCCGACGTCCACCTCGACGTGGATATCGATTTGTGACTGACTCATCGTTTTGCTGATCTTTCAGCGGTGACCAGCAGGTACTCCCATTGCATGGTGCCGTGGTTTAGGTATTGCTGCGCGAGTTCGACAAGCTGGGCGTCGAGCTCGGTGGCCAGCACCCGGTTGTGGCCGATATTCGCGTAAGCCTCGATCGTCGGGCCGTAGTGAGTCTTGAAGTAGGTGTGCACGGCCTCGGCGCTGTCGAACCTGTTCACCTCCAAATTGGCCCGTAGCGCGGTGACGCGGCCCACTCGATCGGCCAACAGGCCCGCGACATAGCCTTCACGTCCCCATAACGCGGCCGGGGGTACAGCCGGCGACAGGCTCGGCCGGTATGGCCTGATGGTGGCGAGCATCCGGCCAAAAAATCCTTCTCGGGTCCAGCTGACCACGCCGATCATCCCGCCCGGCCGGCAGACCCGGATCAGTTCGTCGGCGGCGCGCTGATGGTCGGGCGCGAACTGCACGCCGATCGCCGATATCACCGTGTCGAACTCGCCGTCACCAAATGGCAGCGCGTGCGCATTGGCTTCTCGGTAGTCGAGTGTCAACCCTCGTGCCGCGGCCCTGGCCCGGGACCGCTGCAGCAGCTCAGGGGTGAGGTCGGTGGAAACGACGGTGGCGCCCGTTTTGGCGGCGGGAAGCGACACATTGCCCGAACCGGCAGCGACGTCGAGCACTCGGACGCCCGGTCCGATACCCGTGGCGGCGACCAGGACCGGCCCGAGCGGGGCCATCACTTCCTCGGCCATGACCGCGTAGTCACCCAGCGCCCACATGGCCCGATGCGCCGCCGCCAGCCTGTGGTCGTCGCCGATGGTGGTGTCGAGGGTCATCAGACCTCCTTCGGATGTGAGGAATGGGCTGTCGCCGCCCGGGATCCCGATCATGACTTCCAGAAATAGTATGCAATAGCAACAATAGTACACATGCAATCGGCAGGCCGGTCCGGGATGTGGGGCGGGGGACCGACGCTTCCTAGACTGTGCCCGTGCGCCTCGTCTTCGCCGGCACCCCCGAACCCGCGCTGCCCGCGTTGCGCCGTCTCATCGACTCAACCGGGCACGAGGTGATCGCCGTGCTGACTCGGCCCGACGCCGCCGCCGGCCGGCGCGGCAAGCCGGAGCCGTCGCCGGTGGCCCGCGAGGCGCTCGATCGTGGCATCCCGGTGCTGCGCCCGTCGCGGCCGAACTCACCGGAGTTCGTCGCCGAACTGACCGAACTGGCGCCGGACTGCTGCGCGGTGGTGGCCTACGGCGCGCTGCTGCGCGACGACCTGCTCGCGGTGCCCCCGCATGGCTGGATCAACCTGCACTTCTCGCTGCTGCCCGCGTGGCGCGGCGCGGCCCCGGTGCAGGCGGCGATCGCCGCGGGGGACAGCATCACCGGGGCGACGACGTTCCAGATCGAGCCGAGCCTGGACTCCGGACCGGTCTACGGGGTCGTCACCGAGACGATCCGGCCGACCGACACCGCGGGCGATCTGCTTGAGCGGCTTGCCCTTTCGGGCGCGGTGCTGCTGTCGGCCACGCTGGACGGCATCGCCGACGCAACGCTGACGCCGCGACCGCAACCGGCCGACGGGGTCAGCATCGCGCCGAAGATCACCGTCGAGCAGGCCCGGGTGCGCTGGGACCTGCCGGCACCGGTGGTGGAGCGTCGCATCCGTGCCGTCACGCCCGCCCCCGGCGCCTGGACGCTGATCGGCGACCTGCGCTTGAAACTCGGACCGGTGCGCCTTGACCGCGCCCCAGAACCCCTGCCGCCCGGCGCTATTCACGTGGACCGCCGAGACGTGTGGGTCGGCACCGGATCGGAACCGGTGCGGCTCGGGCAGATTCAGCCGCCCGGGAAGAAATTCATGAACGCCGTCGACTGGGCGCGGGGTGCTCGGCTCGATCCCGCCGCGCGGGCATCATGAGCCCCGACCCGCGCAAGCGGCGCCGGCCGCTGGACCCGGCGCGTGCCGCCGCGTTCGAGGTGCTCCGGGCCGTCAGCGAGCGCGATGCATACGCGAACCTGGCCCTGCCCGCGGTGCTGCGTGAACGCGGAATCAGCGGCCGCGACGCCGCTTTCGCCACCGAGCTGACCTACGGCACCTGCCGTACCCGGGGCCTGCTCGACGCGGTTATCGGCGCGGCGGCCGGGCGCTCGCCGGAAGCCATCAATCCGGTACTGCTGGACCTGCTGCGGCTCGGCACCTACCAGCTGCTGCGCACCAGGGTCGGCGCGCACGCCGCGGTGTCCACCACGGTCGAACAGGCCGGGATCGAATTCGACTCGGCGCGAGCGGGTTTCGTCAATGGCGTGCTGCGGACCATCGCCGCGCGAGACGAGAAGTCCTGGGTCGACGAGCTGGCTCCCGACCCGTCACGGGACCCGATCGGGCATGCCGCGTTCGTGCACGCACACCCGCGCTGGATCGCCCAGGCCTTCGCCGATGCGCTGGGCGCGGCCGCGACAGAGCTCGACGCGGTACTGGCCAGCGATGACGAGCGGCCTCAGGTGCACCTGGCGGCGCGCCCGGGGGTGCTCACCGCCGCCGAGCTGGCCGAGGCGGTGGGCGGTACCGTCGGCCGTTATTCGCCGTATGCGGTGTACCTGCCGGGCGGGGATCCCGGACGGCTGGCAGCGGTGCGCGACGGCTCCGCGCTGGTCCAGGACGAGGGCAGCCAGCTGGTGGCCCGCGCGCTGACGCTGGCGCCGGTCGACGGCGACACCGGACGGTGGCTGGACCTGTGCGCCGGGCCGGGCGGTAAGACCGCGCTGCTGGCCGCACTGGGCCTGGCCTCCGGGGCTCAGGTCACGGCGGTGGAACCTGCGTCGCGCCGCGCCGACCTGGTGGTGGAGAACACCCGCGGGCTACCGGTTGACGTGGTGCGGGCCGACGGGCGGCAGGCCGGCCTCGAGCCGGGGTTCGACCGGGTGCTCGTGGACGTGCCCTGCACCGGACTGGGCGCATTGCGCCGTCGGCCGGAGGCCCGGTGGCGGCGTCAGCCGGCCGACGTGCCGGCGCTGGCCAAGCTGCAGCGCGAGCTGCTGGCCGCCGCGATCGCGCTGACCCGGCCCGGCGGCGTGGTGCTATATGCGACCTGTACGCCGCACCTCGTCGAAACCGTCGGGGTGGTCGGCGACGCGCTGCGCCGTCGTCCGGTGTGCGCGCTGGATACCCGGCCGCTGTTCGCGCCCGTCAGTGAAGGACTGGGGGACGGCCCCTACGCGCAGCTGTGGCCACACCGGCACGGCACCGACGCCATGTTCGCCGCCGCGCTGCGTCGCCTGACGTGAGCTTGGCCGCGCGGCTGCGTAGTCTGACGCTCATGCCTCGCAGTAACGCGGGACCCCTGATCGCACCGTCGATCCTTTCCGCCGATTTCGCCCGGCTGGCCGACGAAGCGGCGGCCGTATACGGCGCCGACTGGTTGCACGTCGACGTGATGGACAACCACTTCGTCCCGAACCTGACCATCGGCCTGCCGGTGGTAGAGAGCCTGCTGGCCGCCACCACCATCCCGATGGATTGCCATTTGATGATCGAGGATCCGGACCGCTGGGCGCCGCCGTACGCTGAGGCGGGCGCCTACAACGTCACCTTCCACGCCGAGGCCACCGACAATCCGGTCGGGGTGGCCCGCGACATCCGCGCCGCCGGCGCCAAGGCGGGGATCAGCGTGAAGCCGGGGACCCCGCTGGAGCCGTACCTGGAAATCCTGCCGTACTTCGACACCTTCCTCGTTATGTCGGTCGAGCCCGGTTTCGGCGGTCAGAGTTTCATCCCCGAAGTGCTGAGCAAGGTGCGTACCGTACGGAAGATGGTCGACGCGGGGGAGCTGACGATCCTGGTCGAAATCGACGGCGGCGTCAACGAGGACACGATCGAGCAAGCCGCCGAAGCCGGTGTCGACTGCTTTGTCGCCGGTTCGGCGGTATTCGGCGCGGAAGATCCGGAGGCCGCGGTCGCGGCTTTACGGCAACAGGCCCTCGCCGCTTCACCGCACCTGAGACCCCAAAAAAGTCGATGAGCGCTCAGTCGGTCAACAGCCTCGACGCGGCGATGCGTCTGGCGATCGAGCAGTCCTACCTGGTCAAGGGCACCACCTATCCGAATCCACCGGTCGGCGCGGTCATCGTGGACCAGGAAGGCCGGGTCGTCGGCGTCGGCGCCACCGAGCCCGCCGGTGGCGACCATGCCGAGGTGGTGGCGCTGCGGAGGGCCGGCGGTCTGGCGGCCGGCGGCATTGCGGTGGTCACCCTGGAGCCGTGCAACCACTTTGGCAAGACTCCGCCGTGCGTGAATGCCCTGATCGAAGCCAGGGTGGGCACGGTGATTTACGCCGTGCCCGATCCGAACGGGATTGCGGGCGGCGGTGCCGGCCGGCTGCAGGCGGCGGGCCTGCAGGTTCGGTCCGGCGTGCTGGCCGATCAGGTGGTGGCCGGACCGCTGCGGGAGTGGCTGCACAAGCAACGGACCGGGCTGCCCCACGTGACGTGGAAGTACGCCAGCAGCGTCGATGGCCGCAGCGCCGCCGCCGACGGCACCAGCCAGTGGATCTCGAGTGAGGCTGCCCGGTTGGACCTGCATCGTCGCCGCGCGATCGCGGACGTGATCGTGGTCGGCACCGGCACCGTCCTGGCCGACGATCCGGTGTTGACCGCCCGGCTCGCCGACGGCTCGCTGGCGGACCGGCAGCCGCTGCGAGTGGTGGTTGGCATGCGCGAAATGCCGCCCGACGCAAAGGTTCTCAACGACGATTCGCGCACCATGGTGATTCGTACTCACGACCCCATGGAGGTGATCAAGGCGCTTTCAGACCGCACCGATGTACTGCTGGAGGGTGGTCCCACCCTCGCCGGTGCTTTCCTGCGGGCCGGGGCAGTCAATCGCATCCTGGCCTACATCGCGCCGATGCTGTTGGGTGGCCCCATCACCGCCGTCGACGATGTGGGGGTGCCCACTATTGCGCGGGCGTCGCGCTGGCGGTTCGACGGCATCGACCGGGCCGGCCCCGATCTGGTGCTCAGCCTGGTGCCGCACAGCGCTTAGCGCTCAGGGAGTGCGCACTGGGTTTATTGCGGCGCGCTCCTCGGGGACTACCGCTTCCCCGGCGTGTTCCTTGCGGCCGCCGACCAACAGGCCCAGCAGCGCCCCCGCCACACAGATGCCGACGGTGACCTCGAATATGTCGCCGTACATCAGCGCGAACGCTTTGATGAACAGCGATCCTTGGGCGGCCAGGCGTTCGAACAGGGTGGCGTTCGGCGGGATCGCCGCCGTCAGACCGTCCACGATTTGGTTGAACCGGTAAAAGCCCCAGGCGGTCAGCGCCGCCACACCGATCAGCATGCCCGTCATGCGGGCCACCACCACCGACGCCGAGGCGATGCCGTGTTGTGCGGCCGGGACCACCCGCAGGGCGGCCGACGACAGCGGCCCGATCACCAGGCCAAGTCCGAGACCGGCTACGCAGAGGTCCGCGTGCAGTGCGGGCACGCTGAACAAACCGAAGATGTTGTGCCGGTGGTCCATGACGTCTTCCCGCCAGTAGTGAATCAGCCAGTACCCGTAGGCGGCGATGAGCAGACCGACGAAGACCATCGCGCGGTCGCCGACCACGGTGGCGATCCATCCGCCCAGCACCGCGCCGATCGGCAGCGCGACGAGGAACCACAGCAGCAACCCGGCGGCCTGGTTCTGGTCCATCGCCAGCACGCCCTGCCCGAACAGCTCCACGTCGACCAGCGTCACCATCAGCGCCGCGCCCGCGGCCAACGATGCGCCCAGCGCGGAAAGGAAGGGCCGGAAGCGAACCCCGGCCGGATCGATCAGCCGGGTGCGCGAGAAGCGTTCCCACACCACGAAAGCCGCCGCGGCGACGATCGCCCCGATCACCAATGGCAGCCCATAGCTCGGCAGCACGTGTTTGCCGTCGGGGCTGGGGTTGTAGAGCCCGATCACCGCAAGTCCCAGCGCGGTGGCGAGCAACAGACCGCCTACCAGGTCGATCTTCTCCGGCTCGTCGGTGCGTTGGTGCGACGGCAGGCTGAACTGGATCATCACCATCGCGATCAAGGTCAGCGGGACGTTGATCCAGAACACGTATCGCCAGTCGTGGAACAAAAAGACGATGAAGATCCCGTACAACGGGCCGAGCACACTGCCGAGCTCCTGCGCGGCGCCGATACCGCCCAGCACGCCGGCGCGATTGCGTTGTGACCATAAATCGGCACCCAGGGCCAGCGTGACCGGCAATAAGGCGCCGCTGGCCACGCCCTGGATGGTGCGGCCGGCGATCAGCATGTGGAAATCGCCGAAATGCCCGGCCAAGGCTGTGACCACCGACCCGACTATGAACAGGGCCAGGCTGGCCTGCAGCAGCAGCTTACGGCCGAACCGGTCCGAGGCCCGGCCCAGCAGCGGCATGGCGGCTATGTAGCCCAGCAGGTACATCGTGACGATCCAGGTGATCCGCTGCAGTTGGTTAATCGGGATCCCGACGTCGTGCATGATGTCGCGCATGATCGTGACCACGACGTACGTGTCGAGGGCGCCCAGCAGTACTGCAAGGCTGCCCGCGCTGATCGCGACCCGGCGTCCCGTCTGTGCGCTCATGAGCTCGCCGGGGGCTTGGCGACCTGGACCGATTCGCCCCAATTGGACAGGGTCATCTGGACGGAATTGCCCGAACTCTTTTGCAGGCTGGCCTGAACCAGCTGATGGTCGCCGGTCTCCTGAATCCAGACCGTGGCCGGCAGCGGCTGCGTCGCATTGAAGGGCGGCGCGATCTTGTTCACCGCATCGGCCGAGACGCTTCCGCTGATGCGAATGGCGCTCTGTCCGTTGATGGTGTCGCGGCCCTCGGCCTTGGCATTGCTGAAGTTCGACAGCACGTTGGCCAGGCCGGTGTCCGGGTTCAGGATCACCGAGACGTCGTAGATGTCGGAGGCCTTGCCGAAGTCGCTCCATTTGTTCGGCGTGAGGGTGGCCCACAGGTCGCCGTCGACGACCTTGAAGTCGGTTTGGATGTCAGACCCCCCGAATGTGATCGTGGCGTTCCCCGACGCCGCGGTGGCCGGTGTGGTGGTGAGGTCACCGGTCAACACCTTGATGGGCATGCCCGGAATCTTTCCGTTCACCGTCAACACGAGATGGGCACTCTTGACGTTCTTGGTGGTGTCGGTGGATTGCTTGACCAGTGTCGTGGCGTCTGGCAGTGGCGCGCCGCTCGGCTGCGAGCTTGACGAGCAGCCGGCGATCAAGGCGGTGGCGAGGCTCAGGGAAGCAAGGACGGCCGATAGACGGCGGCGGGTTTGCATACCCTGCATCGTAGAGGGTGCCGGTGACCGGCACTTTGAACGCGGGGCCGCGGGCCCCTGTCGCGCAAGGGTCTTTGGGCCTGCTTACCGGCGGAGTGCCGGCGAATTAGCCTGGTGGAATGTTCACCGGAATTGTCGAGGAACTCGGAGAGGTCACCGGCCGGGACGTCCTCGCGGATGCCGCCCGCCTGACCATTCGCGGACCCGTGGTGACCGCCGATGCGGGCCACGGCGATTCGATTGCCGTCAACGGCGTGTGCCTCACGGTCGTCGAGCTACGGCCCGACGGTCAATTCACCGCCGACGTGATGGCCGAGACCCTGAATCGGTCCAACCTGGGTGCGTTGCAGGTCGGCAGCCCGGTAAACCTGGAGCGCGCCGCGGCCGTCAACAGCCGGCTGGGCGGGCACATCGTGCAGGGTCATGTCGACGGCACCGGCCAGGTGGTGTCCCGGGCGCCGTCGGAGCACTGGGAGGTGGTGCGGATCGAGGTCCCCGCGGCGGTGGCCCGCTACGTCGTCGAAAAGGGGTCGATCACCGTCGACGGGATTTCGTTGACGGTCTCCGGGCTGGGCGCCGAACCGAGGGACTGGTTCGAGGTTTCGCTGATCCCGACGACGCGGGAACTGACCACCTTGGGTCGTGCTCCGGTCGGAACGCAGGTGAACCTCGAAGTCGACGTCATCGCCAAGTATGTCGAGCGGCTGCTCTCTCCGAACATTAGTTCTGGCAGCACTTTTGCCGACTCGACCGAGAATAAGACGTAGGCCTTTCAGGAATCCGAAACTTCAGCCGGAGCCGGTATCGGTTGCCCCTTATCGCGATACGATTCGAATCTGCGCGTGACCGATGCTGGCCAGGCGATTCCGGGTCACTCTGACGCATCGGTCATGACGTGGTGGGAGGTGTCCCATGTCGTTTGTGATCGCGGCGCCGGAGTTGGTGACGGCGGCGGCGACAGATCTGGCGAATATCGGGTCGATACGCACCGCGGCCAATGCCGCTGCGGCGACCCAGACGACGGGGGTGCTGGCCGCGGCTGAGGATGAGGTGTCGGCGGCGGTTGCGGCGGTGTTTTCCGCTCATGGTCGGGGTTTTCAGGCACTCGGTGCGCAGGCGGCGGCGTTTCATGAGCAGTTTGTGCAGGCGTTGACCGC